>SYHW01000037.1 GCA_005799065.1 Bacteroidota bacterium
ACATCACTATCGGACAAAACTTTTGATGATGCGTTATAGTTCAGTATTTGCTTTGTTGTTTTGGCTTTTTCCGTTTTTCTCGGTTGCTCAGAAGTATGCCTACATCGACAGTGAGTACATCCTCGCCCAAATTACGGAATACAAGGCTGCGCAATCAAAAATCGATGCTATGGCGGAGGAGTGGTCGAACGAGTTAACCGAAAAAAGATCGCTCATTGAAAGTATGCAGCGTTCGTTTAAGGCCGAGCAAGTATTGCTGACTGCCTCCATGCGGGAGGAAAAAATGGCAGAAATTAAGGAAAAGGAGGCCGAGTTGGAGGAGTTGCAGTCGAAGCGCTTCGGCTTCGAGGGTGAATTATGGCGCAAGCAACAGGAGTTAATTAAACCGCTACAGGACCGGATCTATGAAGCCGTCCAAAAATATGCCCGCGAAAAGGGATATGACCTTATTTTTGACCGCGCTGGGGCTGTGACTTTGATCTATGCCAATGGAAAGTTCGATAAGAGCGACGATATTCTGACTGAAATGGGTGTGGCACCGACCGCTGCTAAGGAAAAAGCCCGGTCGAGGACGCCCGCACTTCCTAAGGTAAATATGCCCGGAATGGAGCGATTGAAAGAGGAGATTAAAGGGTCGGATAAAGAAAGTTCCCCTGATGTTCAGCCAGCCCGAACGCCGCCTCCAGCTACTGCTAATCCATCCTCAAATCCTGCCCCTCGTCCGGGTACCCGGCCTCGTTAAATAAAATCATATTAAACTTAATCCAAAATGAAAAAAATCATTCTCTTCAGCGGTCTAATTTTGTTTGGCTTGTCGAACTTGACCGTCCATGCTCAGATTAAATTGGGGCACATCAACTCATCTGATTTGGTTGCCCTGATGCCCGAAACAAAGAAGTCAGAGGATAGCCTAAAGCGTTATACAGAGGATTTGAATGGTCAGTTGGAGCAGATGCTGGCCGAATTGAAAACCAAATACACAGAATATCAGTCGAAGCAAAGCGCGTGGACTGAAGCGGTTCGGGAATACCGTGGAAAGGAAATTCAGGACTTGCAGACCAACATCGACAACTTCCAGCAGCGTGCGCAGCAAGATATCTCCTCGAAGCGTGAGGAGTTGTTGCGGCCTATCATGGAACGGGCGGAACAGGCCATCAAGGATGTGGCCAAGGAGGGCAAGTATACCTATGTATTCGATTCCGGTGGGGGAACTTTATTGCATTATCAGGATTCTGATGACATCATGGAGCCGGTAAAGAAAAAGCTGGGATTGCCTGCTGGCGCAAAGCCCTGATTGGGTTGCTTGTACGATTGCTTTTCGCTACCTTGCAACTTCCTTTTCTGATGCCGTGATATGAAGCAAATGATACGACTCCCGATTCTGCTGTTGGCTATATTTATTGTGTGCGCTTTTGGACATGAATCACGTGCCCAGATGGCATTGGGCGACAAAATGTATAAGATTCAGCAGTATTTCGTGGCGATTGAATACTACAAGAAAGCCATTAAAAATAAGGACGAGAAGGGTAAAGCAACTTTTCAGGTAGCGCAGTGCTACCGCTTAATGAATGATTATCGACAGGCTGATTCTTGGTATGCACGTGCTGAAAAGGCAGGCTTTAAAGATCCGGAATTATACGCTCAACACGCTTTTGTTTTAAGGGCATTGGATCGATTTGATGAGGCTTCGGAGCAATATGCCTTGCATTTGGAGGCCGTTCCCGACGATGCCCGTGTGAAATGGGATCGGGAAACCTGCGTGATGGCCTCTGGATGGAAAAAAACGCCCACAAAGCATGAGGTAAAAAATATGCGGGTGTTCAACACGCGCGAATCGGATTATTTTCTGACTTTGTTTCGGAAAAATGGAGTCATCATCACCTCCAATCGGGAAGAAGCCAGTGGTAAGAAACTCTTCAACCGCATTGGGGAACGATATTCAGATTTTTTTGAATCAACTGTCGATGCCAAGGGCAAGTGGAGCAAACCAGCTACTTTAGAAGGGGATATTAATACACCGGGAAATGATGGTACGGCAAGCATCAATGAGGCGGGTACCACCATGTACTTTTCGCGTTGCACCGTAAAAAAGGGAGATTGCAAGATTTATGTGGTTCAACGGGCGGGTACTAAATGGGGAACTCCAGAGGCGATCTCTGTTTTTGGTGACACCATACTGGTATCACATCCGAGTTTATCGCCTGATCAGTCCAAGTTGTTTTTTACGGCGGATGGTGCTGAAGGGGGCTATGGGGGCAAAGATATATGGTACATGAACCGTGCCGGGGATCAATGGGAGGATCCCATTAACCTTGGTCCGCAAGTGAACACCGAATCGGATGAAATGTTTCCCTACATACATGCCGATGGTCAAACGCTGTATTTTGCCAGTGATGGCCACCCTGGGATGGGTGGATTGGATATTTTCGCGGTTAAGGGCAGCGGTACGGAATGGTCAGATCCTGAAAATTTAATGTTTCCTGTAAATTCTGGCGCTGATGACTTTGGGTTTATTGCCAATACCCGCAAAGACAAAGGTTTTTTGGTGAGCAATCGGACAGGTGGTCGTGGCAGCGACGACATCTACCAATGGTCTGTGCCACCGATTGAAATCGACTTGGATGGCACCATCTATGATGACAGCACCGGTAAACCCATCGCATTTGCAGAGGTTAGGCTGTTCATGAAGGACTCGACCTATAAGGACACCAAAACGGATAAAAAGGGGAATTATTCGTTCCGATTAAAGCCAGATTTCGAATACCGAATTCAAGCCTCGAAATTTGATTACATCGATCATGACACCACCATAAATACTATGGGGGTTGAGGAATCAAAAAAATTCCGTGCCGATCTCTGGTTGATGCGCGTGCCTTTGGACGAGATCGTCATTGGAGATATTGTGTATGATTTCGACAGCGACCAACTGAAGCCGCAGTCGCTCGGTTCGTTGGATAGTTTGGTACGCTTTCTCAACCGTGCTTCAAATTTGCGCATCTCGTTGAATTCTCATACCGATTCAAGAGGATCTGATGCCTACAATCAAAATTTATCCCAGCGACGTGCTGAATCAGTTGTACGCTACCTGATCGCGCAAGGAATTGACTCTGCTCGCTTGGTTCCGGCTGGATTTGGCGAGACTAGGCTTTTGAACCGCTGTGGTAATGGCGTCAAGTGTAGTGATGCGGAACACGAGTTGAACCGCCGAACAACCTTCAAAGTGATCGGCACGGATTTCCGGGGAATCATCAAATACCGTCGTGTTACCGGTGATCTGGAACTCGACGAGGATCTGGTGTACACCAATCCCGATTGGGAGTGAGGTGAAAGTCGATAGCTCTGCCATCCATCAATTATGAGTGAGTATTTGCGGCGAGGGGTTTCGGCTACGAAAGATGAGGTGCATCAGGCCATTGGCCGTCTCGATAAGGGATTATATTCGCGTTCGTTCTGTAAGGTTCTCCCCGATTATCTGGGTGGGGATCCAGAATGGTGTACCTTGATTCATGCCGACGGGGCGGGCAGTAAGTCGGCTTTGGCATATGCCTATTGGAAAGAAACGGGTGACCTACAGGTGTGGCGAAATTTGGCGGTTGATGCGGTGGTCATGAATCTGGATGATCTGATTTGTGTGGGTTGCACGGGTCCATTTTTATTGTCATCGGCTATCGGGCGTAATGCTCGGTTAATTCCTGGAGTGGTTTTAGAGGCCATCATAGGCGGAACCATCGATTTTATCGATCAAATGCATCATTATGGGATTGAGGTGATCCATGGTGGAGGTGAAACGGCCGATTTGGGTGATTTGGTGCGCACCATAGTAGTTGATGCAACAATGACCGCGCGTATGCGACGTTCCGATGTTGTTTCACAGGAGCGAATTCAAGCGGGGGATGTTGTTGTTGGATTGGCATCCTTCGGTCAAACGGTGTATGAATCTGAATACAATGGTGGGATGGGATCGAATGGACTCACCTCGGCCCGACATGATGTTTTTTCTCAGGTCTTAGCCGCTGCTTATCCGGAATCGTATGACCCATCGATGCCCGCTGATTTGGTGTATAAGGGCCCTATGGGTCTTTTGGATCTCGTTAAAGGCACACCATTGAATGCGGGTCGTCTTGTTTTGTCGCCAACGCGGACCTATGCCCCACTACTGGTTCCCATTTTGCGTGAACGTGCATTTGATATCCACGGCATGGTACATTGCTCGGGCGGGGGACAGTCGAAAACGCTGAATTTTTTGGGTCCACATCGTGTGGTTAAGAACAATCTGTTTCCCGTTCCCCCTTTGTTTCAGATGATCGCTCAATGCTCGGGGAGCAGTGATGAAGAACTGTATCGGGTGTTCAATATGGGTCACCGAATGGAGGTGTACCTTTCTGAAAACGAGGCGCCTTCATTCATGGAAAGGGCTGAGTCAATGGGCATCGAAGCACGTTGCATTGGCTATGTAGAACATGCAGAAGCACCTGAGGTTCTGCTGACAACCGCTTCAGGCAATCAAGTGATCTACAGAAAGTAGCTCGGATCCCCGCTTACATCGGATTCACACATACTTCGGATCCCCGCCTATAGTTTGATGAAAGGTCTATGCGCGCATCAGATCATCAGAGGCCAGAATATTTCGACTTGCTTATTATTACTTCGCAAAGGAGACAGCGCGCTTTTCGCGAATCACAGTCACTTTGATCTGCCCGGGGTATTGCATTTCGTTCTGGATGCGTGTTGATATATCCACGGCCATCAGATCGGCTGCTTCATCCCCCACTTTTTCTGACTCAACGATAACCCTGAGTTCGCGACCCGCTTGGATGGCATAGGCTTTTTCTACCCCACCATAGCCAGTAGCCAGTTGCTCCAATTCTTTTAGGCGTTTTGTATAGCCTTCGACCATCTCCCGGCGCGCTCCAGGTCGTGAGCCAGAAATAGCATCACAAACTTGAACGATCACAGAGATGGGGTCGGTCATCTCGATCTCATCGTGGTGTGCACCGATGGCGTTGCAAACCACAGGGTGCTCTTTGCAACGTTCCGCAATTTGCATCCCCAGAATGGCGTGTGGCACCTCCGGATTGTCGTCGGGCACCTTTCCGATATCGTGGAGTAATCCAGCGCGTTTGGCCAACTTTGGATTGAGACCAAGTTCGGAGGCCATAGTGGCACATAAATTGGCGACCTCGCGGCTGTGCTGAAGGAGGTTTTGACCGTAGGAAGAGCGGTACCGCATTTTACCTACGAGACGCACCAATTCAGCCGGCAATCCATGTATGCCCAGGTCAACACAGGTGCGCTCGCCAATTTCTGCGATCTCTTCTTCGATTTGTTTGCGGGTTTTGTTCACCACTTCCTCGATCCGGGCCGGGTGAATGCGTCCATCAGTAACCAGTCGATGCAGAGCCACACGCGCAATTTCGCGGCGGAGTGGATCGAAGCAGCTCAATACAATGGCTTCTGGCGTATCGTCGACCTGCACTTCCACCCCAGTGGCTGCTTCGAAGGCCCGTATGTTTCGTCCTTCGCGGCCAATAATCTGACCTTTAATCTCGTCGTTTTTAATGGGAAATACCGAGATGGCATTTTCAACTGAATGCTCTGTGGCGGTGCGCTGAATCGTCTCTATAACTATTTTTTTGGCTTCTTTCTGGGCGTGGGCTTTGGCTTCATCCAGAATTTCTTTCAATTGGCCTGCGGCCTTGCTTTTGGCCTCTGCGGCCATTTGTTCCATCAGTTGTGCACGGGCATCCTGTGCCGATAGACCGGCGATTTTCTCTAAGGCAGCCACTGTTTTTTGTCGGCTCTTCTCCAGTTCTTCGCGCTGTTTATCGAGCTGTTCCTTTTTCTGCTCCATCTGCTCCTGCTGGCGTTTGAGGTGGTCGCGACTGCCATCCAGTTCATGTTCCTTGCGGGCCACCTGTTCCATTTTTTGGTTGAGTGTCTGTTCCTTTTGTTTGATGCGGTTTTCATTCTGAACAAGAGCTTGGGTGCGCTTATTGGCTTCACTTTCGTGTTCCTGTTTCATTTGAAGAAAGCGTTCGCGCGCTTGAAGTTCTTTCTCTTTGCGCAGGGTTTCAGCCTTTATTTCGGCCTCTTTGAGAATGCGGGCTGCCTCTTTTTCAGCTTCTTCGCGTTGTTGATCGCGGGCTGTTGCGCCCATTTTGCGGCCGGTGATGAGTCCGGCAAGCAGGGCCACGATGGTCGCGGCCAATCCTATTGCATATTCCATAGTTTGTTTTTGTGGGCAAGACTACGGCAGAAGTGGCTATGGGTCTAGGGCGAATCAGATTCAGAAGCGGTCGATGTTCGTCGGTCCAATAGCTCAAAAATGCGATCGACGGATTGCGAAAGGCTGGATAAATCGAGCTTAGGCGTGGGTTGATCAGATAAGCTTTGGGTTTGAGTTGACAGTCCTGCGTGTGCGAAATGCAGCGCAGTCATGGCCAACTGGTCGGTTTTGTCGGACGAAGGGTAGGTCGACTTATACTCATCCATGCGCAATCGGATCTGCTCCTCGGCTGATTGCAGTCGGGGTGCAGCACTGGGATCAACTTTAACCGGGTAGGTGCGGTCTCCAATGCGTATGTTGAGGTGTATATGCTCCATAATTCTGAAACACCTGTGACCTATTGCTGTTCCTGCAGCAGTTCGATGCACCGGTTTATTTCATTGATGTATTCATTTAGTTTCAGTTGCATGGAGCGGCTCGAAGCTGGATCGCGACGGATTTGTTCGGCTATGGCCAGGTTTTTTTTCTCTTCTTCGACCGATTTCAGGTGGTCTTGAAGCTTTAGTTTGTCATCCTGCAGCGTCGCTACGCGCTGCCTGAGACTGGCATTTTCCTGTTCCAATTTATCCAATCGGTTGAGCACCGACTGCACCCGGCGGTGAAGCACGTGCAAGCGTTGCAGCAACTCTTGATCCATAATTTCTAGCGGCGCACTTCCGCACCTGTAGCTTCCGCGAAGATAGCGATTATTTGAGTCATTGCCGCCTCGACTCTTTCATCGGTAAGCGTAGCATGATCGTCGCGGAACATAAAGCTCAGAGCATATGACCGGAGTTCGGGGGCGATGCGGTCGCCCTCGTAACGATCGAAAAGGTTCACCTCGCGCAACAAGGGGGCCGCAGACTGGAAAGCAAGTTCGCGTAAAGTAGAATAGCGGACGCTGCGGTGCACCAGGAGTGCGAGATCGCGGCGAACGAGCGGAAAGCGCGACCAATCACGGAATTGTTTTCGTTGCCCAACTTGTGCCATCAAAGGTGCCCATTCCATGGTAGCAAACCACACCGGTTGTTTGAGGTCGTAGTGTTTGGCAATGCCTGGGTCGACCTCACCGAGATAGGCATAGGGCCTTCCTTGCCAGGTATATTGAAGCTGGCGATGGGTAAGGCAGGGATGCGTACCCTGTTCAGGCTGTTGGATATCTATCCCGCAGGCCATGAATATGCGCTGTACGTGCGCATGGAGCAGGGGCAGGTCAATTTTTCTCGCATCAGCATACCAACTTTCGGGAGTGGCCGAACCCGACATCAACAAGCCCAATTGATCGGTTTCGGTCCGGGTGTTGTTGTTTACGAGATACGTTTTTCCCCATTCAAAGAAGATGGGGTTATATTGTTGTCTGTTGTGGTTGTGCCGTGCATTGTTGAGGCAAGAAAACAACAGACTGGGACGTAATACAGGGTATAGATCATTGACCGGATTCAATACCCTGAGTGCATAGGGCTTATAGGCCGGAAGAAACTCAAGTTCCGCATCGGAAATGAACGATAGGCTCATTGTTTCATAAAAACCGGAGTCGGCGAGCATACGGGCTACAGAATCACGCAGCTTGTGGGTCTGATCAAGGTTCTTGGCGGGCGTAGGAGCATACTTAAGATGTTGTGGTGAAGGAAGTCGATTGAGACCGTACACCCTGAGGATTTCCTCCAACACATCGACCTCGCGGGTTACATCGGTTCGGTATCGAGGTGCTGTTAATTCCATCCCCTCCGCGTGTTCATAGCCAATTTGGAAATCGAGACGCTCCAGTATGCCCCGTAATTCGGCCCGAGGAATCTTACAACCGGCCATGGTGTCGAGTGTATGAAACTGCAAATGGATATGCGCCTCAGGAATGGGGTTTCCATGGGCCTCTACCCAAGGTTCCGCCTTTCCGCCCCCGCAACTTTCGAGCAAAAACACGGCGCGTGCGAGCGCTGTTTGCACGCCATCGGGATCAGTGCCCCGCTCAAAGCGCCAGGACGCGTCGCTTTTGATGCCCAGCTCACGGGCGGTTCGGCGGATGCTTTTAGGGTTGAAATGAGCGCTTTCGAGAAAAATATCGGTGGTATCCGGAGCAATAGAATCGTTGAGCCCGCCCATGACCCCTGCTACACCCATGGGTTCATGCGCGTTGGTAATCAGCAGGTGGTGTGGCTTTAAGCTATATTCTTTTTGGTTGAGTAGGGTGATGCGTTCCGCCTCGTGGGCTGTTCGCACACGCACTTCTCCACCTTTAATCTGTCGGAGGTCGTAGGCGTGCATGGGTTGCCCCAATTCGTATTGGATGTAATTGGTGACGTCTACAATCAGATTTACCGGGCGTGCGCCACACATTTTGAGTCGTTCTTGCATCCAATCGGGCGAAGGACCCGTGCGGATGCCCCGTACCACGCAACCAGCCAGGTGACTGCAACCATCCCCTTGTTCGATAAAGACTTGTACGGATGGTTTTGTTGGCGTTGATTTTGAAGAGGGAGGCAAGCTCTTTTGGGGCATCGTTCGCGCGAACTCCAATCGGGCTGCCACATCGCGCGCAGCACCGAAATGCGACATGGCATCGGAGCGGTTCGGGGTTAGACCTACTTCAATCTGCCAATCACCCAGACGTCCCGGAAAAAGATCCGCAAGCGGGGTTCCTAAAGTCTGACTGAACGCCTGATCGTCTAACACCATGATGCCCGAAGAATCGTCACCCAAACCTGCTTCCTGAGCCGAGCACAGCATGCCGAAGCTGTCTGCCCCCCTTAGGATAGCCGGTTGAATCAATATTGGGTCACCGCCTGCGCGGTGCAAGGTCGTTCCAGGCAGGGCAACCACCACTTTTTGGTGCAAGGCCAAATTGGGCGCGCCACAAACGATTTGTCGCGGAGCCTGTTCCCCTACATCCACCATGGCAATTCTTAGTCGGTCAGCCTTAGGATGGGGCATCACCTCCACCACTTTACCCAACACAAGACCCTGGGCGGGTTCGGGTCGATGACCTAAGTGTTGAACGCCATCGACTTCAAGGCCAAGATCCGTAAGGATGGCGCAAAGTTCATCGACCGGTAAGGGCTCAGGAAGAAATTCGCATAACCAAGAATAGGAGAGCAGCATAGGCGATTGGTTATTGGCCGCTTATGAGCACACGAAACGGATGGTTTGCGCCCATTGCATCGGTCAATTGCACAAAATAAGGCGCTGTTGGGAGTCCAGTACAATCAATGCTGAATGCACAGGCATCCGCGGTGGTGGTGCCCTCAAAAAATCTGATGCGACGACCCCGGGTGTCCATGATCCAGCCCGAAACCGGTCCTTCCGGCAGACCTGCTATGCAGGCTAGGCCATGGGTAGGATTGGGGTATAATACAGCTTGTGTTGAGATAGACTCCGAGCCGATTCCTGTGGCGGGGGTGGGATCATAGAAGAAAATGTCGTCGATCGCGGCCTCCACCAACGAAGCCGGTAAGTTGTCTTGGGCCACAAAGCGCATGCGTACACTGCCGAGGCTCGACAAAAGGTCGGTGAGGCGCACCACACCTCTGCGCCAGCTGGCATCTGCACGCCGGGTGCGTTCTACCAGAAAAAACTGGGTGCCATTACCGGTGAGGGTTACCTCCCAATTGTCCTGTCCGGGGTTATCGCCTAAATCATTGGAGAACCAGCGCATATAGCTCACCACGGGGTCGTTCCAGGTCGATAAATCGAGGCTTGATGTAAGCAGCGATGTTCGTCCACCGAGAACGGATGCCGTAGTGGGCGGATCGTTAGATGAAGCGGCATTTTGGGTGAAGGCCGCACGAAATCCACCGGGCGTGCTGCCCGATGATGGTTGTACTTCTACCGGGCTTCCCGTACCGCTAAAGGTGAATGAGGGGACAGGTACACCAATTTCCCAAATTCCTTGGGTGGCGCGATCACCACTGAATCCGATGGTAAAAAAAGCGTCTTGTGTTGTGCTCTCGAAATCATATGCTTGGTGTCGGGTAAAGCCAATCAGCATATTATAAGGCATATTGGGTCGACCTGGATCGTCGACATAGTCGGGTTTGGCAGAACCCAGTCCACCGATTTGGTCGGTGAGTGCCACATAATAATCGAGTACCGTGCCCCTGGGGTAGGCCGGAAGACTACCAGTATAGTTATTCCCCCCGGCGGGTTGGAGCAGTATAGTGTCGGTATATTGGGGTTGGCGGCTGTTGACGCGGTAAACCACGCTAATTCCGTCCAGCAAAGCATTAAAAGGTGGATCGACAGAGGCCTGCACACTCAGCGGAATCGGACTTCCAGCCTGCGCGTCAGGGAATGGATTGAAGTTGAAGGTGACATTGCGCAGCAGAGTGATGCCATGGAAAGCGAAGGCCGTTACAATCTGTGTAAAATGTGGCGTTCCATTGGATAGGTTATTGTCGTTGTCGTCTGCCTGGAGCGCATCGATCAAGATGTCGGTGTAAAGCGTTCCCTCCATTCCATTGGGCGCATTGGGTAGGCCATACATCGCTTCAGTCAGGATCTGCATCATCGTGTCGCGGTTACCAATATTGCCCGCTGTGCGCCACCACGCGCCGCATATGATCTCGCCATCGGCATGAACCTGTCCGACCAGATTCTGAGGATATTTTTTTGGATTCACGTCGTAGCGGCGCACAAATCGGGTGGGGTCTGTGTTGCTGAATCCGATGCCCAGTACCGGGTTGTTGGTGATGCTCAAAGCGAAAATGTCGCTATATCCCTCTCCCATCGCGCCATTTTGAAAATTTTGCCCGAGTGCATCATAAAAGTAATTAGTGATGGCATGGCCATATTCGTGATAGACCACATCGGCTACCATCGACAAGGCATTGCAATCGGCTTGTGTTGTGTAGAAATTGATGGAATTGCCGTTGAAGTAAGCGTTACAGCTGCCTGTGGTGATATCGACCCGGGTGGTGAGGGGAATATCGAGTGCGGTGAAGGCAGGCGCCAAGCTCTTCAGGTAGTCGTGTATAATATTCGTGTGGTAATAGGCCGATAAATGTCTTATGCTGTTGGTGGCCGGTGCCGTACCTCGGCCGTTAAATACTATGGTGTCGGTCTGAGGTGTAATGGCCAGGTTAAAGCTGGGCGTATTGTTTCCGTTGTTGCCATGTACCACCTGACACCATCGTCCACGTAGGGGAAAAGTACCCGTAGCGGGTAATGGCGATAAAGGGGCACCGTCGTAGAGGCCTGTATTTCCCGTATAGTAGCTCTGACTCCCGACGGTGAACAACAAATGGGGTAGGCCTACCAGGGAATCTGGATTGTAGGGATGAGTGGGGTACACATTGCCCATGAGCCGGAAGTTGCCACCCGCAGTGGGTGGACTAAACTGCACCACCCGGTTGCGGCGACTCAACACAATGCCGCTGCGTGCATCCACCAACGCTTCCCATTGCTCTGGGGTGCCATCGTGGCTCATAGCCGGAATTTCTACGGTATACACAAGATGGAAACGGTAACTCCGTGCATCCTGTACAGCGAGTATGCTGAGTTCGGGAGCTACGACCGCTGCGCTCGTATGCTCAAGACCTGTTGCTGCTGCTTGTGCGGCTTGTATGGGGCTAATGTGCGCTTCAGTGGGTGCATTCACAGGGTCGAACACGTCCAGCCCAAACATGACCACCTCACCTGCGGGGGTGAACTTCAACTGCAGCCGGCTGTTGATGATGTTGAGTCCACGGTAACGCTGACGAAAGAGTACATGGCCGTATTTGGCCGACTGGTGTATACCCATCAATTCCAGGTCTTGGGTGGGCACACCGAAAGCCGACAAATGATTGGCGATGAAATCCCAGCTTCGGGCTTCAAGGTTAGAGCCTCGCGTGGGGATGGCATTGCCGTAGGCCCGATGCGGTTTGCTGTTCCCTTCGTTGAACACCACGTGCCAACTCGGGTGTTGGGCATAGAACCGGCTCCATTCGGTGGTGCGACGCAGGTGCTGCTGCCAGGGCTCGTCGAAGGCTCGTTTCTGTGCTTGGTAGCGAATTTCACCTTTGTGATCGCCTGAAGCGGTGGCCAAGGGCGATTGGGTCATCCAAAAGGTAAATAAAAAGTAAGGGATGCATGCAAAAAGCGAACGATTGATGCGATGCCGGAGTATGTGCAGGGGTGAAGTCATAGAGGAGTATGTGCGGGGGTGAGGTCACAGAACAACAACCATTATCAATGGGAAAAAGTTGACGAATATAGGCAAAAGGGAGGTACTGTGGTAGTACGCTTATATGGGCGATACCGCTGTTGACATCAACTGTTGACATCAGCGATTGTTCATTGAATCCAGTTCAAATACGTGCTGGGGGTAATCACTTCAAATGACGCATCGGGATACGAATTGGCCCAGGCAGATGGTACTTTCGATTTGCGGTTTTCATTCCATTTGATCTCATAAGCATACAACTTCCCCCCGCGATCTTCTACCCAATCAATTTCCTGCTGCTGGTAGGTTCGCCAGAAATAACTCTTCGATGGCAGTTGATGGTAGGATTGGAATTTAATCCGCTCCATGATTATATAATTTTCCCACAATTCTCCTGTATCATTACGCAATGCCAGGGGATTGAAATTGTTGATGAGTGCATTTCGGATTCCATTGTCCGTAAAATAATACCGGGAATGTCGGGTTACTTCTTTGCGCAGGTTGCGGCTAAAGCCAGGAATTTTCTGAATCACTTTCGAGGTGCCATAATTCGAGGTAGTTACCAAACACCAGCCTATCGGCTAGCCGAGATTTTGTAACCACCATATTTTCATGGGCCGTAATTCCATTTGGGCAAACGGATATAAAAAAATATCTGTTTTACGGTCTGTTAAAGGCTCTCCGATACTGATTTCAAATCAAATATCGATGATCCTATTGCAACAACATGCAGGCCTTCGATTTCATCTACCATTAATTTTAACCCCCAACCTATGGCGGGTATCCGTTGCGCTTCATCGATAACCAGCAACTTATTGGACCCAACCAGATTTTTAAAATTACTCAGCGTTTTTTGTTGAAATACATTTCGAACCAGGGCATAATCACCGTTTAAAAATAAATAAGGCATTCCCAATTCGGGTAATAAATGCCTCAGAAACCAGGTTTTTCCGACTCGCCGGGGCCCTAATAACAAAACCAGCTTGTTCGGTCTGAGTGCTTTCTGAAACCGATGTGCTATGGCTCGCCGGATTTCCATTCTATAAAAATAGACAAAATCCCCTTCTTCTGACGATATTTAATTAAATTCCGACTTTTTCCTTTTAAAGTGTCGCGCCTCGAAGCTCATCCAATTCGAGCCAGCGCATCTCGGCTTCTTCCATTCGTGCTGCGCATTCCGCACGTTCTTGGCCCCAACGTGCGAAGTCTTCGTGTCCTCCGCAACCTTCGGATAACAGCGCATCGAGGCGTTTCATTTCGGCCGTGAGTTCAGCCATCAACTGCTCGGTTTGTTCGAGTTCTTTCTGCTCGCGGTAGGATAGGCGGCGCGCCTGGCTGGGCGGCTCGACGGTTTTCTTTGGCGAATCGATGGGTGGGGGCGCATCCAGCCGTGTTTTGGTGGTTTTTTTGTGGTTTCTGTACTCGGTGTAATTTCCTGGAAAATCACTGATTTGGCCTTCGCCGTCAAAAACAAACAAATGATCCACCAAACGATCCATAAAGTAGCGGTCGTGCGACACCATCATCAGGCAGCCTTCGAATTCGTCGAGGAATTCTTCGATTACCTGAAGGGTGTCGAGGTCCAGGTCGTTCGTGGGCTCATCGAGCAAGAGCAGGTTTGGTCCTTCCATAAGCACAAGCAGCAATTGAAGCCTGCGTTTCTCTCCTCCACTGAGTTTCGAGACCAGATCATGTTGCTGTTTGGGGGGGAAAAGGAAACGGTTGAGGTAGGATGATGCGCTCAACTCCCGTCCGTCCGATAGCTTAATGTAATCTGCCCGATCGCGCACCAGTCCGATCACGGTCTGGTTGGGTTCATATTCGAGCTCATGTTGGGTGTAGTATCCAATTCGGGTATTATCGCCCTTCTCCACTTTCCCACCATCGGGTCTCAAGTTGCCTGCGATGAGGTTGAGGAGTGTGCTTTTTCCGGCGCCATTGGGGCCCACTACCCCTATGCGGTCGTGGCGGGTGAACAAATAGCTGAAGTCAAAAATGAGTGTACGCCCGCCAAATTGCTTGCGCAGGTAGGCCATCTCCAGAATTTTGCCGCCAAGGCGTTGGTTTTGCACGTCGAGCTGCATATCTCCCCGACGCTGTGGACCTTTGGCCTGCTCTTGTAGGCGGTAGAAGGCCTCTTCACGCGCCTTGGATTTGGTGGCCCTGGCTTTGGGTTGCCGGCGCATCCATTCCAGTTCACTGCGCATCCGGCTGCGTGCTTTTTCGGCATCCACCACCTCAATGGCCTGTCGCGCTTGTTTGTTGTGCAGGTACTGCGTGTAGGTTCCGGGATGTCGGTAGAGTTTGCCGTCGCTCATTTCATAAATTTCTTGGCAAACACTTTCCATGAAATAGCGGTCGTGGGTCACCAACAGTACCGTGCATTTTTGCCGGCGCAGGTATTGTTCGAGCCACTCGACCACTTCGAGGTCGAGGTGGTTGGTGGGCTCGTAGAGGAGCATCAACTCCGGTCGGCTGCTGAGCATGCCGGCGAGTGCCACCCGTTTTCTTTGTCCTCCAGACAGGCCCGCCAGTGGCAGATCAGGATCAGTGATGCCCAAGCCGTCCATGATGCGCTGCGCTTCTTCATGGGCATCATCAAACTCGATGATGTCGCTTCCCCGATCATGGTCATTGCTTCCATGAGCACCGACACCGCTTCCTTGAGTACGGACATTGCTTCCTTGAGCACCGACACCGCTGCCTGTTTTGGGATAGGTTTCTTCAAGCCATTGCCGAATGCTGCCCGTTTGCCGGTTCAGGGGTTCTTGCTCCAGATAGGCCAACCGCAGGTCGCGGCGCATAGAAAATTGTCCGGAGTCGGCCTTTTCAACCCCCGCCAATATGCGCAGTAGGGTCGATTTACCACAACCGTTGTGTCCGAGAAGGGCTACTTTCTGCCCGAGTTGGAGGCCAAACGATAGGTCGCGGAAGAGCGGCTTATCGCCATATTGCTTCGAGAGTTTTTCGGCTGAGAGCAAATTCATGGCCGCAAAAATCGCGATAAAATGTGCGGATGGAGTCCGCCTAGCGTTTTAATTCCGCACGATGCGCATGCTTCCGCTCATGCCCTCCACCCGCAGTAGGTACATCCCACTCGGTAACGTACTCAGGTCCACCCACTGTGCAGACGTGGTTGAGGTTTGAATTTCGAAATCCACGACGGATCTACCCTGCA
Organism: Bacteroidota bacterium; assembly: GCA_005799065.1. Classification (GTDB taxonomy): domain Bacteria; phylum Bacteroidota; class Bacteroidia; order UBA7662; family UBA7662; genus F1-60-MAGs140. Next base: position 15,580 of record SYHW01000037.1, read on the forward strand.
AGTCTAAAATAAAGGCCCTCGATCCTTGACTCGATGCACCATTATTGGTGCCGATGTTGTGCATCCAGATGCCGTCCTGGGTAGGGTTGGGGTATGCAATGAGCCGCTGCGATAAGTCGGATTCAAATAGGCCCGTGCCCGATCCGGGCGGGTTGAAGCGATATACGGAATTGGGGGCGGGAGTGCCTGTGAGGGGCTGGGGGAGGCCGCCACTCTGTAGTTGAGGAGCCGTTGCGGCACCCGAGAGCAGTTCAGCCAAAATCAAATCTCCAGCCTGGTTGAAGGCACCCATGCCCACAATGGCTCCATCCTCGCCACCATAAAAGAGCGCAGGGTTGGTGATGTTGTTGGCTCCATAGCGAAATTCGATTCGATTGCTGCCTTCATAGAGCCACATTTGTAAGCTAATATACATTTCAGCATTAGTGGTCATCAAGGAATCCGCTTCATCGTAGGAGCCGGCTTCTTTCCATTCCAATTTGAAAATGCGGCTTCCGGCGTTCCCCTCCGTTTTGTATGAGATGGGCGAAAGCATCGTTCCCGTGTTGTAGCCCCGGTCAATTAAGTCCATGGCATAGGGTCCAATCAGGGGAAGGGTGTCTTGGGTCAAAGCATTTACAGCAACCATTTCTCCACCGAGTCCATCGAAAACCAACTGACTGGCCGAGCGGCCGAATACTTGGAAAGGAAAGGGTAGGGTAACGGTTAGGCTGGGGTCGTCCCAGGTGGCCGTGGTGAGCGGGGTAGGATTGCTGAGTGCTGTGTATGGGGATGATTGCAGGCTGAAGGTATAATATGTGTTTTCCGGAGCGCTTGAAAGCATGGCACTGCCTAAGCGAGCCCGAGGTTGCTTAACAGTTTGGCCGGATGCAACAAAACAAAGGGACAAGGCCGTCGCGAAGGCAAGTGTTGAAACGCGTTGTTTTAGTTTCATAAGGATGGTTGTTTATAATCGTACAAATATACCGATACAATAGGTGGAAAGTCGACATCAACTGCCTGTATTTTTGTGGGATGAAGCCGGCATCAGAATTTCAAGCCCCTGCATCCATTCCCGGCCCCGACAAGCCTTGGTTTCGTTGGTATGCGGCATGGGTTGGCGCCATGCGCTTACGCACCTTACCATTGGCCTTATCGGGCGTAGGTATGGGGAATCTGCTGGCCCTTCAATCTGGCTCATTTGACCGAATTACAGCCATATTAGCCCTATCAACAGCCGCCTTTCTACAAATTCTGAGTAATTTGGCCAATGATCTTGGCGATTCCGAACATGGTGCAGATGGCATTCATCGCACAGGACCGAAGAGGGCCGTGTCAGGAGGAGCGATTTCAGCGGTTGACATGCGTTTTGCGGTACGATTGCTCATGATTATTTCTGTGGCGGCCGGCATGAGCTTGCTCTACAACGCCCAAGCGGTGGTAGGAATGGGGGTTTGGATCATGTTGGCGGCAGGTTTATTAGCCACTTGGGCGGCCATTCGCTACACCATGGGCAAAAATCCGTACGGCTATGCGGGTTGGGGTGATGGGGCTGTTTGGCTGTTCTTTGGCCCGGTCGCCGTTTTGGGCACTTCTTATTTACACTGTGGACTCCTCGAAATTCGTTGGATCCTGCCCGCTGTGGGCATGGGATGCCTATCGACCGCCGTACTTAATCTGAATAACCTGCGTGATCGTGAAGGTGATGCCCGGGTTGGCAAGCGCACACAGGTGGTGCGCATGGGGCATGCGGGCGGACTTCTATATCATTCCGTATTGCTCTTGGTGGGTGTGGGTAGTTTATGGGGCTATTCCTTCATTTCAGCTGAAACGACGTTGTTCCTGGCCTGGTTGCTTCCCGGAACCCTGTTGATGGCGTCCCTCCCGCTCTTGTATCGCCTGCCCAATCCGGTGGCTTTCGATCCGTGGCTGGGACGGACGGCACTGCTCACCTTTTCGTTTGTTGTTTTATTTATGCTATGGCATTGGGTACATTAGGTTCCGATTGGTCTTTATGGCCTGAAGGAAGGGGGATAAAGGCGCGTTTTTTTCCCTATCGATTGGTATTTCACCGGGCAGCAGGGACATCGCGTGGACAAATGCTGGAACGTCTTGTCTATTTCATCGAACTAACCGATTCGGAAGGAGTAGTGGGTCGGGGCGAATGCGCCCCACTTCCAGGCTTGAGTCTCGACGACCGTCCGGATCTGATGACCCGCTTGTCCTATTTATGTCAACAGTTCAACGCTGGCGAATGGGCTGCTTGGCATGAGAGCCTCGACTATTATCCATCGCTTCGAATGGGGTTTGAAATGGCATTGTATGACTTAAGGGGAGGCGGGGGCGGACAATGGTATGACAGCCCCTTCACACGGGGAGAGAAAAGTCAGCGCATCAACGGACTCATTTGGATGGGTACACCAGAAGATATGCATGATCAAATTCGCGACCGGATCGCGGAGGGCTTTCGTTGCATCAAATGCAAGATTGGCGCCTTAGATTTCGAACAGGAACTTGCCTTATTGCATGAAATCCGCTCAGAATGGCCGTTAGGGCAACTGGATATTCGGCTCGATGCCAATGGGGCCTTTTCCGCTGGCGATGTCCTGCACAAACTAGACCAATTGGCTGCGATCGCGCCCCACAGCATCGAACAGCCGGTTCGGGCCGGGCAAACCTCCTTGATGGCTGAGGTGTGCCGGCAATCGCCCATTCCGGTGGCGCTCGACGAGGAACTCATCCCCCTTACCGATGAGGAGCAGGCCATGGAAGTACTTGAAGTGTGTAGACCGGCCTACCTCATCCTAAAGCCGAGTCTCTTGGGGGGTTTTGCCGATTCGGAACAATGGATCGTGCGTGCTGCTGCGGTGGGTGCCGGGTGGTGGGTCACATCCGCACTGGAATCGAATGTGGGCCTAGCCGCCCTTTCGGCTTGGACATCGACCCTAAACAACCCCCTGCCGCAGGGCTTGGGAACGGGTAAGTTGTATAAAAACAACATTCCTTCGCCATTGTTGGTGCGATCAGGCGATTTACATTGGGATGCAAACCGCCGCTGGGAATGGGAGAGCTGCCGCGACAACCTCTAATCTTGATCACAAACGGATAAGAATGGATGAAAGGGAACAAGGCATTCGGCTGAATGGTCGATTTTACCCAGCGGAGGCATTCATGCGCTTTGATGTGGGGGGGCATGGCCATGCCCATCCCAGCGCTGAACCGGGTGCGGCCGTACCCGATTTCCAGGCCGATGGCATTCCAGAAGCCGTGGTTGAATTCCTGTGCCAATGGTGGTCGTCGCGTACCTACATTTTGGCGCATACATCGGGCAGTACAGGTCGCCCGCGTTCCATCCGCTTGTCGCGCGATCGGATGCGTGCATCGGCTCAATTAACGGCCGATTTCTTCCATTTTCGTCAGGGAATGCCGGCCTTATTGGCGCTCGATGCGCGGCACATCGCCGGTAAAATGATGCTGGTTCGGGCCCTTTGGAGTCGACTCGACCTGTGGGTAACACCCCCTACATCACGTCCGGATTTGGTATACCCGGGTATGAGGTTTGCGTTTTGTCCGCTTGTACCTACGCAACTGTGGCGGATGCTCGAAGCAAACGGCGATGTGATACGGCTTGGCACCCTCTTGTTAGGGGCCGCACCAATTTCTGCGGATCGAATTATCGCGTTGGAAAGCCTGAAGCAGGAGGTTTTTCAAGGATTTGGGATGACAGAAACCTGCAGCCATATGGCGCTCCGGCAACTCAATCCGCAGGGCGACGGAATATACCGGGCTTTACCCGGTGTGAATTGGCGCGTAGATCAAGAGGGATGTCTGTTGTTGCGTGGGGCGGCTACGGCCAATCGGTGGATACATACCCATGATAGGGTTCAGCTGGATGGCGACGGATTTCGATGGCTCGGGCGTGCCGATTGGGTGATTAATGTCGGTGGGCTGAAGGTGCATCCGGAGCAGGTGGAGGAGCGGTTGAACATTCTGCGATTGAACATGCCCGAGCTGCATTCACTTCTGACGGGTGATTTTGTAGTATTGGGTCGGAGCGATCCCCACAAAGGCCAGGTTCCGATCTGTGTGGTGGAGGATCCTTCCATAATTCCCAACACGCCAAATCCCTATGCAGGGGCAGTTGACACCCGATTTTCCCCCGACTGCCTAAAACCGCACTTGAAAGCGGAGGAGATTCCCCGGATTATGCTGCGCATCCCCCAGTTTCCCAGGTCATCGATGGGCAAAATCCTGCGTGGTGCGCTTTATCAGAAATTCCCCCTGTTTTTTGAAACGATTTGTGGATAAATAATCACCCTATGCGAATGGCTTAGGGGTATTGACCTGCTATTTTTGGGATCCAATCATGCGGCTGTGTACCTGATTTTTGATACCGAAACGACGGGTCTCCCCCGGAGGCACGAGGCGCCTGCCTCCGATACCGACAACTGGCCACGCATGGTGCAATTGGCTTGGCAGCTTCACGACGAGCGGGGTACGCTCATGGATGTTTACAGCGCGTTGGTGCGTCCGGAGGGTTTCACTATTCCTTACAATGCCGAGCAGGTTCATCGAATCTCTACGCAAAGGGCGTTGGATGAAGGCTTGCCGCTCGATGATGTCTTGGAACGTTTCGCCGAGGCAGTCGAACGGTGTCGGTTTATTGCGGGGCACAATCTTTTGTTTGACGTTCGGGTTGTGGAGGCCGAGTGCATTCGCCGCGGCAGGGCGTGTAGTTTATCCTCCAGAACCTTGCTCGACACGAAGGAATGTTCGACCCAGTTCTGTGCTTTGCCGGGGGGTAAGGGCGGTCGTTTTAAATGGCCAAGTCTCACCGAATTGCATAAAAAACTCTTCGGCATCGGATTTGATGAAGCACACGACGCCGCGGTCGATGTGGAAGCCACAGCGCGCTGTTTTTTAGAACTCATTCGTCTCGGTGTGATTCCTGCCGAGCTGGCAGGCCTTGATGAGGCGGGTTACCAGGATTTTTTAGCGGCTCACCCACAGGTCGTGCAGGCCATAGGACTCAAATCTCCCGCTGCACGCTCCGAAAACCCCGCTGCACGCTCCGAAAACCCCGCTGCACGCTCCGAAAACCCCGAGCCCAAAGGAATTTTTGCTTCGGATCCATCGCCGGGGGAAGCCCCGCTGAGCGAACCCCCGCTTGCGCCCTCGGGCACAGAAAAGGACAGCGCTCCCGTGGTAGCCTTCGTGCATCTACACTGCCACAGCCACTATTCCCTTTTGCCCGGTACGTCTACAGTCGATGATTTGGCTCGATTCGCTGCCGAGCAAGGCAGTCCGGCCATTGCCCTCACCGATCATGGAAATATGTACGGCGCTTTTGCCTTTTCGGAAGCTTGTAGAAAGGCTGGGGTGAAGGCTATATTGGGTTTGGAGGCCTATTTATGCCGCGATCATAGCGATCACCGAACGCGCGATCATGGATTCCATCAGGTTTTATTGGCCCGAAATGAGGAGGGCTACCACAACCTCATTCGTTTGTCGTCGGCCGCCTTCCTCAACGGATTCTATTATGTTCCACGCATCGACAAATCACTACTTCTCAAACACAGGAACGGCTTGATTGCGTTGTCGGGCGGCACAACCGGAGAAATTGCCGCCACTTTATTGAATGTGGGCGAGCAGCAGGCGGAGGATGCGTTTCGTTGGTGGCATGAACATTTTGGCGACGACTTTTATGTATCGCTGCAACGACATGGCCTCCCGGAGGAGGAATACGCCGAGCCTTTTTTGCTGAAATGGGCGGCAAAATATGGGGTAAGGGTGTTGGCGAGCAACAATAGCTACTACAACAGCCAGGCGGATGCAGATACCCACGACACCCTTTGGTGCATCAATGAAAAGGAACTCAAACAAACTCCGGTTGGGCGTGGACGAGGATTTCGCCCTGGTTTTTCGACGGACACCTATTACCTTAGGAGTAGAGAGGAAATGGCGGAATTGTTTGCCGATTTGCCTATAGCTTGTGCGGAAACGCTCGCCCTATCGGAACGCTGCGAGAACTACACGCTTCGGCGCGATGTTTTGCTTCCCAGCTTCGATTTGCCGATCGGATTTGCAGACCAGGACGAATACCTCCGGCACCTGACCTACGAAGGAGCGCGTAAATTGTATCCTGAAATCACCGATGAATTAAGAGAGCGAATCGATTTTGAATTGGAGATTATTCGTAAGACGGGATATCCGGGCTATTTTTTAATTGTGCAAGATTTCACGGCCCGGGCCCGGGAGATGGGTGTTCGGGTAGGTCCCGGACGCGGATCTGCGGCAGGGTCTGTGGTAGCTTATTGCACCGGCATCACCCAAGTCGATCCCCTGGCATACGATCTACTCTTCGAGCGATTTTTGAATCCCGATCGCGTGAGCTTGCCCGATATAGACATTGATTTCGACGATCGTGGACGCGCCCGGGTGATGCAATATGTAGTCGACAAATACGGGCCGGAGCAAGTTGCACAGATCATCACCTACGGCACCATGGCCGCCAAATCGGCGATTCGCGATGCTTCGCGGGTTTTGGAATTACCATTGTCAGATGCTGATCGCCTCGCTAAGTCATTTCCCGATGAATTATCGCGCCACGATGCATTTAAAAAAGCCCCTCTCGGATCCCTGATTTTCAAACCCGAACTGCTAAAGAAGCACAAGAGCGACTTCCCCGCCGATCGGTTGGCTATGGCGGAAACACTGCAGGAGGCCTCCGGGGGCGATAGCTTGACCGCGCGGGTATTGCGCCAGGCTGCCCGTTTGGAAGGTTCAGTTCGGTCGACAGGAACGCATGCATGTGGTGTTATTATTTCCCCTAAGCCACTCACGGAGTTGGTTCCCGTGAAATCAACCGATGACTCGGGCATTCGTTTGGTGATTCAATTTGACAATGATGTGGCCGAGCCGGCAGGCCTACTCAAAATGGACTTTTTGGGATTGAGTACGCTCACCATCCTCAACGATGCACTCGAAATCATCCAGCAAAGGCATGGGAAACGGATTGAAATTGAGCAGATACCGCTCGACGATGCGGCGACCTATGCATTGTTTCAGCGGGGCGATACGGTGGGTATTTTCCAATATGAAAGTGTGGGCATGCAGCGTTACCTGCGTGAATTGAAGCCCGACCGTTTCGATGATTTGATCGCTATGAATGCACTTTTTCGTCCGGGTCCGCTGCAGTATATTCCTAACTACATCAAGCGGAAGCACGGTCAAGAGGCCATAACCTACGATTTACCCGCTATGGAGCCTTACCTCAAGAGCACATACGGGATTACGGTCTATCAAGAGCAGGTCATGTTGCTGTCGCAGGAACTGGCTGGGTTCAGCAAAGGACAGGCGGATGAGTTGCGCAAGGCTATGGGCAAGAAAATCCGGGAGAAACTGGATAAACTTAAACCCATGTTTCTCGAAGGCTGTGCGATCCGTAATCAACCTGTCGAAAAAGCCAACAAAATTTGGGCGGATTGGGAGAAGTTTGCCGAGTATGCCTTCAATAAGTCACATTCCACTTGTTATGCCCTCATCGGATACCAAACGGCATGGCTCAAAACCCATTATCCTGCCGAGTACATGGCGGCCGTATTAAGTAATAACCTCAATGATATCAGCAAGGTCGCATTCTTTATGGAGGAATGCAGGCGGATGGGCTTGGCGGTTTTGGGACCCGACGTCAATGAATCGGCCTACAGGTTTACGGTCAATGCGGCAGGGCAAATACGTTTCGGCTTGGGTGGGGTAAAGAATGTAGGTGAGGCTGCTGTCGATGCCCTCGTGGCCGAACGCCGAAATAATGGGATGTTCCGTTCGATTTTTGACCTGTGCAAGCGAATGGATGGTCGGGCCCTGAACCGGAAATTCCTGGAATCTCTGGCGCTTGCTGGGGCCTTTGATCGTTTTGAAGGGGTGAATGGCAACCGGAGGGTCTTTTTTGAAGACGAACGAGAGGCGGAAGGACTCCTGGAACGTGCGGTGAAATTCGGTCAAAAATTCCAGCAGAGTCGTTTGCAAATGCAGGGATCCTTATTTGGCGATGAAGTAATGAACGACATTCAGGAACCTTCATTGGGCCAAGTGTCGCCGTGGGCGGTCATGGAACAATTGCAACGTGAGAAGGAAGTTGTTGGAATCTTTTTAACCGCGCATCCTCTTGATGCATTTGCCCTGGAGTTGTCTCATTTTTGTAATGTTAGCCTCAAGGATCTCGAAGAACAGCCTGAACGTGAATTGGCCTTCGGTATGCTCGTTACCGAGGTGCAGTATTTTACCGATAGCCGCAGTCAAAGCGACAGCATCGCTTTTACAGGGGAAGACTACCAATCAGTGCGTAAGTTTCGGATCCGAGGTGAACAGGCACTGAAATACAAGCATATGATCCAGACGGGGCAGAGCCTGCTTTGCCGCGGTCGCTTCGAGGCATTTGAGGGCAGAGATGGCGGGAAGGTGAGCTTTTTTCGGTTCCACAGCATTGAATTATTGTCGGATGCGCGGGGCAAGCGTTTCCGAGAATTGATGCTGAACCTAGAAGCCGCTCAAGTAACCGATGAATTAACCGATGGTCTTTTTACTTTATTGAATGCTCATCCTGGTCCGGTTACGCTCCGTGTACGCCTTTCCGAGCCCGGTGAACACATTCAGGTAGAGTTGAGTGCGCGCAATGGGGGTGTTGAGCCGGGCAACACCCTGCTTGAAGGGCTGAAAGACCTGGGCGTTTCCTATGAACTAAGGTAGCTTGGTTGCTTAGGTAGCGGCAAATGGGCGCCTTAGCCGGTTCTGTTGGGGGTTGAGCTTTGCGTTTTTTTTCCGAATTTTGTAGTTTGTTGCGCAGTGTAGTGTGCATACTGATATTTTAGAATAACAAATAATAATACTTAAATTTTAATTATGGCTATTGAAATCACGGATGCCAATTTTGATGAGGTCGTTATCGGCAGCGACAAACCTGTATTGGTCGACTTTTGGGCAGTCTGGTGCGGTCCTTGCCGTATGGTTGGGCCGGTCGTGGAGGAATTGTCGAACGATTTCGCCGGTCGCGCCGTAGTAGGAAAGGTCGATGTCGACGCGAATCCGGGTATTTCGATGCGATTTGGCATCCGCAATATCCCCACTTTGTTGTTTTTTCAAAATGGTGAGGTGGTCGATAAGCACGTCGGTGCAGCACCCAAACACGTTCTAAAAGATAAGCTTGAGGCGAGACTGTCCTGAATATAGGTCAGCGTTTCAACGTATTGGATGGTTTTTATGTTGGGACTCAAACTACCTACCGACCCGCGTTGGGCCAATATTGCTGAGAAGAGTATTGGTGAAATCCTCATCGATCACGCTTTTTGCGAACAAAAGGCAGCGAGTACGTGCATTTCGCTGATTGTTCAGTATGCCGACCGTCCTGAGTTGGTTCAGGCCCTATCGCCCATCGTGGCTGAGGAATGGGGACACTTCCGCAAAGTGCTCAAAGAAATGGATGCGCGGGGCATCAAACTCGACAAGAAAAGGCGCGACGATTATGTACATGGTCTTCTGGCATTTCAACGGAAGGGCGTTGGTGAAGAACGTGTTCTGCTGGAGAAACTATTGACCTGTGCGCTCATTGAAGCGCGTTCATGCGAGCGCTTCCGATTATTGTCGCTCGAATGCAGCGAGCCCGCCCTGCGGAGTTTCTACCATGAATTTATGGTGAGTGAAGCAGGTCATTATCGACTTTTTATGGATTTGGCTGAGCGTTATCTCCCGCGCGAAGAAGTCCGAACCCGGTGGCAAGAATACCTCGATTATGAGGCTGAGCTTTTAGCGGGCATGGAATTTCGGGGCGATCGGGTTCATTAAATAGCCATGGGAGAGTCAATGGCATTTCATTCTACTGATCGCCGCGAGCGATACCACGAGCTTTGGCCTCAGCTCTATGCCCTCACTTGTCAAGAATCCGATTTGATCGCCAACATGGCCAATGCGGCAGCGGCCCTGCGGCAAACATTCGGTTTTTTTTGGGTGGGGTTTTACCTGGTTCGTGGGCAAGAACTCGTTTTAGGACCGTTTCAAGGCCCGGTTGCTTGCACCCGCATCGCCCATGGTCGTGGTGTATGTGGAACGGCATGGGCCGAGCGGCGGTCCATCTGCGTGGAGGATGTGGATCAATTTCCCGGGCATATCGCCTGCAGCAGCGAGAGCCGGAGTGAGGTGGTTGTTCCCATCTGCGTAGATGGCTCGGTGGTTGCGGTCCTTGACATCGACAGCGATCGACTTTCGGATTTCGACGCGGTTGATGTAGAGGAGTTACAGCATTTTGCAACAATGGCGTCTGGTTGGTTCTCAACAGAAGAACACAATCATGAAGTGCACCCGAATTTAGTGAACCGATTGCCATGCTGACCCAAAGGCAGCTGTTTTTACGGCACCTTGCCCAAACCAGCGATGCCCCCCTGGGGATTGAAGCCGTGCGTGCCGAGGGCAGCTGCATTTGGGATGCATCGGGAAGGCGCTACATTGACCTGATTTCAGGCATCGGTGTAAGCAATGTGGGCCACCGGCACCCAGAAGTTTGCAGAGCCATTCATGAACAAGTCGATCGCTACATGCACCTGATGGTGTATGGCGAGTACATTCAATATCCTCAGGTGCAGCTTGCCACAAGGCTCACACAGCGCCTTCCGCCATCCCTGAACCAGGTTTATCTCACCAACAGCGGTACAGAGGCCATTGAAGGCGCCCTCAAGCTGGCCAAGAAATACACAGGGCGTGCCGGCCTTGTGTCGTTTCGCAACGCCTACCATGGCAGTACGCAGGGCGCGCTCAGCATCATGGGGCACGACCGCTATCGACAGCCATTCGCCCCCCTAATTCCTGGAAACAGGGTGATTCCCTACAACCACAGCGATAGTCTGGGGTATATCGATACCCAGACTGCAGCCGTGGTGGTGGAGAGTGTTCAAGGAGAAGCGGGCTATCAAACCCCCTGCACAGCCTGGTTTCAGGCCCTTCGTGCGCGGTGCACGGAAGTTGGTGCGCTGCTGATCTGTGATGAAATTCAAAGTGGCATCGGACGAACGGGTGATTGGTTTGGATTCAGCAAACATCATGTGGTACCTGATGTGGTGACGCTCGCCAAAGGATTGGGGGGTGGACTTCCTATTGGAGCATTCGTGGCCAATGAGTATTATATGTCGTGCTTGAAAGAAGATCCTGCTTTAGGGCATATTACCACGTTCGGAGGTAATCCGGTATGCGCCGCTGCTGCATGCGCGGTTTTGGATGCATTGGAGGCCGAGCAATTGCCTGCCCGCGCTGCTCAATTGGAACCCGAAATCCGACAGCGACTGGAGCATCCCTCGGTGTTGCGTATCACCGGCAGGGGATTCATGTTGGGGGTAGACCTGGGCAGTAATGCCCGTTGCCGGGCCGTAATTGCCGATTGCCTGCAAAACGGGGTCATTACCGATTGGTTTTTGTTTAATGAACAATCGCTGCGTATTGCACCGCCCCTCAACATTCCCGAGGAATTGCTTTTCGAAGCCTGCAGCATCATTCGAGGGTGTATAATGCGTAACACTCAATGTGTTTAGGGGTGCTTACTTTCTCGTTTCTTTACATATTGAGTTTAATACTAAACAATTTAGATAATGAAATTCATTTCTTTTGACGATCAGGGTCGGCCTGCGATTGGCTTGGTTCACGACCAAAAGTCCTATCGGCTGTCGGTGCTGCAGCCGCATTTGCCCCACGATATGACCGAGTTTTTATCGCTTGGGGAAATGGGCATGCAACAAGCACGCGATGCACATCAACAAATTATTGCGGGTGAATTTAAGCCTGAAGCACTCATCACCCACGAAATCCAGTTGTTGGCCCCGGTTCCGCGGCCAACATCTTGCCGCGATGGATATGCTTTCCGACAGCACGTGGCCGCAGCCCGACGAAATCGGGGGGTTGATATGATTGCTGAGTTTGACCAATACCCCATTTTCTACTTCACCAACCACCGATCCGTGCAGGGTCCAGGTGCTATACGCTGTATGCCCGATCATTTTCGTCAACTCGACTTCGAGCTGGAGGTAGCCGTGGTCATAGGAAAGGCAGGGCGTAACATCCGCGCGGCAGAAGCCGATCAACATATCGCCGGATACACCATCATGAACGATATGAGTGCCCGAACGCTCCAAATGGAAGAGATGCTCTTGAATCTGGGACCCGCCAAAGGAAAGGACTTCTCCACGGTTATTGGCCCATGGTTGGTAACACCCGACGAACTTGAGCCGTATCGATGTGCGCCACCGGCCGGGCATACGGGCAGTGCTTTCCGCCTCGATATGGTTTGTCGGGTAAATGGAGTGGAGGTCTCGCGGGGCAATATGGGGGATATGGACTGGACGTTTGCCGAGATTATTGAGCGCTGCGCTTATGGGGTAGACCTTGTGCCGGGCGATGTCATCGGTTCTGGAACCGTTGGAACCGGCTGCTTTTTGGAACTCAACGGTACTGGCAAACGGCTCAATCCGGATGGATTCGTGCCCCAATGGCTGCAGGAAGGCGATCAGGTCGATCTGGAGGTGACCGGCCTCGGGCTTTTGCGCAACCATATCGAGCGGGAGGGGGATGATTTTTCGATTTTGGCTTTAAAAAAGAGCTGAGGTGCGCACCATCGAACCCGCACAACTGAGTATTCCTCAACTGCAGGGGCTCCTTCAAGGGGCCATAGCCCCGCGTCCTATTGCATTTGTGGCCACATGCGACAGTCGAGGGGCCGTGAATCTGAGTCCATTCAGTTTCTACAATCTATTCAGTGCGCATCCGCCCGTTCTCATTTTCTCACCAGCCCTCAGGGCCCGCGATGGGAGTAGTAAGCATACCCTCGAAAACCTCCGAGAGGTGCCCGAATGCACCGTCAATGGGGTGACCCACGCCATGGTCCAACAAACGTCATTGGCCAGCAGCGAGTACCCCCGCGGGGTCGACGAATTTGTTAAATCGGGATGCACACCGATTCCTTCCACTCAGGTAGCGCCCCCGCGCGTGGCCGAGTCGCCGGTGCAAATGGAGTGCCGTGTCATCGAAATCAAGGCCCTTGGCCAGGGTCCGGGTGCAGGAAATCTGGTTATTTGTGAAATTGTTCTGATGCACATCAATGAAGGTATTTTCAATGAACAGGGAAGCATCGACCCGTTCAAATCGGATTGGGTGGCCCGCTTAGGGGGCGATTGGTATGCCCGCAGCAGCCAAGGGCTGTTTACCGTGCCCAAACCACTCAGCACATTAGGGATCGGGGTCGATGCCCTGCCGCATTCGGTCCGTAGGTCAACTGTCCTCACAGGAAATGACCTTGGATTGCTCGGTAATTTGGAAAAGCTCCCCGCCCCCGAAGACTGCAAAAAAGCCCGATCAAAGATGAAGTTAGACCCTATTTTAGGGGATGACTACAACGTGACGGGGGATGACCATAACGTGACGGGGGATGACCATAACGTGACGCAGGATGACTACAGCATGACGGGGGATGACCATAACGTGACGCAGGATGACTACAGCATGACGGGGGAGAAAAAAAACGTGACAGGGGAGGATCAAACATTAGTGGAAGCGCATCTCATGCACAAACAGGAGCGCGTACATCGCCTCGCACAAAAGTGGATTGCCGACGGCCATGTACAGAATGCGTTGGCCCTATTGATGGCCTATGAGATGGAAAGCGAATGAAAAAATTCGTTTTAGCTTCTTAACTCCTGTTCGATTTGGTCGAATCGACGTTTCATACCTTTTTGAGCCTCGGTGAACGACTCCTCAGGCCCAAATGCCTGGTTTAGGCTGATGTAGTATTTAATTTTCGGTTCAGTTCCCGACGGACGTGCGGAAATAATGCCCCCCGATTCGGTGATCAATTGAAGTACATTCGATTTAGGGAGATCAATGGGCGTTTCAGCGCCCGTTCGAAGGTCTTTTTCCATCCGTGTTAAAAAGTCGCGTACGCCAATCACGGCCTCACCGCCCAGGTTGGTGGGTGGATTTGACCTGAATTTCTTCATCAGCTCAGCGATCTGTTCAGCACCTTCTTTACCTTTCAGCGTGACCGAAATGAGCGTTTCCAGGAACAGGCCATGTCGGCGGTAAACATCCATCAACACCTCATACAGGGATTGACCACGCGAATGATAGTAGGCCGCCATTTCAGCAATCATCAAACAGGCGCCCACAGCGTCTTTGTCGCGCACATGCTCACCCACCAGGTAACCATAGCTCTCTTCGCAGCCTGCGATATAGGTCTTTTGCCCCTCACGTTCTGTCATGACAGCACCGATGTATTTAAAGCCAGTGAGGGTATTGAGGCATTCCACTCCCTTCTCCGCAGCAAGACGGTCGATCAAGTAGGACGTTACTATGGTTTTCACCACATATTCGTTGCCGGTTAGTCGGCCTTGTTCGCGCCATTGCTCCAGCAAATACTCGAACAGCAATACACCGGTTTGGTTGCCATTCAACAGCATAAAATTTCCCTCAGGATCACGAACAGCGGCACCAACGCGATCGGCGTCGGGATCGGTAGCCAGAACCAAATGTGCAGACTCATCCTCGCCCAGTTTCAACGCCATGGTGAGCGCTTCCTGTTCTTCTGGATTGGGATAAATCACCGTAGGGAAATTGCCATCGGGCGTACGCTGTTCAGCAACAGTAAACACGTTTTGATAGCCCGCTTCTTTGAGCAGGCGGGGCACCAATTCCACGCCTGTGCCATGAATGGGCGAATAGACAATGCGCAAATTAGGGGCATCAACGGGGGCCTCCGGACGAAGGCGCAGTGCCAGGGACGCGTCAATAAATTGCCGGTCCATTTCGGCACCCAAAATTGTGATCAGTTCCGGACGACCGACGAACCGAATGTCCTTGACATCGGCAATCGCCTGTACCGCAGAAATGATACCTTGGTCGTGGGGCGGAAGAATTTGACAGCCATCAGACCAGTAGACTTTATAACCACTGTATTCTTTAGGATTATGAGATGCGGTAAGCATAACGCCACCCACACAACCGAGCGCGCGGATGGCGAATGACAGTTCTGGCGTCGGACGGAGGTCTTCGAAAAAATGCACCAGGATTCCGTTGGCACTGAATACGTTGGCCACCAACGAAGCAAACGCACGCGCATTGTTGCGGCTATCGTGCGCCAATGCCACCGACAACCCACCTTGGGGGAATTGGGCGTTTAAATAGTTGCACAAGCCTTGTGTGGCTGCGCCCAAGGTATAGCGGTTTACCCGATTGGTGCCCACACCCATGATGCCCCGTAATCCACCCGTTCCGAATTCCAGATCACAATAAAAAGCATCGGTTAAAGCCTTGGTGTCACCGCCATCGATCAGTGCCTGCACCTCGCTTCGGGTGTTTTCGTCGTATTGCTCGCTGGTCCATTGTAGGGCGCGTTCCAAAATTAAAGGGTCGATAATCGGCATAGGTTGAAGGGTCATTGGGATTTTGATCGGAAGTGATTGCTCCTTTACGATTGGGGATTTTGCTCGGAGTTGATGGCTCCTTCCTCAGCGGGATCAATGGTTGATGTTTGCTCGAGAATGCTTTTTAGATTGTTCAAGCCGTTTTGAAGGTCGCGCCCAATGGATCCTTCCAAATCCATCAGCACCAAAAACAGGTTCATGGGGTAGGGCATCGACCCCGTCATTCCCCATTCCACTTCCGTGCTGCCAGAGGCATCGGCACGGGTCGACATCCAACCGTCGCTTTCCGATTCGAACGGACGGAGGAACCGGATTTTATGGCTGACCCGCTTCCCCTCCTCAATGCCAACGATTTGCTGTTCGCCAGCGCCAACTGAGTCGATCGGACTATCCCAGCGCATCAGAAAGCCCACAGTTCCGTCGGTCCCCTCAAATTCAACCTTCATTTTGGGGTCCATCTTCGCCCAAACGCTGTAAAGTCCCTGGTTTTTGAGCTGAGCAACAAAAGAAAAAACCGAATCTGAAGGTAAGTCAACATATACCTGTCGTTTCACTTCATAGGTTTTTGGAATAAACAGGGCAGAAAGTAGGGCAATGCCCACAACAAATAAAACCAGTAACAATAGGTACTTCAGGAATTTCATGGGGAAAGGGGTTTGCGTTCGTTACAGAAAAGACCAACGTTTGCATCCGAATGAGACCAACAACTAAATGGGTGGTCAGCCTCGGGCAACCACAAATATAAGGAAATTAAAGGGCAGCTAAACGTTCTGGAAGCGGGCCTCGGTAGTAGAAATTAGGACTCAAGACCTCGTTGTTGAGATTCATATGAAAAATGGGGCATGCAGACCCACTCATTGGCGGTACCAACCACGACCAATCGCCCTGTACACTTCGTCCCTTTTTACCTTCGGTTTGTATGAATTTCATGAATTGTTCGCTCGCCGTGTGGTGGTCGACCATCCGTACACCATCCGATTCAAAAGAATGGAGGACAGCCCGGTTCAGTTCTACCAATGACCGATCCTTCCACAGGCTGGCTGCTGTTCGTGTGTCCAATCCGAACAGCTTGGCCACATCCGGCAGGCAATTGTAGCGGTTGGCATCGCCCAAATTTCGGCTTCCAATTTCAGTTCCCATATACCATCCATTGAAGGGAGCTGCGGGGTATTGCAAGCCTCCAATTTCGAGCAGCATATCACAGATGATGGGTACGGCATACCAACGGAGGCCTAGAGCCGAAAAATCAGCACAGTCGGGGTGTCTGATCGGCACTTCCAGGATCCATTCGTTGCGCGGCGCACGGTAGTGCCAATCGCCTCCGGGTAGTTTCCATATCCAGGGCAATACATCGAATCGACCCGGAGGAGTTGCCGGCTTCCACCCCAAACTTTGACAGAATCGGGTAAAGCCCACTTCATTCGGGTCGCCCAGACATACACCTTCTTCCACCGCATAGCCTGCATAACGGATCAGCTGGTGATTGGCCAGACTGAGGATCTGTTCGGGTCGGTCGGGATGTGCAGGGGCGAAAATGCTCACCAGTGGGCGAATTGCTCCTTGGTTGGTGGCGTATTTCAGATGATTGCCTAAGGCGTCGAACACGGCATCGTTTGTGTTGATGTGCCGCACATCGCGTACTTTAAGCGATTTCCAAAAAAGCCGACCAATGCAGCGGTTGCTGTTGCGCCATGCCATACGCGCACCATGTTCCAGTTCGAGTGACAAATGTTGATAGGTGCCCGTCGATTCTATTTCGATGCGAATGTCTTGGATTCGCTGGTTTACCGCTTCAGCGCGTCCAGTTTCTGAATAACAGCGGCCAATAAAATCAGCGGCTGCGGGTAAGAGATCATGGGAACGGGGGAATTCACTGCGGTGCATGGGACAGGTGTACAATCGATGGCTACCCCTTTAAACCTGATTCATGATGGAATTGTTTGTGGGCCGATCAGTTATTTTGGCTCTCCAAAGGTTGTTTTTCGCTTGATGATTGGGAATGTTGAGACCCTAAGTGTGGTTTTTTCTTGGATGATTGGGAATTTTGGGGCCCCTAAGGGTCGTTTTTTGATGGATGATTGGGAAATTGGCGCCCGAAAATGGTTCTCAGACCTACAATGATCGGTTCATCGGGAAGGTCATCCTTGTGGATGCTCCACGCGATCGGCGTTGTTTTTCGGGATTCGAAACGCATGGACGTCGGCATACTTCGTGCCTGGAGTGTATCGATCGACCCGGCCTCCGGTTTGCTGCTGCACAAAACCCATCGGAATGGAAAATCGGGGTGTAGTTGGTCCATCACATAATCAGTAGGGTTTATTACCCAAACTACCAAGAGCAGGCTGTCGGGGTGATGTGCGCTGCGCCTGCTTATTTGTTGTATGTGCAACAATTCAGGGCTCTGAAGGTGATCGCTCTCAATATAGGAAATGCCTCGATCACCGACGGATAACCATTGAGCCCGCGGTCCTTCGGCACCGAATACCACAACCGAATGGTGTTGCCACTGTGCATGCCGTTGCCAAAGATCGTATTGGGTGCCACGAATACCGGCGGTGGTCACCAATCCCGTTGTTTTACCCGTGTGAAATTGAAATAAAGCGGCATCCTGAAAGGAGCCCGTAAACAAAGCGGGTCGGTCGTCAACCATACGTGCCATGGCGGTATATAAGGGATCGGGTCGACTGAGGCGGGCTACTCGGTTGCCTGAGTCGGTAAAAAGCCACAGCCTCAGGGCAAACACAACCAACAAACTGGGTCCGGTGTAACGTAGAATGAATCGACGGAAATGTACATGTTCTTCGGCGCCGCGCACAAACAGCCACAGCATCGGTATGGTGGCGGATACGGTCCAGTGCGGTTCAGTATGTCCCCTCAGCGACAACAATCCATAAAAGATCAACATCCCCAGCAAGGAAAAGCGCATAGCGCGGTTCATCGGATCGGACTGTGTATTGGGTCGCCAATCGAGCATGAATAGAGCCAGAAGATTGAAGGGATGGAACACAGCCAACTGATTGGGCAAATATTGCCAGATGTAGTCCCAATGAATTCCCTCGGTTCGGTGCCCCAGGTGAAAGCGGAAGGTCACGAAGTCGTGTCGATACTGCCAATAGAGGTGGGGCATCAAGAGGATCAAAGTGGCGGTCGAAGCGATGATCCACGAACGATTACTCATGAGTTTGGGATGCGCCGCCAGCGCAAGGACTACTTGTATGGCGCCGAGGTACTTGCTGTAGGCCATGCCCGTGAGTGCAAGACACAGCCAGGCTGCGTTGCTCAGCTCTGATCCTCCCTGCACCAAAATCCGGCGGTAAACGAGCCAAAACAAGGCTGTAAAGCCAAGCAAGGGCATGTCGGGTGTGGTGATGAAGCCGTAGAGCTGCATCATGGGGAGTGAGGCCATCAATATGCCCATGATGTGTGCTTGTCTTCTACCCGGAGTTGGCTCCGTGCGCACCAATCGCCAAACCAACAGCCAAAATAGGGGATGCAGCAAAACGGTGCCCAACCTGAGGCCCATGATTCCGCCGAGAAAATACCCGCCCGCCCGAATCAGCAGGGCTATCATCGGTGGGTGATCGAAATAGCCCCAATCGAGCGTCTGACTGAATTGGTGGTAATAGGCCTCATCGGGGTGTAGGCCCGTGTATCGAGCCTGAACAGCGCCAAAAATCGACCCAATCAGTACATAAAAATAGAATATATGGTTTCCGTTACGCCAGTCGAATCGCATAGCGGATCAAAATAAAGGAAAATGAATTATTAGTTCTGTATCAATTTGATGGAACGAACAATAACATCTCCATTGGCCAACACTGCTTTTGCCCGGATGGTGTAAATGCCTGCGGGCCATTCCGTGGGAAGGAACATGCGTTGACGGCCCCAGGAGGTACCCGATGCATTGGTTGCATACGCTTGTAGATAGTAAACTGATCCTGAATCCAATCCCGTTAACTGGCTGGTAAACGAGCCCGTGCCTGTACCATCGTTGGTAACAGAATTGGCAGTAGTGGGGTTGGACGTTTTGGCATACACAGCGCCTTTCGCGGTAATGCCAATTCCAGCAGTAACATTGCCACCTGTTGTGCAAGAGGTCGATGTAAACAAAGTGGGCACTGTTGTGGTAATCCCTGATGGCACTTGGGCAATAATTAGTCGAAAAAATGGTATTTTTAAAAGTATTGTAACAATTATTAACTTAATAATAAATTTCATGATGATGAGCGTTGTTTCTGATCATAAATATAAGTATTTGTCAATTATCTCTTTGTTAATGTAACATGATAATTGGTGGTGTCTATTGATTTGTATAGGTCCATGCCTATTGTGAAGGAGGTTAATCAGGCCAATCACGCCCTTCATCGATTCATGCTCCCCCCGCCCGAATCAGCAGGGTAATCATCGGTGGGTGATCGAAATAGCCCCAATCGAGCGTCAGACCGAATTGGTGGTAATAGGCCTCATCGGGGTGTAGGCCCGTGTATCGGGCCTGAACAGCGCCAAAAATCGACCCAATCAGTACGTAAAATTAGAATATGGTTTCCGTTACGCCAGTCGAATCGCATGGCGGATCAATTAGAATCTGGATTCGTTTGAGGGGGATCAGCCATTTCTTTTCGTTGCATCAATGCGAAGCCACCGCGTCGTTCGATGAGATTGAAATATGCGTTCACTTCATTGTCTTGGAGGCGGTCAATGCGCATCACGTAATAAAGAGCTTGCCGCTGGGTATCTCTTTGATCGTCACCCACCCGCCGCCGGTCGGGCATCCATCGGTTGTACCAATAGGGTGCGTAGCTTCGATAACCCCAGGCCACCACTGTTTGGTTTTGGTCGGCATATTCGATACACCACTGCCGCAAAGGCCCCTGTACCATCTGCTCAATCCTTGGAAACAGCAACATTTGAATCAACCAAAGCGTTGCGGGAATTCCAATGGCCATGGTATGCACGGATAAGATCCATTTCCTTTGGGCCAACAGCACAACGGACAACAGGCAGATGCTCATCCAGAGGATGCCGGGCAAATAAGTATAGATCGGCCAACTTACCGTGCTGTTGTGGAGCATGCCCCATTCGAAGCTGTCCATTTTAAAGTAGTTGGCCACAAGGCCGGCCCTTCGACCGACAGCGGCAAGCA
Source organism: Bacteroidota bacterium (assembly GCA_005799065.1). Lineage (GTDB taxonomy): Bacteria > Bacteroidota > Bacteroidia > UBA7662 > UBA7662 > F1-60-MAGs140. The sequence goes on from SYHW01000037.1 coordinate 36,151, forward strand.
TCAACCAAATCAAACCCATGAGCAAGCCGAGTATTGTTAGTGTCAGCAGGCGCCAATTGGTCAGCACGTTTCGAACAACACTGCCCTTGAATAACCAGCGGATCAACGCATGTTCGCTCCCCGAAGGATGTTTTGCCGGGCCCCACGCAGGGTTTTGTAACATGGAACGCTGAAAACCTACCCAGGCCAGCGCGCTCAAAGGCACCCAAGCCATGCTCGAATAATGGATAATCTTCGTGCTTACCAGGCTAAACAACACCAAAACGACCCAAAGGGTGGTTTGCATCCAGGAAACGAGACCTATTTCTGTTGTTTCATCGTCTGAGACCAGGTTCTTTTGGGTTGTTGGGTGTGTTGAAAGAGGGCTTTGGGACTTCCTTCGCCACCGGAAGGCCTCTGGAATGGCCCAAATACTGAAGGGAAAGCAGCCTAAAAAGACCACCACCAAGTGGTAAAACCATGGCTGTTGGTGACCCGCTACCGGTTGCCGCAGCAACTCCCATTGGTACACGAAAAAGGAACGCAGGAACCAGAGGCCGTTTTTGAGGGTTTCGGGTAAAAACCAAAGCGAGGCAACCATGAGGGAGGCGCCGAGAAAATAGGGAAGAGCTCCAAAGCCGCGCCGGCGTAGATTGGGGTTTCTGAGGAGCATCCAGGCTGCCACCAGACAGGGTATGAGCAGGCCAACAGGACCTTTGGTGAGGACGGCAAGCCCCGCCCAAGCTCCTGATTTTAGTCCCGCCCCTCGGCTGCTGCCCGTTGTTTGGCTCATCGCCAATATACTGAGCAGCATAAACAGGTTAAACCAAGGATCGATAATGCCGCTGCGAAAGTACATAAAGGGCAGGGTGCCCGACATCAACATAAGCGGCCATCCCCATCCCCATTTACCTCCCCAAGCCCAACACTGGAGTGGATGGTGCGGTGTGTTCGGGGCATCAACTGGTGGAACAACAGGCGCGTGTTCGGTCATGCCCAGGCTAGGGGGTAATAGGTGCAATCGGGGGGCGTGGCGATACAAGACCCAAAGCGTACACAGGCCAGCGATGGCATTGGGAAATCGGGCGGCCCAAGTGCTCATGCCCAGCAAATACATACTCAAGGCCTGCAACCAGATAAACAGTGGCGGCTTTTCGCGAAAGGGCTCGAAATTGACGGTGACCCGCTCCCAATCACCCGTGATCAGCATCTCGCGGGCAGATGCGGCAAAATTAACTTCATCCCAATCGAACAGGGGAACGGCGCCGAGGTGCATGAACAAAAACAGCAGCCAACAGCCGATGATTAAAAAGGATGTGCGCCGATTCATTTTATTTCAAAACCCGCATGCGCACCAGCCCCAACTGATGCAGTCGATACCCGATGGCATGGAACAGCACCCCCCATCCGTAGGTCATGCTCCGTCGAAAATTGATGGAAGAGGCCTCGGCGAAGTAGCGGGTCGGGCAACTCACTTCACCAATTTCATGACCTCGATGGGCAATTTGGAGAATGATTTGGTTGTCGAAAACAAAATCATCGGAATTTTTGTGGTAGTCGACCCCCTTCAATACGTCGGCATGGAAAGCTCGGTAGCCCGTGTGGTATTCCGAAAGTTTGAGCCCCATCAACAGATTCTGAAATGCGGTGAGCATTCGGTTAAAAACATATTTATAGAGGGGCATTCCCCCTTTCAGGGCCCCCGTACCCAAAATTCTGGAGGCAAAAACCACCGGATAGAGGCCGGAATCGATCAAATGCACCATGGCCGGGATCAACTCCGGGGCGTATTGGTAGTCGGGGTGCAGCATCACAACGATATCAGCCCCCCGATCGAGGGCTGCGTCGAAGCAGGTCTTTTGATTTCCCCCATATCCACGGTTGCGGGGATGCTCCATCACGCAGTCGATCCCCAATCGGCGGGCCAGAGCCGCCGTTTGGTCGCTCGAAGCATCATCAGTGAGGATGACCTCGTCGACCAGCGGGCGCGGAATGCGTTGGTAGGTCTTTTCGAGTGTTCGTTCTGCGTTGTAGGCCGGCATGATGACCACCACTTTTTTGTTTCCTACCATCAGTTTTGATCGTTTGAGGTGCGAAAATACCAATTTTAACCGGTTTTCATTTTTACATGTGACGGCCCTGTCTTATTTTGCGTCCAAATTAGAGCATATGACTGGTTGGATCATTTTCGCTGTGGTAGCCCTTGGAGGCTTCGTTTATTTCTTGTTGAAATACACCAAAGAGCCGCATTAGAATTCATCAAATTATCGCATACCATGTTCGGGATTCTTCATCTGTAAAAATCCCAGCTGATCCCAAAACGCAGTGCCCTGTCGTAGATGGGGTATAGGGGGATTTGGAAGCCACCGGGGGCGGTCCAGCCCCGGCTCAAATGGTCCATTCGAAGATAGAGGCGTGCTTGGTTCACCTTGAGGGCAATAAATCCGTCCACCAACGGATAGCCACCCGCCACCAAGGTGTCTTGTACGACAAATTGGCCGACCTCTGCACGGTAGCCCAAGCCCTTATAGCGGCTTTGCATCCGCAGTTCGAGCCCGGTCGATAGGGTAAATCCACTGCGAAACCGCTTTTCGAGGCTGATCACATCATGTGCCATCCACTGCGGCAGTCTGAGTGGGCCCGATTGCCCGAATTGCCAGCCATGGTGCATGTCGTAGCGAAAAATTCCCTTGCGCAGCGACCATTCATACGCGATTTGGGACAGGCTTAGATCGCCTGCATACTGTTGCGGTAGTCCGATGCTATCGAAATATACCCAGCCCGTCAACCATTTTTGCCCCATTTGCAGCTTGAATCGCCCCCGAGCCAGCGCCAGTTGAAGGCTTTGCTCACCTATTGCGTCGAGCGATTGACGGGCTTGGGTGTAGTTGCCTGTATAGCGCTCTGCCACCCAGTCGGCTGCCCTAAACTGATGGGAAGCGTTTAAGTCGAGTGTCCAGCCGCCCATCTGCCGCGCAAAGCGCAACAACATCCACCGTCCTTTCGCCTGTTGACTGTTGTGCAGCACCTCACGCACATCCCAGTCTATTCTACTGCGGCTTGAGGCGGGCCAATGCCCGGCAAAACCCAACCAAAAAACAGATTGGGGAATCGCTTGCATTCTGTCGCTCAAAATGTGAGCGTTTAGGTAATGGGTGGATAAAGCCCAGGTGCTGCCTGACCTTCGGCCGGGCAGTTTTCGCAGTCCGATCCCATGCTCTTGCCACCGGATGCCACTGCTGTCGAAGGTGGCCGAATCGCTGTATCGGAATGGAGGAAAGTAGGACTGAAGGGGGTTGTTGTCGGTATATTGAAAAGTTTCTTTTGCCCAAGTCAGTTCGTGAAACAGGGTCCATGTCGAATCGACTTGACGGCTTGCTGAGTCGGTTGATGGCTTTTGGGACACTGTAGGAGTGCTCGCGTTGGGTAGTTGGTGGCCAAGTCGCCACTCCTGCCGCAGCTTGAGTCGACGGTCCGACCATAAACTCTGCGCCCCATTCAGTTGCACCCGCACATTCAGGGGGGCCACAGTTTGGGTCGTTTCAAACACGCGTCCATCCACGATTCCTCCACACTCATCGGCTGTTTTTTGTCGGCCCAGGTGTTCAATATGCAAGGCGTATCGTTGGCTACGGTCCTGCAACCGACCAAACAGGCGGGTGTAACGACTTCGGTGCTCTTGGTTGAGGTAAAATCCATCACTACTCAGCTGGCGAAATTCGACCCCAACCGAGGTCGTCGGCCCCAAATCCTGTGCATGAAGTAGACCAAAGCGCTGCAGTGCGGCTCCAGAACCTGCGGCGTAATCGATGCGGGTAAAAGGATCCCCCCGATGGTAGAAAAGACCGCCGCCTTCTTCCTGCCAAGTGGCATGTGTTTCCGCAAATCCGAGGTTGAGTACCTGAAATGGCGCTAATCCGCCCCACAAGCTCCGCGACGCGCTTCCTGCCACCCCTAAATGCGCCCTGAAATTGGGTTGCATGATCGGGTCGTAGCGCCATACACCAAACAGGAGCGTATCGGCTTGTGCATAATGAATGGTGTCGTAATGAAAATCGGCCAATCGATAGGCCTTAGGTAGCTGGGGTATGCCCTTGCGTTTTGCCGTTCCGGTGGTATCCGCGGGAGTATATTCATCAAAAACAACGGAAAAAATGCCGGAATGGGCCAACAAAGGATACGAATGTAAGGTGATCAGCAATCCCGCCAAAACACAAGCCAATCTGTACAGAATGGCCATCATCCCAAGCCCTCCACTACATCCAGCATGATGCGGGTGAGGCGGGGTTCGGCCTTCGTTGCCGCCGAAACCACACTTTGAAGAGTCACGGGGCGGGGTGTTTCGGGGAAAGCTTCGTCGGTCACAACTGAAATGGCCATGCAGCGCATACCCATCTGTCGGGCCACGATGACTTCCGGAACCGTACTCATGCCCACCGCATCGCCACCGATCAGGCGTAAGTAGCGGTACTCTGCGGGTGTTTCAAGGGCTGGGCCTTGAACGGAAACGTAAACGCCCTCATGCAGGTCGATGGAATGCTTGGAGGCAGCGGCGTGTGTCAGGCGGATGAGCTCCGAGTCATAGGCCTGGCCCATGTCCGGAAATCGAGACCCCCAGGCTGGATAATGGGTCCCCCTTAGCGGGTGTTCCGGCAATAAATTGATGTGGTCGGTAATGAGCATCAGGTCGGTCTCTTTAAAACTGGGGTTTAGACCACCGGAGGCATTCGACAACAACAAAAACTCGGCGCCCATGGCTTTCATGACCCGAACGGGCAGGGTGATCTGCTGCATGCTGTAACCTTCATAGTAATGAAACCGACCTTGCATAACCACCACGGACTGCCCCCTGAGTCTGCCCAGAATGAGTCGACCGCGGTGACTTTCTGTGGTACTCACCGGAAAATGGGGCAGCTGTGTATAGGCGAGGCTGAGTTCCACCTCAACTTCTTCGGCTAACTTACCCAGTCCGGTTCCCAAAATGATGCCTACTCTCGGTTCGATCGGGGTTTTACGGCGGATGTACTCAAGTGTTTCGCTGATGCTGGCGTACATAGGATTCGATTCTTTTGATAAATAGTGTCCGATCTTGCTCGTCGAATCCGATCTCTACGGGCAGGTATGCGAGTGGGATTTGCAGTTGTTCGAACCAAGCACCGTGCATGGCCAATTTCACAAAATCTTTCTCGGTGCATAATATATACCGATTGCCCTGGCTCGGTGGAAATGATCGCCAGGCTGCTTCGATTTGGTTGAGTTCGGCCTGTTGGTATTCGTGGTGATCTGGATATTCCAGGTGTTTGTAGGTAGGGCCAACCGTTTTAATATAGGTGATGAGCGAGTCGGCATGGGCAATGCCGGTCACCACCACGATCTGGTCGGAGGCTGTTAGGGGCCATTCAGGGAATGGTTCTATAAAGACGGGTTCACCGTATTGAAGGGTGGTAAACAGGATCGTTTGGTGTGCTCCAGGCTTTACCTTAGTCTCATAGAGCTTTTTGTCATATAAACTCAACTGGCCTGGTGTTTTGGTGAAAACAATCAGGTCGGCCTTGTGCGCCGCTGCCGCTGATTCACGAAGATTGCCTGCTGGGAGGAGGTAATCGCGAAAAAATGGCCGATTGAAATCACTCAATAGGAGATTAAGTCCACCCTCCACTTTTCGGTGTTGCAAGCCATCGTCGAGGATCACCGCACTCAGGTAGGGTTGAATTTTAAGCAGTCGACGGATGCCTTCTGCTCGGTCTTCACACACAGCTACCAGAACGCCGGGCAACTTTCGATACAACATAAAGGCTTCGTCGCCAATGGTGTCGGGTGTATCGGCCTGGTCGGCTAAACGAAATCCTTGGGTCTTGCGGCGATATCCCCGCGATAGAATAGCGACTGTTGGAAACAATTCCATCAACATGGCCGCCACCAATTCGGTGTGGGGGGTTTTGCCCGTGCCACCCGTGGTCAGATTCCCAACTTTCACTACGGCGATCTGGAATTTCTCGCTGCTGAGAATATTCCAGTCGTAGAGTCGGTTTCGAATCCACACACCGAGTCCATATACATAGCTCAGAGGCAACAACCAGATTCTGTTCACGGCTTACTTTAACACACAAACTTACAAAGTTTTTCCTTCAATTGTTTTTCTATGGGTTTGGGGGTTCCCTTTATGGGTATTTTTGCCGAAATCTACTTTTTCAAGCATTTAATTTTAGTTTATGATCAGTATTTCAGCGGTTGTGCAGGCTCTCGAGCGGCGTGTTCCCCCAGCCCTTCAGGAGTCCTATGATAACTCAGGTCTGCTGGTAGGCCGGCCCGATGCCCAGATTTCGGCTGTTTTGTGCACGCTCGACCTCACTGAGGCTGTTTTAGAAGAAGCGTCGGCTCGAGGCTGTGGTTTGGTGGTTGCCCATCACCCCATCATTTTCAAGAAGTTGGGCAGGCTCACGGGTGCCGGTCAGGTGGAGCGCTGCGTAGTGCGTGCCATCGAGTTAGGCATGGGCATCTATGCACTGCACACCAATCTTGATCACATCAAACAGGGGGTGAGTCGGCATATGGCGCTTAAAATGGGACTGGAAAAAGGCCGGGTACTGCGCCCGATGTCGGGTGTATTGCGGCAACTCACGACTTTTGTTCCTGTAGGGCATGCTGAGGCCGTTCGAGAGGCCCTATTCGACGCCGGTGCGGGTTGGGTTGGAAACTATTCACACGCCAGTTTTAATTTAAAGGGTGAGGGCACATTCAGGCCTGAGGAAGGAGCAATACCTGCGTTGGGTGAAATGGGCAAGCTGGAGCGGGTCGACGAGATGCGCATTGAGTTGATTTACCCCTATTGGATCGAATCGGTCGTGCTCAAAGCCCTCTTTGAGGCCCACCCCTATGAGGAGGTCGCTTACAATGTGTTGAAGCTCGAAAACAAGGTTTCGGAATATGGCGCAGGTTGGCTGGCTGAATTGCCCGAACCAAAGGATGAAGCGGAAGTTTTACACCAAATTAAAACGGTCTTTGGCGGGATGATTCGACACACTCAACTTTTGGGACGACCGGTGCAACGCATTGCTTTTTGTGGAGGTTCGGGTTCCTTTTTGTTGTCTGATGCTGTTTCGGCTGGGGCTGATCTATTTTTAACGGCCGATTTCAAATACCATGAGTTTTTTGAAGCCGATCAGCGCATCGTGATTGCCGACTTGGGACACTACGAAACCGAGCAGTTCGTGCCCCAACTTATTGCTGATATTTTATCGCAGGAATTCACTAACTTTGCGGTCCTCATTTCGGAGACCCCAACCAACCCGGTCTCCTATTTGTAGGAACCGATTCCAGAAACCGATTTTACTAACCGATTTGACCCCCCAATTGTAGCAACCGATTTCAGTAACCGAAACTGTCAAATAACGACATGGAACAAAGCATCGAACAAAAACTCCGCGCACTATATCACCTTCAGCAAATTGACTCCCAGATCGACCATCTGCGTGTCCTGCGTGGCGAGTTACCCCAAGAGGTAAAGAATTTGGAGGACGAAATTGCGGGTATGGAAACCCGGATGGAAAAGTTCAATGAGACTTTGAGTGGACTGAAACGATTAATTTCAGATTGGCAAGCCAAATTGAATGACGCCAATACACTGAAAACACGCTATGAGCAGCAAATCATGGGGGTTAAAAACAGCCGTGAGTATGATGCGATCAGCAAGGAGATCGAATTGCAGGGTTTGGATATTGAAATTGCGAACAAGCGTATCGCCGAGCAGAATGCGGCGGTAGAGATGACAAGTCAACAGATGCAGGGTGTGAGTGACTTGCTTACGGAGCGCTACAAAGACCTCGAGATCAAGAAAACAGAATTAGGTGGTATTGTCGCTGATACAGAGAAGGAAGAAAAGGAGCTGATGGAGCAATCCAAGGAGGCCATGAAACATGTGGAGGAACGCCTCCTTACAGCATATTCCCGAGTCCGAGGAAATGCCCGCAACGGCCTGGCGGTTGTGGCGATTGAGCGCGATGCGTGTGGGGGTTGCTTTAATCATATTCCGCCACAGCGACAAATGGACATTCGTCTGCGCAAGAAAATCACTGTTTGCGAGCATTGCGGTCGTATTCTGGTTGATCCAGAGATCAATTTGGTTGAGGCCTAAACCTCAGCTATTGGTTTTAACGAAGGGGAGCCAGTCGGCTCATCAGTTGCGGATGCAGCGGCTGGTTTGCGGCCACTACTTGCTTGCCGAAAATAGCCTTTGCTTCCCCCGAAAAATCCGTAGCCACTCCACCAGCTTCTGTCACGAGCAACACCCCAGCGGCTACATCCCAGGGGCTTAGGTTGTATTCATAATAGCCGTCAAATCGTCCGCAAGCCACATAGGCCAGGTCGAGGGCCGCACTGCCGAGTCTCCGAACACCACGGCTTTCGGTCATCATTCGTCTGAGAACGGGCAAGTAATCATCGACCCGGTCGTATTTTTCGTAGGGAAATCCAGTGGCCAATAGGGCTTGATCCAGATGGCTTGTTGCGGATACCCTGATTTTTTCCTCGTTGAGCCAGCTTCCTTGTTGGGCTACAGCCGAAAACCGTTCGTCACGAATCGGTTCCCAAACCAATCCCAACAGCGGAGTCCCTTCAAACAATAGGGCAATACTGATGGAGAAGAAGGGCAGCCCGTGGGTAAAGTTGGTGGTGCCGTCGAGGGGATCTACCACCCACATCAGCGGGCGTTGGTGCTGTTCTACCGTTCCCTCTTCGGTGAGAAAGCCGGCTTCGGGAAGGAGGGTCGACAATCCAGCCACAAGTATTTCCTCTGACGTCCGGTCTACATAACTTACCAAATCATGCGCGCCTTTGTATTCGATAGCGCTTCGGTTGAAGGTCGCCCATTCGCGGCGTTGAAAATCGGCCACGGGTCGGGCCACTTCGAGTACCTGTTCGCGTAGGTTTGGGTGATGATATAATACGTCCATGATGTTATTGGATTCATTGGGTTTATTAGGCTCGTCGGCGTTGATGCGATTTCGTTTGCACCCAAGAGGCCAGCAGCAGAAGGGCAAACAAGAAACAACCCAGGCGGCCCAGGTAGTCGCCATATTGCACATAAAAGGTCTGCTCATCATGCAGCGCCACGCGAACCCGAAGCCAGCCGGGTTTCCACCAAGGCAGCTGCTGCAACACGTCACCCCGGGCATTGATGGCTGCTGAAATGCCCGTATTTGCAGACCGAACTACATAACGGCGGTTTTCGATGGCGCGCAGACGGGCATACGCCAGATGCTGACGGTGGCCGTCGGTTTCTCCCCACCATCCATCGTTGGTGATGATGGCAATGAGATTGGCTCCGTTCGGACCGCGGGTGTATCCGGTGGTGTAATCACCGAAAACCGATTCATAGCAAATTACAGGTGCCACGCGAAGGGTGCCGGCAGTGAAAACGGAGCGATGTTCCTGTGTGCCAAGTTGCCCGCTCATTCCGCCCAGATCGACCGAAATGAGGCGACTTATGAGCCCGAAAAAGTGGGGGTAGGGCAGCTTCTCTACGCCTGCCACCAGTTTCGACTTGTGGTATACCCCAAGGGCGTCCCCGTTTTTTAACCACAGAGCGGAATTGTGGACGCTGTACCCACGACCGCTGGCCTGTCGCCTGACCGCAGGCTGATCGGGCGGGTTCATGCCCCAATCGGTGATGGCGCTGGCACCAGCAAGCAGGCTTAGGCCTTCGTAATAACTGAGTCGGTGTTGAATTTGTTGCAATTCGGGTTTCAGGGCCTCACTATCGGGTAGCCAAACCAATCCCGGTATGGAGGTCTCGGGCCATAACAATAGTCGCGTATCGACGCCAATGGCCTGATCAGATAGACGGAATAAGTTATCGAGCTGTTTTTCTTCCGTTCCGGCTTCGAATTTTTCGTTGTAGGGATCAACATTAGGCTGTATAATTCCTACTTCGGTCGTAGGTAAACCGTCATCACTGTGGGTTCTGTAGAGGTAGAGCGATACCAGTAAGGGTAAAAACAAGGCAACGACTGCCCTGAAAAGATCACGGAAAGCGAGCCAGCCCCGTGTTGTCCGCTCTTCAGCCGACAAAGGAAGGCGCAGCAACAAATGGCGAAGTCCGGTAAATACCAGGATATTCACCACCCATACCCAAAGCGTTCCACCGGCAACCCCTGTTGCGCTGTAAAATTGCACCATCCAAGGATTTCCTGAAAAGGCATTGCCCAGGAGCAACCAGGGGAAATCGAGGTCCCAACGAAGGTTCATGTGTTCCATGGCCAGCCAACCCGCCACAAGTACCGGCCATGCTGTTCGTTCACCGCTGTTGCGTTTCACCCGGTGGTAGGCGTAAACCACCGCACTCATCAGGAATGTGTTGATCAGGATGGCGGCTATGGCGCCAATCCATGCCGCGTTTTTTATCCACCAGGTAGCCAGGGTGTTGAACAAAAGGAAATGAAGGGCACTCCAAAGCCAAACATGCCGCCCTGCGTCTTTACCGTGTTGGTAATAGAGCTGGTCTTCCGTAATGAGCAACGGAACCCAGGCCACGAAGATCAGAACGCTTAGGTTATAGGGGGGGAAGGCCTGCCAGGCCATGATGGCGGAGGCCAGTGCATAAACCAAGCGAACGCGCCGGTCAGCGGCCAGCCAAAACGATAACGAATTCTCCACGGGGTTCTTGTTTTTGGAAGTGGCTATGCAGACTGGCAAGGCTGCCACGCACGGTATCAGAGAATTTTTTCGACAACTCGCGCGAGACGCTGGCCTGACGGTCTTCACCACATACTTGTGCCAGTTGCTCCAGGGTTTTCAGCAATCGATGAGGCGATTCATAAAAGACCATGGTGCGGCTTTCCTGTGCGAGTTCTTGCAGGCGTGTTTGTCGCCCTTTTTTAACCGGGAGGAATCCTTCGAAGCAAAAACGATCGCATGGGATTCCCGATTGAACAAGGGCCGGTATCAAGGCGGTTGGCCCAGGGAGGGCGTCTACCGTGTGTCCGGCAGCCAACGCAGCCCGCACCACCAAAAATCCGGGATCCGAGATGCCCGGGGTACCCGCATCGCTCACCAGCGCAATGTTCTTGCCTTCACCCAACAGGCTCATCAAGCGCCCGATGCTTTGGTGCTCATTGAATTTATGGTGCGACTGCAAGGGCTTGTGTAATGCATAATCGCGCAGCAGCTGACCACTCCGACGGGTATCCTCGCAGAGCACGAGGTCTACCTCGGACAGCACCTCAAGGGCGCGACGGGTGATATCGCCCCGGTTTCCTATGGGGGTGGGCACAAGGTACAGGATGCCGGTGTTCATGGTCTGGAAGGGGTCGGGGAATGGGCCGCAGGATCGATGCGCATGCGTCGGTCAACCACATCGCGCAGGAGTTGAAAGGTGGGCGTATAATGCTTCCATGCGAGGTCCTCCGCTCGATCGTCGGGATGGTGGTAGGCAGTCACATCTCCCTGTGTGTACAAAAACACGGCGGGCACCTTCTTGAGCGTGAATGGATAGTGATCGCTATTGGGGGCATTCCTCCGAACGTCTATTCGACTGAGGAATTGACCCTGCGCATTGCAACTGCGGATGAGTTCTGTTAGGGCAGCTTCTTCCTCCCCGTTCACAACCATTAGTCCTTTCGATCCTCCGCCCATGAGGTCTAGGTTGATGACCAGGCAGTGCCGCTCAAGGGGAATAGGTGGATCCTTTACATACTGCCTTGAGCCTAAAAGGCCAGCTTCCTCAGCGGCAAAAGCCACAAACAACAGGCTGAAGGGTGGACGATTTTCAGATAGGGCGTAGTGTCTGGCCAGATCCATAAGCATGGCCGTGCCGCTGGCGTTGTCGTTGGCACCCGGATACATACATGAACGCCCCAACATGCCTAAGTGGTCGTAGTGGGCGCACAACACAATGATCGAATCCGGGTATTGACTGCCTTTTATCATGCCGATAATGTTGAATTGCAGGGAGGTATCGAGCCTTCCACGGATGTTCCAGCGGAGGCGACGGGCATTTTGGGGTAAATGACTGGGGTCGATTCGGATGCGTGTGTTTTGCCCCATGCTGTCGGCCAGTGAGCCAATAAATGGTCCTTTTCGCCATTCCAGTTCCAAACGCCCCCAAGCTGAGGCTTGAAGTTTTTTCTTGATATGGCTGTTGTATGGGTAGGTGTAGGTCGACCGATCCGCATAGTAGGGGATGGCCCTTTTGTTTCGGGGCAATCCTTTCAGGTATCCGGAGCCACAGCCTGAACCCGCTGCCACACTGTAATCCACACCAGTCTTCAGTAACTTTCTCCCTGCCGATAATTCAACCTCATCATAGCAGGCCACGCGCACGGTACAGGGCAATGAGGGTAGGATTTTCAGGCCCCATCCCTCGAATCGTTCTTGGATGTACGCCCCCGCTGCCTGCTGTCCCCCCCGCTGATAACCCCTGCCCGCAAAAAATGGACTGCATAATGTATCGAGTATTTGACGGGCCAAGAGCGTGTCTTGAGCATAAGAAAAATCAACAGCCGACAGGCAAACGCCCATACAAATGGCCAAGATTCTTGGCAGCAATGAGTTCTGGAGCGTGTATGCCGATGGTCGCATGGCTCATTCAGTAGAAATTCCTCAGGATATGGGTTCGAGTGTATACTGAAAACGCTCCATGATGGTATTGGCCAGCAATTGTTTGCAGGCCGAATCGACCGCAGCGCTGGCCGCCTCCAGATTGTCGGCCTCAACCTGCACGCGAATGTGCTTGCCCACCCTAACTTGAGTGAGTTTCTCTAGGTTCAGCTTGGCCAATCCGCTTTCTACCGCTTTTCCTTGAGGGTCTAACAGCGCGTCGTGGGGCATAATGTCGATGTGAGCAATGAAAATCATAGAGGATAATTATCAAATGGAAGATTATTCGGGAATTAATGGTGAGTACGACTGGGGAACATAAATAAACGAAGAACGGAACAGAGCGTGTAAGTCAATAAGGCACAAAATATACCCGCATCGGCTGAAAATAGCCATGCACACACGACCCCAGCTATGGCCGAAGTCCCCAAAACTATAAGGTCTGCAATCGCCAGACTGTAAGCGAGATTTTTTAAGGAGGGCATAGGAAGGGGAACGAGCATCAGCAGCGCCGTGCTCGAGGCGGCACCATAGATCAGCAGTTTGGTCAATTCCGATCGGATCTGAAGCGAAAGGGGTTCATTTTGACCCAAAAAAGCGACGGCAGAAACGAGCATCAAGGCCGCAGCCGGACTGGCTAAACCAATGAAGTAGTCGGTTTGTCGCGAATCGTGGTTAAACCGTGCCAAACGCAATGCCGCAGCGAGGGTGTGTACATAAACGATCCATTCGGTGCCGGCAAGACCCGGAGCGCTGGCCGCCAACTGATATAGTATAAAGGACGGGACGAGCCCGAAGCTCACCACATCGGCCAATGAGTCGAGGTCTTTTCCTAAAGGTGATGCCACACCCAGGGCTCGAGCCGCCATGCCATCAAATAAATCCAAAAATGCAGCGAGCATGACAGCCCGAGAGGCACCCACCAAATCGCCCCAAGCCGCAAGGCTCACACCCACGCAACCCATCATGAGGTTCATCAGCGTGATGCCATTGGGGATCCACGATTTTACGGCATGAACAAGGCCTTGAATCATCTTGTTTTCATAAAACGTCCCAAAAATAAGTGGAAATGAGCCCTATTGGGTGTAAAAAAACAGCTAGAAATATTTGAGATCCTCTATGTACTTTTGCAACGGATTGCGAAAGAAACCTTTCTTCAAACGCATCCAAATAGCTTCATTCATTGCTTCAAATCACCAACCAATCGAAACTAAATATTCTTCAAAAAAATGAAAGTACCACCTATTAAGTTTGCCAGAAGCACTCAAGATGGATTTTTTCCTGTTCTTCGTGAGCGGGTCGACCATTGGTTTCAACAACAAGGCATCTCCCAAAAGGGTGGAAGCCGCATGGTATACAAATCATTGGGCATGCTTGCTTTATACATTGCGCCCTTCGCTCTTATTCTTACAGGATGGTTTACACCCCTTCAAATGCTGGTCTTGGCCTTGCTGATGGGGATCGGTTTGGCTGGGGTGGGCATGTCGGTTATGCACGACGCTTGCCATGGCGCTTTCAGTGACCGTCCTTGGATTAATCGATTGTTTTCGGGTAGCATGTACCTTTTGGGGGGAAATGTCTACAATTGGAAGGTGCAACACAATACCTTGCATCATACATTCACCAACATCCACGAGGCTGATGGCGACATTGCAGGTCGATTTATCCTTCGATTTGATAAACACGATCCCTACCGGGGTATTATGCGTCTGCAGTTTTTGTATGGTCCATTCTTGTACAGCCTGATGGTGATGACCTTCCATATCAAGGATTTTGTTCAGGTGATTACGTGGGGTCGTCAGTCGGGTGCCGCCGCTTTTCGTCGCGAACTCACGACCTTGGTGGTGAGCAAGGTGTTCTATTTTGGGGTCTTACTCATACCTTATTTTCTGCTGCCCATTAGCTTCGGACAATGGTTCTTGGGCTACGCGGTGATGGCTTTGGTTGCGGGATTTATTATGGCGTCTGTTTTTCAGTTGGCACACCTGGTGGAAGGGGTCGACCAGCCGCTCCCGGATCAGGATGGAAAAATGGATAAGCCATGGGCGGATCATCAATTGCATACCACCGCCAATTTTGCCCGTAAAAACAAATTGTTGAATTGGTACGTGGGAGGACTCAACTACCAAATTGAGCACCACTTATTCCCGAATATTTGCCACATCCACTACCCGGCCATCTCTCAGATCGTCGAACAAACTGCGCGCGAATTCCACTTGCCCTATCACTGTTTCGATAACCTGTCTGGGGCCTATTTTTCGCACATCCGCACTTTATACGCCTTGGGTAAACCTTGATGTTTTGTTTTTTGTTTTAGGAGGCTTAGGGAGGTTTCGTTTGTAGCTATGGTCTTGGTTTTTCTTTAGTCTTGTCCTTGAAATCGTCCATGGTCCGGTCTTGGTTTCGACGATAACTTAATTGGGCTTCTCCTCCGCGTTTAAATCCCCCGCATCACCCAATGCAACCAAGCGCACGGTCGACATCATCCGATTATAGCCCGCTCGTTTGACAGCACTTCGGCGAAATAAGGTCCCAAAAACCTCACGCGTCATTTCAACCCAGGCATCTCGATCGAGAAGGGGTAAATCGGGATGGGGCATCAGCCGTTCCTCGTTGTGCCGTCGGCTGAAACGGTTCCAAGGGCACACTTCCTGACAAATATCGCACCCAAATACCCAGTCTTTCCATTGTCCTTGGGCCCACTGGGGCATCTGATCGCGCAGCTCAATTGTCAGGTAGCTGATGCATCGACTACCATCGACTTTATAGGGTGTGATGGCCTGGGTCGGACACGCATCGATGCAACGGGTGCAGGTGCCGCAATAATCGGCCATGGAGTCATCGGGCGCCAACTCCAGATCGGAAATGAGTTCACATAGAAAGAAGTAGCTGCCTTGTTCGCGGGTAATGAGGTTCGTGTTTTTGCCCACCCAGCCGAGCCCAGAGCGGGCTGCCCAGCTTTTTTCGAGTATAGGAGCACTGTCCACGAAAATCCGGCCTTCGATCTGCCCAATCCGTGCGCGTAGGCAGTCCAGCAGTTCCCTGAGTTTGTCGCGCAACACAAAATGGTAGTCCTCCCCATAGGCATATTGCGCTATACGGGGTGTGTCATCACCCCCCACAGAATCAGGGTTGTGGTAGTTAAACAGCAGGCTCACCACCGACCGGGCCCCAGGCACCAATTTGCGGGGGTCTAGGCGCATGTCGAAGTTTCGCTCCATGTAAGCCATTTGGCCCTGCATGCCCGATTTGAGCCATTGCTCGAGCCGCGGTGCATCCTCTTCCAAAAATTCGGCGCGGCTAATCCCACAGGCATGGAAACCGATACGCTTGGCCTCCTCCTTCACCCACTGGGCATGAAGGCTTGCTGTTTTCATTGCTCGTTCGCCTCAGTCGAATCGTTTGCCTGAGGTCGATGAGCACTCGAATCGTTTGCCTGAGGTCGATGAATTTGTAAACGCCGTACGGGAGTGCCATCACCTAAGTGGACCTCAACGATTTCGTGCGCATCAGCGGGTTTTACGCCACCATACCAAACCCCTTCTGGGTAGACCACCAATGTTGGTCCGTCTGCACAAGCGTCGAGACAGGCGCAAGCTTGAGCCCGCACACGAATGGAAGCTGTCGGGTCGGAATGGAACGCTCGTACCGAATCTCGTAGGGCTTGTACCATCATTTGAGCCTGTTCCTTGCCGCAACTTTTTTTGGAAGGGTCGCTGCGCTCATTTTGGCAAACAAAAAAATGCTTGTCGTACTTCATAAACACAAAAATACGAAGCAAATCAGTTCATTCCGAGCCATTACGGACAGGAGAAAAGACTACCAATCCACTATTTTTGCAAAATGCCTGAGGATGCCCACTACGCCGAAATCTTATTGCCGCTGCACATCCCGGGTACATATACCTACCGAGTGCCCGACGCCTTGGTTGCTGCATTGCAAATAGGGATACGGGTGGTGGTGCCCCTCGGTCGAAACCGGCTAGTGGCTGGACTCATCTGGTCCATGCACCGGAATCCACCCGAAAAAGGTACAGCACGGGATATCATTGATGTGCTCGATGACCAGCCCGTGGTCGATGAACGCATGAGGAAGTTTTGGGAATGGATGTCGTCCTATTACCTCTGTTATCTGGGCGATGTTATGCAGGCCGCGCTACCCAGTGCCATGCGCATCAGTTCTGAAACCCGCTTTGCTCGCGACCCCGATTTCGACGCAGTGGCATTTCATCAGGCCTACCAATCGAGCAGTGATGAAGCGTTGCTTTTGCGCAGCCTAATGTCCCTTGAAGCCGATGAGAACTCAAAAGGGGAGATCTTAAAAGGGGGGGACCCCGGAATGGAGGACCCCGGAACGGAAGGCTCGGGAGAGAAGAACGCAACCGGTGAGGAAAAATCCTACGCGGTTTGGGCTGATGCGCGCCACAGCATGGCTCAGGCACAAATACAGCAGTTGCTTGGCCGGAAGTTGGTGGGTGGACTTCTTCGACGACTTGTAGCCCAGGGCCACATTCGAACTGTTGAAAGCCTCGATCACAAGTACAAGGAGAAAAGAGTCCGTTATTATCGACTGGCCGAGGCCTATCGTCATGATGAATCACTTCGTTCGCTCATGCAGGAGGTTGAACGGCGTTCTCCGCGACAAACAGACGTGCTCATGGCCTATCTACAGGAGTCGCCTGCCCGCGCCTGGGTGGCCCGAAAGCAGTTGGTCGATCATAAAAAATTACCTGCCCACGTGCTGCAGAACTTGGTGGATAAAGGAATATTAGAAGTTACCACTTTTCGGGTGGATCGAGTGCCCGTGGTTGTGGGGCGCGGCGAAGCCTACACCTTATCGGATCGTCAACTTCAAGCACTCAAAGAAACAGAACAGGCTTGGTTGCAACGCCTACCCGTACTCTTGTATGGTTGGACAGGCAGTGGAAAAACCCTGCTTTATGTGGAGCTGATTCGCCGAATCCTGGCCAACGGGGAGCAGGCACTTTATATCCTTCCCGAAATTGCCCTCACCACCCAACTGCTCGAGCGTTTGAGCCGCTATTTGGGAACGGGTATTGCGATGTACCATTCACGCTTCAGTGATTCCGAGCGCGCTGAGATTTGGCAACAAGTGGCCGACGGACAAGCGCGGGTGGTTTTAGGTGCACGTTCGGCTGTCTTCCTCCCCTTTCGCAAGCTGGGGATGGTGGTGGTCGACGAGGAACACGATGCGTCCTTTAAGCAGGAGGATCCGGCCCCCCGCTACCACGGCCGCGACTCGGCTTTGGTTTTGGCAGCCTCACACGGAAGTCGGGTGATCTTGGGGTCGGCCACCCCTTCTATGGAGAGTTGGTACCTGGCCACAACGGGAAAATACCATTTGGTGCGCTTGGAAGAACGCTTCGGAGGGATACAGCTACCGCAAATTCATCGGGTGGATCTATTGGCCGAGAAGCGCAACAAAACCCTAAAAGGAGAGTTGTCTGGGGCGCTTTGTACGGCCATTCAGAAAAGGCTCGATCGTCAAGAACAAATCATCCTCTTGCAAAATCGACGGGGTTATGTGCCCTACACCGAATGTGCCGATTGTGGCTGGACACCGGGCTGCACCGATTGCGACATCACCCTAACTTTTCATAAAACCAGGCACCGCATGGCTTGTCACTATTGTGGTTTCCAGGCCACTCCAGCGCCTGCTTGCCCCGCCTGCGGCAGCATCCAGCTGAAAACCAGGGGATTTGGTACGGAGAAAATAGAGGAGGAGGTGCTTCAGGTGTTCCCGAACATCCGATTGGCTCGACTCGACCAGGACGTAGCCCGCAAAAAGCATGCCTATGCCGATATCCTTGGTCGGTTTGAAGCCGGGCAGCTTGATCTTTTGGTGGGCACCCAAATGGTGGCCAAGGGATTAGACTTCGAAAGGGTAACCCTCGTGGGGGTGCTTAATGCCGATTCAGGACTTAAAATACCCGATTTTAGGGCGCAAGAACGTACTTTTCAGTTGTTGAGTCAGGTGAGTGGCCGGTCGGGTCGGCGCCGGGTACGGGGTGAAGTGCTGATTCAATCGCGTCAACCACGGCATCCGTTGTTTCAACTCATCCAGGATCATAACTACAGCGGATTTATAGAGGCCGAATTAGGCAATCGATCCACTCACGGTTATCCACCCTTCGTCCGTCTTATCCGTTTGAGCATCCGGCACCGGCAAGAGGCCACCGCATCGCGCGCTGCTCTATGGTTGGCGAATGAACTGCGTCGACTCCTTGGCCCAAGAGTTACAGGTCCTTCCGTACCCACGATTGCCCGGGTCCGAAACGAATACCACCGCGAGTTGTTGCTTAAAATTGAGCGAGCAGGTCCCGATTTGGCTAAGGTTAAACGAAACGTTATGGATGCAGTCACCGCCCTCGAAGAAAGTTCGCTGGGGCACCAATGCCGCATTTGGCTGGATGTGGATCCCGCTTAATGCGTACCTATAAAAGCCGCATGATCACTCGTATTTTTGCAGCAATCCATACCGCCGCCAAGCCACTTATGAAAAACCACCTTTTCTCCTTATTCATTCTATTGATTTTGCCTTGCGTGCCACTCAAAGCTCAATCTCTCGGGGGCACCCTCAAGGCCGATCCAGGTACCGAACTGCTGCTGATCGGCTTCACAGTTAATGACCTCGACACAGTAGCCAAAGGTTCAGTGGGAATGGGGGGTAGTTTCAAGCTCACCCCCGCCGGTCCCAACTACCACGGAATGTATCGGCTCGTGTGGAAGGGTGAAGGAGTGGATCTGGTTTGGGACGGAAGCAACATACGATTCACCCACTATGGGGGCGATAGCGTGGATGTACAAGAGGGAAATGCGTGGAAGGAGTACAGAAAACTCACGCGCATGCTCACGGAGCTTCGGAGAAAGGAAAAGCTCCTCAAGCAACTGCAGGTCGATTTCGCCGACGAAAAAGCACTCACCACCGAGGCGGAGCGAGGCATGCAGCGGGTGGCGGCACGTACCGACAGCCTGAAACGAGCGGTCGATCAGGCGCAGGCGGGCGACATCGCACTGGGCATGATCCGTTTCGAATGGCCCTTTATCGGACGAGACAAGGAAGATCTAACAGCAGAGTTGAAACCAGGGCGTTACCTGTCTTTGCTTACACTCGACGACAGCAATGCCCTGCATCACCCCCATCTCACTCGCCACATTGTCGAGTATTTTGGCATGTATGAACCCACTGAAGAAGCCTCAGAGGATCTTCAGGCACTACTCTTCATGAACAGTGTTCTGGAAAAACTCGAGCGGTCGCACCCATCGTATTTCTATCCGGTCAGTGATTTTCTGCGCATGGGGATGGAGTCGATGAATCGAGCTGGAGCCCTCCAACTTCTGGCCATGAAGGTGAGCGCACGAGAGGCATGCGACAATCCGGCATTGGAACAACGGCTTAAAGGGCAGTTGAATCGATATTTGGCTGTTTTGCCCGGCATGAAGGCACCCGATCTCGACTCGCTCTATACCACCGACGGACGCTATACACTGCTCAAGCCAGCGGGGGGATTGTATATATTTTGGCGGGCGGGATGCGACCATTGCATGGAACAGCTACCGGTGATTATGGAGCGGTGGAAGTCTAAATCGCCCCAACTGAAAGTCACAACGGTTAGTCTCGACACTGCACCCGAGGGCTGGCTCAAAGCAATCGGGGGATGGCAAGGATGGACCCACCTCCGAGATCCGGCGGGTCAATTGGGCACCAATGCCGCCAACTACCTCTTAGTGGCCACACCGATGTATATGTGGGTAGATCCACAAGGCACCATCATCGATATTTTCAGGAGTGAAACCCAGCTTTTTGCCAAAATGGGTTGGTAGAATATCGCATGGCCTTTATTGGCTTATATTTGCGCTCCTGAATCGTTCATGCGTAATTTTTAACGAAGAGCGTGTTTCCATGGCCGTAATGTGCCCTATTTGAATTTGATAAACCCATGATGAATCCCAATCAACAGCCACCTCGACCCCGTATGTCGCCACCACGCGTTCAGCTTGTTGCCCAAGACGCGCACGTCCCCCAGGATGCAGCGCGCGTTTGGTTGAGTAGATTGGGGGGCACATCGCTACCGGCCGATCAAACGGCCAACCGAGCCTACGTTGAGCGCAGACTATCGAAAAAGGGAGGCGTTTTGGCCGTACATCAACTGCCGAACTTGAGCTGGGTTGTATGGCAGAAAGAACAAGGTTCGGATTTGGGTGGGCGTGTTGCGCAAAATGAGCATGCGCGCGCCAAACAGATGGAGGCCCTCCGGCAGATGGGTGGTCAGCTTCAGAAGGCACTTCAGGCCGAAGAGGTCGAAACGCTTTGGTTGACGGGTGATGCGGAGGCCGACGAAATATTGGCCCTTGTTGAGGGACTCGGCCTGGCGGCTTATCGTTTTCGTACCTATTTGAAGTCACCTGAAAAACCCCCGGTCGATTTAACTGAAATACAGATTTGTTCAGCAGGGTCTGCAGGGCTGCATCAAGGAGCGGTCGATGAGCTTTCCGCGCTTTGGGAGGCGGTTTATACGGCGCGTGATTGGGTCAATGAACCCAACAGCTACCTTTCGGCCCCGCAATTTGCCAAAGAAGTGCTGCGCTGGTCGACTCAAACCGGCTTTCATGCTGAGATTTTCCATAAGAAGCAAATCGAGAGCCTCAAAATGGGAGGGCTCTTGGCGGTTAATAAAGGCTCTGTTCAGCCGCCCGTATTTATGGTGTTGGAGTGGAAACCTGAGTGGCCGCAAGGAACAAAATCAGATGAACAGAAACCCATCGTTCTGGTCGGGAAGGGGGTGGTTTATGACACGGGTGGACTTAGTCTGAAGCCAACACCGGGCAGTATGGACAGCATGAAGTGCGATATGGCGGGCGCCGCCGCGGTGGCGGCAACCATCGGGGCTGCAGCACGCATGCGCTTGCCCGTTCACCTCATTGGACTCATCCCGGCCACCGACAACCGGCCGTCGGGCGAGGCCTATGCCCCAGGGGATGTCATCACCATTTCGGATGGCACCACCGTGGAAGTCTTGAACACCGATGCCGAAGGACGGCTTATACTCGCTGATGCCCTGCATTATGCCAAGAAATACGAACC
This sequence comes from Bacteroidota bacterium, assembly GCA_005799065.1. Lineage (GTDB taxonomy): Bacteria > Bacteroidota > Bacteroidia > UBA7662 > UBA7662 > F1-60-MAGs140. The sequence goes on from SYHW01000037.1 coordinate 57,829, forward strand.
GCAACTGGTCGTGGACCTGGCCACGCTGACCGGATCGGCAGTATTGGCTATTGGATCACAAGGCGCGGTTGTTATGGGTACCGCAGAAGATGCAACCATAGACGCTTTTGAACAATCGGGTCTAGCCGTACATGAGCGACTTGCGCCATTCCCCTTGTGGGATGAGTACGGAGAAATGCTTAAAAGTCATATTGCGGATTTGAAAAATATTGGTGGAAGAGAAGCGGGCGCTATAACGGCAGGCAAGTTTTTGCAGCACTTTACCGATTATCCCTGGGTGCACATCGACATCGCTGGCCCTGCTTTTCTTGACAGCGAAAGCAGTTATCGCGGCAAGCATGGAACAGGATTCGGTGTGCGGCTTTTGCTTCATTTTCTCAAAAGATATACGCAATGAGCGATAAACCCCGCATTGGCATCAGTTGTGGAGACTTAAATGGGGTGGGTATGGAGTTGGTACTTCGCATCCTCAGCGACCCGCGCATCCTTCATTCCATGACCCCCATTGTTTATGCGCCACAGCGTGCCGTTGGCCTATACCGAAGGATATTGGGGATTCAGGATTGGAATTTATTGACCATCGAAACGCCACAGCAGGCCCCGGCCCGCAAGGCATGTCTAATCAATTTATCGGCCGAAGAACTTGGAATTGTGCCGGGTCAACCCGATCCCCAGCTCGCGCGGTTTGCCCGGTTATCCCTCGAACGTGCGGTAGCGGACCTCAAATCAGGAGCCTTGGATGCATTGGTGACGGCCCCAATCAATAAAGCTGGAATACAGGGCGACGGATTTCAAGTGCCCGGACACACGGAATTTTTGCAGAAGGAGTTTCCCGCAGGCAACGCCATGATGATCCTGCTGGGCGACCACATGAAAGTGGCAACGGTAACGGGTCACATCGCCCTTAAGGAGGTGCCCACGGCCCTCACCCAAGCGCGCGTGTCCGAAAGCATCCGCCGTTTTGCCCGGATCCTGACGCAAGACTTTGCGATTACAAGACCAAAAATCGCTGTACTTTCTCTGAATCCACACGCCGGTGATGCTGGATTGTTGGGCGATGAGGAGCAAAAGGTTATCATACCGGCCATCGAAGCGGTGCAATCGGAGGGTATTCTGGCCTGGGGCCCTTATGGAGCGGATGGTTTCTTTGGCACGGCTCGTTATGCGCATTTCGACGGTGTGCTCGGGATGTACCACGATCAGGTCCTTACCCCTTTTAAGGCCTTGTGCTTCGATTCTGGGGTGAATTTCACGGCTGGCTTGCCAGTGGTGCGCACGTCGCCCGATCATGGAACGGCTTATGAATTGGCCGGACAAAAAAAGGCGGATCCATCCTCATTCAGAAGCGCACTCTACGCTGCAGTAGACATACTGCGCACACGCCGCGAGCAATTAGCGCTGGAGGCGGGGGCTTTAAGGTCAAGTACAGTTCTTGTTGCCTTTATCCTTTTTTTTCCGTACCTTTGCGGCCTAACTTGAGCCGTATGGCCTCGCAGTCGACTACCGCATACGAAATACGCTTTTCAGCGCTTAAAAACGGGTTTCATTACTACGATTATGCGCTCAATCAGGCTTTTTTTAAGCAGTTTCCAGAGAGCCTGATCACCCAAGCATTCATCAATGTGCGCCTTTGCCTCGAACGTAAGACACGGGAGATGGTGTTAGACTTCAGGTTGAGCGGCAGTATTCAGGGTGTTTGCGATCGTTGTCTGACTGAATTGGATCACCCAGTGGAAGGCGACACCCGGCTGTTGGTTAAAATCGAAGATGAGCCCATCGGAAACACCGATCAAATTTGGTACGTTTCAACAACGGCCTGGTCGTTTCAGTTGGCCGAATACCTATATGAATCGGCTAGTTTGCTTCTTCCCCTTCGGTTAGTATGCCGTGCCGATCAACAATTGGCCTGTGATGAACGTCTGTCTTCATGGATGTCTCATACGACCAACTCTATTGCTCACACCCCAGAGGTTGTCGAACAAACCGACCCTCGCTGGGAAAAATTAAAACAACTTAAGATCAACTGATATGCCAAATCCCAAACACCGACATTCCCGCAGCCGCCGCGATAAGCGTCGTACACACTACACGGCTGAAGCGCCTACATTGGCTGTTTGTCCGACCACAGGTCAACCTCATCTTTTCCACAGAGCCCATTGGTTCGAGGGTAAGATGTACTACCGTGGCAAGGTCGTGATGGAAAAGGCCATTGCATAATGATCATATTCAGCCGTCGATCGGTTGAATATCCCCATCCCAATACGCTCGAATTCCATAATTGGAATTTATTCCCCTTTGATGGGCGTGGGATTTCGTGTTCTTGAATGAATAAAATGACCGAAACCAGAAGAACAGCGGCCATTACTGGGATCCATGCGTGGGCCCCGAGGAATGTTGTTGCCAACAGCCGCCTGGAGCAGTTGATGGAAACCACTGATGAGTGGATTACCGCTCGGACAGGCATCAAGGAGCGCAGGTGGATGGAAGAGCCTGGCCTGGCAACATCCGATTTGGCCGTGAAAGCGGTGGAAGGATTGCTGAGAAAAACGGGCACTAATCCTCTGGATGTTGAGCTACTCATTTGTTGCACAGCAACCCCTGATATGGCTTTCCCTGCAACCGCCAATGTTATTACGGATAAGTTAGGAATGACCCAAACGGCTGGGTTTGACTTGTCGGCTGCTTGTTCGGGTTTTCTGTTTGGGGTAAACACCGCTGCTCGGTACATAGAAAGCGGTGTATACAAAAAAGTGATCGTGGTTGGGGCCGACAAAATGACATCAATCATCGATTTGCAAGACCGTTCAACGGCCATCATATTCGGCGACGGTGCGGGTGCCATTCTGCTCGAGCCAGACCATGATGGCTTTGGCGTACTCGATGGCATCATGCGCAGCGATGGGGTTGGCCGAACCTACCTGTGTCAAAAGGCGGGCGGATCATTGAATCCGGCGAGCCCAGAAACGGTTGCCCGAAAGGAGCACTTCATTCATCAGGAGGGAAAAACCGTGTTTAAATTTGCCGTAACCAACATGGCGGGGGTAGCTGAGGAAATTATGGAACGCAATGGCTTAACCGCCGACGATGTCCAGTGGCTGGTGCCCCATCAGGCCAATAAGCGCATCATCGATGCAACGCGCGAACGGACTGCCCTCCCCGAGGAAAAGGTGATGGTCAACATTCAGCGTTATGGCAACACCACGAATGCATCCATCCCATTGTGCTTGCATGAGTGGGAGCCTCAACTTAAAAAGGGTGATAATCTGATCTTGGCGGCCTTTGGCGGTGGTTTTACCTGGGGGTCTCTTTATGTGCGCTGGGCCTTTGATGGTGCCAAAGCCCTCAATCTAACCGATGTCCAGCCGGGCCAACTCAACCTTATACCCTAATTAATCAACAATTCACTTAAAATCCATTCACCAGTATTTTTTAAGTTCCAGTCAACCAGTATTTTTTAGGTTCCATTCACCAGTATTTTATTAGGCTTTAGTCAACCAACGACCAATCCAATTCCTATTATGGCATCAACATCCGAATTTCGCAATGGACTTTGCATCAAATTCAACCATGACATCTATCAAGTTGTCGAATTTTTGCATGTAAAACCGGGTAAAGGAGCCGCATTTGTGCGCACTAAACTCAAGAGTATGACCAACGGAAGGGTTTTGGAAAACACCTTTCCCGCTGGAGCAAAAATTGATACCGTTCGGGTAGAAACCCGCGAATTGCAATACCTCTACCAAGATGATCTGGGGTTTAATTTTATGGACAGCGAGAGTTTCGAACAGTTTTCAGTCGAAGAGCATAAAATCAATGCGCCTCGTTTCCTAAAGGAAGGAGCGGTGTGCCTAGCCCTAGTGAATTCGGAGGATGAGAACATTTTGGGCCTTGAATTACCCCATATGGTGGAGATGGAGGTGACCTACACTGAGCCGGGTCTAAAAGGCGACACCGCCAGCGGTTCTGCTCTAAAACCAGCAGTCGTCGATAATGGCCCAAGCGTTCAAGTGCCTTTGTTTGTTAATCAAGGCGACCGCATCCGCATCGACACCCGCACAGGCGACTACGTCGAAAGAGTCAAATAATCCCTTATTTTTGAAGATTATGGATATCAAAGAAATTCAAGACCTGATCAGGTTTGTAGCTAAGTCGGGCGTCACAGAAGTTGAATTGGAAAAAGAGGGGTTTAAACTGGTGATCAAGTCATCTGGTACAGTACAAAACGGCGGGCATGCAACACCTACAGTTGTTATGCCTGCGCCCGTTGCCTACGCGACCGCCCCCGTTGCGCCGATGCCTGCACCTGTAGTGCCTGCAACAGTCAATACCACGGCCCCTCCTGTACAAGCACCTGCTACGGCTTCAGGCGCCGTGCTCAAATCACCCATGATTGGAACCTTTTACCGGTCTTCGGGTCCCGACAAAGAACCCTTCGTTAAAGTAGGTGATCGGGTCGAAAAAGGCCAGGTCATTTGTATCGTGGAGGCTATGAAGTTATTCAACGAAATCGAGGCCGAGCAATCGGGCACCATCACCAAGGTATTGGTTGAGAATTCGACGCCAGTCGAATACGATCAACCCCTTTTTGAGATTGATCCATCTTGATTTTAGACCGACGACAAAGCCCAGCACTGTGTACAAGAAAATTCTGATTGCCAACCGGGGCGAAATTGCCCTTAGGATCATCCGAACCTGTAAAGAAATGAACATCAAAACAGTAGCGGTGTTTTCAACGGCAGACCGGGAGAGTTTGCATGTGCGTTTTGCGGATGAGGCTGTTTGTATTGGCCCACCCCGAAGCGCCGACTCATACCTCAGCATGAAGAATTTGCTGTCGGCTGCCGAAATCACCAACGCAGATGCCATTCATCCGGGCTATGGCTTTCTTTCCGAAAACGCACAGTTTTCAGAGGTATGTCGCGAATACGGTATTAAGTTCATCGGTCCTTCACCAGAGTCTATCCGAGCAATGGGCGACAAAGCTACTGCTAAAGAAACTATGCGCCGGGCAGGCGTGCCGGTGGTTCCGGGATCTGATGGCTTACTGGAGTCGTCTGAGCAGGCCAAAGGTGTGGCTTCTGAAATTGGGTACCCTGTGATCATTAAGGCAACAGCTGGAGGTGGTGGCAAGGGTATGCGGGTAATCTGGAAAGAAGAGGAACTAGAAGATGCCATGGACTCAGCTCGCCGTGAAGCCGCTGCCTCTTTTGGCAACGATGGTCTCTACATGGAGAAATTTATTGAAGAGCCAAGGCACATTGAAATCCAAATTGTGGGTGATCAATACGGAAAGGCTTGTCACCTCAGCGAGCGTGATTGCAGCATTCAACGCCGGCATCAAAAGCTGATCGAGGAATCGCCTTCACCATTTATGACTGATGAACTGCGGCAAAGGATGGGAGAGGCAGCCATCCAAGGTGCCATGGCGGTGGGCTACGAGGGTGCGGGTACGATAGAATTTTTGGTCGATAAATACCGGAATTTCTATTTCATGGAGATGAATACACGAATTCAGGTAGAGCATCCCGTAACTGAGGAGGTGATCGACTATGACCTCATTAAAGAACAAATCAAAGTGGCGGCAGGAATCCCAATTTCGGGTAAGAATTACATTCCTAAAATGCATGCTATTGAGTGCAGGGTAAATGCAGAGGACGTATATCAAGATTTTCGTCCTTGTCCTGGTAAGATCACCACCCTTCACATGCCGGGTGGCCACGGTGTTAGGGTCGATACGCACATATATTCAGGCTACACGATTCCACCTTATTATGACTCGATGATCGCCAAAGTTATTTCGGTGGCGCAAACACGGGAAGAGGCGATTGCCACCATGGAGCGTGCCCTCAGCGAGTTTGTTGTGGAGGGGGTGAAGACCACTATTCCCTTCCACCTGAAGATGTTGCAAGACGAGAATTTCAGGGCAGGCACATTCAATACCCAGTATTTGAATACCTGGACCATGCCCGAATAGGGTATTGAAGCCGTTTTAGCTAAAACTTGACTGATGTTCAGGCCTTTCGTCGCCCTTGTTTTCTCCGCAGTCTTGTTTTTGCCTGACCACCTGCGTGCGCAGAATTACCTCATTCCGAGCCGTTTTACAGAAAGTCCATCGCCCCCCAAGCCCAATTACAGCGACCAAAACAATTGGTGTGCCCTGCCCCATCGCGTTGATGAGGCTGACCAGACCCCAAGAGGCCATCAATCGGTAGGAATCCATGCTCCTGCTGATGTATTTTATGTGCACCCAACCCTGTTTGCCGATAAGCCCAAAACGGAGTTCAAATGGAACCAGGATGTGCGCGACCCTGAGCTGAATCGACAGGTCGATGAATGGCCTATTCGTTATCAAGCCACGGCATTCAACGCCGCGGGCCGGGTATATGCCCCGCGCTACCGGCAGGCACATTATTCGGTTTTTTTGACTCCTCATCTCGACGATAAAAAGAAAGCCCTCGATTGGGCCTATGCGGATGTGGAGGCGGCATTCGATTACTTTATTCAACATTATAACCAAGGCCGGCCCTTCCTTCTTGCCGGACATTCACAGGGCACCCTCCACCTGGCGCGCTTGCTCAAGCATCGTATAATTGGCACATCGTTGCAGCAGCGATTGGTGGTGGCTTACCTGCCCGGAATGCCGATCCCGGCCGATTCTCTGGCCGGACTACCCGTTTGCGTGGATTCTACTACTACAGGTTGTTGGACAAGCTGGAGGACCTTTCGTTGGGGGTATCAACCCAAACAGGCACCCAACTCTAGTTTGGATCCGGTGTGCGTGAACCCAATCAGTTGGGTTTATGAAGATTCCGGCCCGGGCGACTCAGTACAAGCCTACGTTGCTCGTCGCCACCACAAAGGAGCTGTGGTAAAGCCCTTCGGACGAATTTACCCGCGTCGCTGCGATGCAGCTCATTACCGTGGTATATTGTGGGTGCATCGTCCGCGATTTCCCGGATCATTTCTTATACGATCGCCTAATTATCATTCAGGCGACATTAACTTATTTTATATGGACATCCGACACAATGCCGTGCTTCGGGTGCAGCAATTTACTGGAGGGATGACCCCGTAAATTTTACCTGTTGGCACACAAAATGCCATTGAAATTGTTTCTTTCCCAAAGTCATTATGTCTGTCCCCATTACTCTATATGTCTGATCCCATAACTCTATACACCGAGTCGACACCCAATCCGTCGACCATGAAATTTGTAGCCAATCGATACCTCCTTGAGGCAGGGTGGGTTGAAGTTGACCGGCAGAGTGCCGATCTGCAAGAAGTGCCGTTGGCGGTAAAGTTATTTGAATTTCCCTTCGTGGAGCGGGTCTATATCAGTCAAAACTTCGTCACCATTACCCGCCACAGCCATGAAAACTGGCTCGAAATCAATCCCATTCTCAAGGAATTTATCCAAAGTTATTTAGAAGCGGGTTTACCTGTGGCGCGAAGTATTCAACCTGAGGTGGCCAGCGATGATGCTGGTGGGTCAGTAGAAGGCGACAGCCAGACGCCCCAGCGTATACAGCAGATTTTGCGTGAGTACATTCAGCCTGCCGTGGAACAGGACGGTGGCGCCATTCGCTATAAATCTTGGGATCCCGTATCGGGTATCGTTTCGGTGACCCTACAAGGTTCGTGTAGTGGATGCCCGTCGTCGACCATTACCCTGAAAGCCGGCATCGAAAACCTGCTCAAGCGCATGCTACCCGAGGTAAAAGAAGTAGTGGCCGACGTCTGATACAAATAATGCAAAAGAAAAGAGCGTGTGAATTCACTCTGCCAAGAGTCATTAAGAGTGAAATGCGATGGAGCGAATAATAGTGAAACTATCGTACGTTCAACAGAAGTTTGTGGCGAGATATGCCAACGCTGCTGTGCACTTCAACCTGAATCATTCTTGTTGGGCCATTGGGTAAGGCGATGCCGTTGGCTCTATCGGGGCGACCTTCCGTGAGCAATCGGCCTTGTAGGTCGTAGAACTTCACCCAAACGCCTCGATTGGATGGATGTGAAAGGCCAGCCGCACCCGCATCTTGGTTTTGGGGTGCTTCCAATCCGAACCCTGAATCGATGCCAGGTATTCCACCAATCCAAATCCGATCATTCGCAGGATTCGGATAAACAAAAATGGAGGCCGAAGAAGATTCTTTAACCAATCTTGGGGCCGACCAAATAAGACCATGCATCAAATCACCGCTCACATCAGCACATTCTGATTCGTCGGATACAGAAATGCTTCCTTCAGCGGACCCCTCAAGCCACAACTCCACGGTTGCGGAGCTTCCGCCACCCGACAATCCGTGGAGCCCATACCAAGCCAGGCGCACTGTTCTACCAACTTGCCGAAAAACAGGGGCCATATCAGATGCCGACGCTTGTGGCAATCGTACATCCCTTAGTGTAAGACCTTCCGGAAGCAGGAGAACGAGGCTGATGGCCCCCAAATTTCGTTTCAGATCAGCCTCGAGGTGTACAGGAAAGCGCGTTCCCTGATAGGTTTGGCTGGTCCCCTGCTCCTGAAGGCTGCGGAATAATGCCCGCAACCAAGGGTTCGGTTGCATACTGCCATTGATATCGCCAGAGGCCAAGACGCGAATGTTCCGCTCAACGCGCGGAGCCAGATTGCTGACTATTACCTGCAGCGAATCGTACTGCCAGTCACCCGCCACAAAAGATCCCAACAAGCTGGCAAAGCGTTGGTTGATGTTCAGGGCGTCGGAGGCGTTCACGACTGAGGTGAGGTTAACGTCCGCCGCTTTGAGGGGCAATCCAGACAACATGGTTAATCCCGAGAAATGTCGTGCGGCCAGCAAGGCATCGGTCGCTGTGGCGCCTCCCCATGGCTTATTGTGGGTGATCCTCAAATTATAACTGCCCGGATTCACACCCAGTAGCATATAGCGACCCAGGGAGTCTGTAGTTGCAGACCTCAGGGTCTGGTTGGCTTGACGAAGTTCTACCAAACTATTGCCCATCGGGGTCTGTGCGGTGTTTAGATAGGTGAGCCTGCCCTCCACCCTTGGGGCGGTTTGCCCACTTAACGCTATATTGGTCAAATACAGATTGTTACCGTAGCCGCAAATCCCAACAAACTTCAGGCGTATTCGGTTGCCGGTATAGGCCGATAAATCAATACTGTCGCGTCGCCACTCTGTAGGTGCAGCAGGAGTGAAGCCCCCACTGCTGAAGGTGCCCGCCGTGGCCAAGTCCAAATTCTGTCTGAAATAACCGGTGGGTTGATACGTCTGCCCACAATTGGTAGAAACATCCACCCGGAGCCCATCGAATAAAGACGTCGAATAGCGGGCGTAGGCTACGTCAAAGTAGAGCTTAACCTCGCCCGCCACATTCGATAAATCGTAGACAGGGGTAATCAGATCGTCTTCCTGACCTGGACCGTTATAGGAGTAGAAATTGAGCCATGCCATGCCCGAATTGCTGCCATTCGGGCCAGCACCTGTGCGGAATTGCCAGGTAACACTGTTGTCGGGGTTGCGCAGGCTCCAACCGATGGGTAGGTTAGAGGCCGCAAAATTCTCTTGAATCGGTGGGGTCTGTCCCCCCCCCACGTTGATGTAGTCGGTGCGCAATAAGGTGTCGGCCCCTAAGTTGTTCGAAACAATCAGACGGACATTATAGGTGCCCAATGCGGAAAAAAGTAAACGAGGATTCTGAGAGCTGGCCGTGGTTCCCCCCACAAACTGGAAAGTGGATGGGGTAATGTCCCACTGCCACGATACAACCGCATTGAGGGTTTGATCGGAAATGTTCACCGTATCGCTGAGACAGGGTGAAAGTGAACTGGCAGTGAAATTGGCCACCGGCGGCGCCTGGCAATTCAAAAGGCTATTGACTGGCTTTGCGACGGCGATGCAGCGTCGGCCAACGCCACTTCCTGTGAGAACAGGTGCCACGGCAAACCAGTCTGCTTGCGACGGAATGGTTCCATTTACGGTGAAAGTAGTGGAAGCGGTTGTTCCAATAGAATCCATATACCGTTGACCCAATCGGTATACGATATATTGTGCTGCACCCGATACAGCCGACCAGCTGAGACCGGTTTCGGTCGGACAAACATAAGCAATCGAAAGGCCGCTTACGAGCCGAATGATATTAAATGGCTGTTCCGATTGGGCAGTCGTTGTGCCTGCAGTCACGCGGATGAGTGCTTGATGGGTGGGGGTTAGGGTAGTGGGCAAGGTCCAGCTCACATGTCGTACATTGTTGGCCAGATTGGTAGCCATGTTCATCCATGATTGCCCGTTGTTGAGCGAATACTGCACATTAAATGTACCCGAAACACCAGTGGCATCCCAACGAATCAATTCAGTCTCGCCTGGAACAAAGCCCTCTCCTCCGATGGGATAAGTAATCTGAATGTTGTTTTCGTGCCATTCCCAAACCACCCAATAGCGCTGCGGGCCCAAGGGGACGGCCGTGCCTAGTATTCGTACTACATAAGTGCCCGCCTCGGGAAGTGAAACACTGACTTGCTCCGCATTATTCAAGGTATCTACACCGGGTACGGCCAAGCTGTTGAGGGCTGTGGCCGTTGGGGTCGGATTTAAAACGAGTGGCAGCCAATTCACACCATTGGGCGCAATCAGCCGCATGTCTAAATTATTAACCAAGGCCCTTGTGGCATTGGGTGCACCGGCTTCATCAGCCCAATAAACCATCACCCGGAGGTTGCGGGCAGAGGACGGGACGCTAATGTTCACGCTAGCGCTGTCGTTTTGGCTGAGCAAACCAGTTGCATATCGGTTGGTTTCCATGGTTTTCAAAGCCTTGAGCGCATTGACTCGACCCCAGCCAAAGCGGAAGTCTGGGCCTGCATTGCCCAAATCTTCAGCCGTATTGAGCATACAAGCTTTTAATAGAGCAGTAGGTGGTACAGCATTATTGTTGAGGCTGCGGTAGGCATGGCTCAATTGGGCGAAAATACCAGCCACCCCCGGTGAGGCCGCCGAGGTGCCGCCGCCTGTCTGATAGGTGTTATTGGGGGCAGTAGACAATTGGTTGTAGCCATTCGAACAAATGTCGGGTTTAATGCGGCCATCGCTGGCCGGGCCCCTGCTGCTCGAACTTTCCAGTTGATCAGTATTGCGCAAATTGCCACAAGCCACCACATTTTTACCCGCTTTGTAGCCCCCGGTAATATTACCCCAACCTGCACCCGCACCATATCCATGGTCAGACGTGCCCGCATTTCCCGCAGAAAAAACGTGAATAAGCATTTCATTGTTGTGGATTTGCGCGTCGATGGTAGAGGCATTTCCATTGTATAAACCCCCATTCACCTCACTATATGAGGTCGACGTGATCGTAGTGCCCAGCGTGTTGTAGTTAGAAACGGCCGGTGTTACGTGTGGGTAACCGTTGATGCCATACATGTGTAGGTAAGCCCCTGGTGCCATGCCTTTTTTGGTGGGATCGAGGTTAGCCGCACCTAATGCGATCCCAGAAACCATGTCGCCATGGGTATTTCCTGCCGTGAAATCATTCGTATATTGAGTCAGGCGGCCGGTGAAGTCGATGTGCGGTCCGATGGCACCATCATCGGCGATGCCCACAACGATCCCACTGCCATCGTAGCGGTAACCACCGGCCTGCTGGTTGTCGATGGCATGCGATCGGTGCAAAGAACGACCCTCTCGATCTTCGGGTTGGCCTTCAGCCGGGGCGGGCTCGATAAACTGAATAGCGGGATGTACAGAAAAGGCGAACAACTGTTCGGGCCTAATCCAACCGCACAATAAATGATCCCCTGTTGAATTTGGTATAATCTCCAAGAGGGATCCAAGCGCCGAACGAAGCTCCGAATTCAATGAAATGGATTGAAACAACATAACATTGATCTTCAATTTCTCACCCTTGTATTGAAGTTGGCTGTTCAAATTGGGTTTGAGCAGCGCAGGATCGATTTTTCCGATTGGTGGCATTGAAGCAATACCATAGGCTGCAGCTTCAATGAGATGATTGGGGGAGAACCCGACATCGGCAGACGCCAAATACGTATGCGGGGGGATGAATCCATTGAGGACTAGCCCGGCCTCTTTCAACCGATCCATTGTCGATTGTGCAGGAATTTGCGCAAAGGCGAGCATAAAAAAATACTTTCCTTGCCATTGGGGCAACGATTCGAGTGATTCTGCGAGCGCGATCGGGCTTTGCTGCTGGATGAACAGCGTGCCGGATTGCACATAGACAGGAAGCGAATTTTGAGCGCTCAATCGATTTTGATAAGCGAATAGGCCGGTCAACACCACCAAAAACAAACGACACTGGAATTTGTAAAAGCTCATAGTCAACAATCAATAATTTGTAGGAATTTAGCGCAAAATACACATAATCCCACATCTCTAATCTGCTTTAGAAGATCTAAATACATGCCAAAACAAGATTTATCACCTAAAAAACTACACGGATTGATGCAAACTGGTGTGTGCCTGGATGTTCGCTCGCCCGCTGAGTATCGGGAAGGACACATACCCGGAGCGCTGTCCATGCCCTTGTTGAGCGATACCGAGCGGGCACAAACCGGCATCACCTATAAGCAGAAAGGTCGTGACGCGGCTGTACTACAGGCACTCATTTGGGTTGGGCCCAAGATGTCGGGATTCGTTGACCAAGCCCGCCGATTGAGTGCAGGGCGTCCAATCCTGTTGTATTGTTGGCGGGGCGGCATGCGATCCCATTCTATGGCCTGGCTTCTGAAACAGGCTGGCTTGGAAGTTTCGGTGCTCGAGGGTGGATACCGCAACTGGCGTCGTCATATATATGAGGTGATGGCCACTTGGGGCCAATGGGTCGTCATTGGCGGACCCACCGGTAGTGGGAAAACCAAACTGCTGCATGCATTAAAAGAGGCTGGCGAACAAGTCCTGGATCTGGAAGCGCTGGCCAACCACCGAGGATCGGCCTTTGGTGCGCTTGGTCTTCCACCACAGCCCGGAAATGAACAATTTATCAGCGACATCGGTTGGAAGATTTGCGGGATGAAAAAAGGACGACGTATTTGGGTGGAAGACGAAAGCAGTATGATCGGTAGCCTCCATCTTCCGGAGGTCGTTGTGGGTCGGCTGTCTACTTCTCCATTCGTTTATCTGCAAACCGATTTTGAACAGCGAATTCGAGAATTGGTTCGCGAATATGGACAACAAACACGGGCGGAATTAGAGGGTGCTTTCAGGAAAATAGCCCGAAAGATTGGTGGGCAGTACCTCAATCTGGCCTTGGACGCACTCAACGGGGGCCGACTCCACGAGGCTGCATCCATTGCGCTGCGCTACTACGACAAGGCCTATGCTCAAAGTCTTTCCATCAGACATCCAGAAGGAGGAATATCGCTCACCTGGGGGGTGCATGAGGAAGCAGTTCAAGTAATGAACAGACTATTGCATATCATGAAAGTCAGTGAGCGATGAATTTTAAAATGAATTTTTAATACAATACATACAATAACAAAAAAATACAAAATACTTTTAAATGAATGAAAAGCCTGAACAAACGCGATTAACCGAATGGGCTCCTGCATCAGGATGTGGCTGCAAACTTCCCGCCCAGCATTTAGACCGAATTCTCGCGCATGTACAGCCATCGAATAGCGACAGATTACTGCTGGGATGGGAGCATAGAGATGATGCGGCCGTTTATCAAATCTCACCAGACCGATTGTTGCTGTCGACCGCCGATTTTATGAGTCCGCCCGTCGATGATCCCTACGATTTTGGACGAATCGCAGCCACCAACGCGATCAGCGACATCTATGCCATGGGTGGCGAACCCATGCTGGCCTTGGGCATCCTTGTCTGGCCTTCCGATAAGCTCACACCAGAAATGGGCGCCGAAGTGTTGAATGGCGCTCGTGAGGTGTGCGACGATGAAGGCGTAGCCCTTGCCGGAGGACACAGCGTGGATGGTCCGCAACCCCTGTTCGGATTGTCTGTGAACGGATGGGTGGCACCTGAACATTTACGGACCAATTCCGGTGCACGGGTGGGCGACTGGCTCTACCTCACCAAGCCACTCGGAATTGGAATCCTCACGGCTGCCCTTCGACGCCAAGCCTTGCAATCAAGCGATCTATTTACCTTGCTCCAACTCACCACGCAATCCAACAAGGTAGGTGCACAGTTCGCCCGCGAGGCCTATGTGCACAGCATGACCGACGTCACCGGATTTGGCCTGTTGGGTCACCTCCTTGAAATGTGTCGGGCATCGGGAACAGGGGCCGAGCTTTACCTCGATGCCCTTCCGCAGGCGGAGGGGTTAGATCCATATGTGCTGTCTATGATCGTGCCCGATCAAACCTACCGCAACTGGAATGCTGTGGAGGGGCAGGTGCAGGGCATGCAAGGAATGGAATTTATGATCCTTTGCGATCCCCAAACGAGTGGTGGATTATTAATCAGCGTTCATGCCCAGGCCACAGACACCTTTGAGGCCAGGGCTCGGGCGTTGAAACAACCCATTTGGCGGATCGGTCGAATGAAATCGAAGCTCGGAGTCGAAATTTTGCCCCGTTTCAACGGAGGATAAGTTCGGCCGCTTTTTCAGCAATCACTACGGTGGGTGATTGGGTGTTCCCCCGGGTAATATTCGGCATAATGGAGGCATCTACGACCCTTAATCCATCTACCCCATGCACCCTCAATTGATCATCTACAACCGAATTTTCGTCGGCTCCCATCCGGCAGGTTCCCACAGGATGATACAGTAATTCCGTGTGCCGCCTCAGGTATTCAATGATTTCAGCGTCTTTCCGGGGTGGTTGTGCAGGCAAAAAAGGTTCTAAACGCCATCCGTCGAAGGCGGGGGCCTCCATGATGGCACGAGCTTTTTGAAAGCCGATGAGCATTATGTCTAAATCGGATGAATCTGAGTAAACTTTTGGGTCAATCAAGGGTGAAAAATGGTCATTGGGTGCTGGTCGTATGGATCCACGCGATTTTGGCTGCACCAAAATGGGGGCGAGGCTCATGCCATTTCCTTTGGGCCGCACAAACCCGTGGTCGACAAAGAAAACCGGGGCGAAGTGATATTGTAGATCGGGTGCGCTGAGGTCATCCTGACTGCGGGTGAAGCCACCGGTTTCGCATAAATTGCTGCACAGTGGACCTTCTCGTTTCCACCACCATCTAAGCAGATTGCCCAACGTATCATCGCTATCGAATGATGCCCCTTTGCGGGTTCGATAGGCAAGGGGCACAACCGGATGGTCCTGGAGGTTATTACCAACTCCTGTGAGGGGCTGCCGTATGGGCACCCCCATCTCTTCTAAACCAACCGGATCTCCGACACCGCTTCGCATCAAGAACAGTGGCGATTCGATGGCCCCCCCACACAGGATCACCGATTGGGTGGCATAAATACAGCGTTTCCCTCGACCAATACCCAATTCAACACCAGTCACCCTATTCGCTTCCCACAATGCATGAAGGGCTCGAGCACCCGTAATTACCCTCAGGTTCGGTCGCTTCAAAGCCGGACGAAGAAATGCATGGGCTGGACTGTGTCTGGCTCCGTCTAAAATATTCACAGGATGAATCCCTACACCATGTGCGATAGAATCGTTAAGATCTTCCACTATGGGGAGGCCAGTTTGCGCCGCTGCTTCTAAAAAGAGGCGACTCAAAGGATGGATGTCCTTAGGTTTTTCAATGTTCCATAACCCCAAACTTTTTTGAAAAAAGGGCAATAAATCCGCGTATCCCCAGCCCGTATTGCCCAGATCCGCCCAGCCGTCAAAATCTGCGCGGTGCCCCCTAATGTAAATCATTGCATTAATGGCTCCCGATCCACCCAACGTCCGTCCGCGCGGCATGAACAACGATCGCCCACCCAGCTCGGGTTGCGCAACCGATTGATAAGCATAATCGACCCGCGATCGATATAGTTTAGAAAAAGCGGCTGGAATTTTGATTAAAGGGTTTCGGTCCGGTACACCAGCCTCTATCAGCACAACACGGATCGTTGGATCCGCACTCAAGCGCTGGGCCAAAACACAACCGGCAGAACCCGCACCGATGATGAGGTAGTCGGTAAAAGAGTGATTCGATTTCGACATTCCTCAAAAGTAGGATGTTTGAGCAAGATGTTTCAATAATTTTGAGCAAATCAACAACGGGTACATTTTTTCACTCAATACGCATGGGTATCATCGGTGGCGTGCTGAAAGGCGCCCTCAAAACACGGGCGCGTTTGAAGATGCCCCAACCCGCTCCACTCAGGCAGCAGGAACGTGTTTTGCGTGCGTTATTGAACCGGGCCAGGGACACCCAATTTGGGCGTTATTACGGTTTTGGATCGTTGCTGAATCATCCCGAACTTCCTGCGGAATTTGCGCGAAGAGTCGATTGGCACGACTACAACCGTATTTTCGATCGTTGGTGGTCGAAGCAACTCGCCGGGCAACCCGACATCAGTTGGCCTGGAAAGACACCCTATTTTGCGTTGAGTTCGGGCACAACAGGGGCTCCCAGCAAGTACATTCCTGTGACCCCCGATATGCTTCGTTCGATGCGCGGGGTTTCGCTTCGTCAAATGGAGGTGCTCGCCCAATACAAGCTCCCTTCCGATTTATATGCCAAGAGGGTACTTATGCTGGGAGGCAGCACCCGTTTGAAGGGCGAGGGCAATCATTATTATGGCGACTTAAGCGGCATCACCTTGTCGAAAGTTCCCCTTTGGTTTGAGCCATTTTTCAGTCCGGGTCGCCGAATCGCTCGACTCGACGACTGGAAACAGCGCATCGAAGCCATGGTGAAAAAGGCGCCGGAGTGGGATGTATGGATCGTTTCCGGGTCCTCGACTTGGTTGGTATGGCTCATGGAGCAGATCATAGAACGATATCAGCTGCAGACCATTCATGACATATGGCCCAACCTCAAGGTCTGTACCTACGGCGGCGTTTCCATACAACCCTATCTCAACCGTTTAGAACGCTGTACGGCACACCCTCTGATTCTCATCGAGACCTACCTGGCCTCAGAAGGCTTTTTGGCTTATGACACCCGACGAAGTGACATTCGCCAAGGCATGCAACTCAACCTCAACAATGGAATTTACTTCGAGTTCATCCCGTTTAACCGAACCAATTTTGATGAGGAGGGAAACCCAAGGCCCGGATTCGAGGCACTGCGGGTCGATCAACTTTCAGAAGGAGCGGAATATGCGCCCCTGATCACCACTTGTGCCGGGGCTTGGCGCTACTTGATTGGGGATACCATTCGGTTGACCTCCGCTGAACACCAAGAAATCACCCTTACAGGCCGCACACGACAGTTTTTAAGCCTATGCGGGGAGCATTTGTCGCACGACAACATGAATGAGGCGATCTTGCAGTTGTCGGCCCGGCTCGGCGTTGCCCTGGGCGAATTTACCGTGCATGCGATTGAGGGACAAGACGGACTCGGACACCATTGGTATATTGGTTGCGATGCTCAAATATCAGAAGATCAAGCCGCACGTTGGCTCGACGAGGAACTTTCCGCACTCAACGACGACTACGCAGTAGAACGTCAATTCGCCCTTTCTCAGTTCAAAGTCGATTTTATTCCCCAAAAGTGGTTCTTGGAATGGATGGAGCAACGGGGGATGCTCGAGGCGCAGCGGAAGTTCCCCCGGGTGGTGCAGGGCGAGGTGCAAAAAGCCTGGATCGACTTTATGCAACAAAAGGCAGGTGGCCAGGCATGATACCCCATCCTTACATACAGGGATTTGGCTTTGGCTTGATGTTGTCGGTACTGATTGGCCCCGTGTTTTTCGCCCTCCTCCAAATCAGCATCACCCGTGGCTTTAGAGCAGGTGCCCAAATCGCGGTGGGAACCCTGCTCAGCGATGTGGTGGTGGTGGGTTTTTGCTATGTTGGATTAACCGGTTTGGTTGCGATACCTCAGAACCAGCGGCTGCTGGGTATTTCAGGAGGACTATTTATGCTGTTTTATGGGGTTTATCTATTGGCCTCTCGCCCCCCTGCTTCACCCCATGATGCAGACAAGATCTCGGAACCCGTATCGGGTGGTAAAGGGCTATTGGTGGTCAGAGGATTTCTGCTCAATATCCTCAATCCATTTACTCTGGTCTATTGGTTAGGGCTATCTACTTGGGTCAGCGCACTACCTACCTATGAAAGGGCCGATGATCTGGCCTTTTTTGGGGGAACACTCAGTGCTGTGCTCATGACCGACCTACTGAAATCATACCTGGCCCGCCGCCTCAGGCCGTGGCTGAGTTGGGCCCGTGTACTTTGGCTCAACCGCATCACCGGCCTTGTTCTGATGGGCTTTGGTCTATCCCTTTTGCTCCAAGTTTTTTGGTTGAAACGCAATTTTTTTTAGCATTTGCCTATATTTGCGCTCCCTAAGATCGGGGTGTAGCGCAGTCCGGTTAGCGTACACGTCTGGGGGGCGTGAGGTCGCTGGTTCGAATCCAGTCACCCCGACCAATCATTCAATGGCAACCTCCGCAAGGCAGTTGCCATTTTTTTTGTCCATGACTTTTTGATTGTTTTGCGCGCCTACACTCGATTGCGCGCCGATATCCGATAAATGTCGCATTTCGATTATTTTCTGTTGTGTTCTGAGCATCTGCTTGCATAAATTTTGAGACCTTAACTGGGCGCTGCAATTTTGCAGCATGAACGAGGCTGTTATGCACTTTATTTGGAACAACCGACTTTTGAAGACCGGGGTGTGGCAAACCCAAAGAGGCGAACGGATCTGGCTGGAGTCGCCTGGGCAGCACAACCCCGATGCGGGCCCCGATTTTCTGGGTGCACGGCTGCGCATTGGAAATCTCCGGTGGACGGGAGCTGTGGAATTGCATACGCACGCGATGGAATGGTACCGCCATCGCCACCAACTTGATCCAAACTACAATCAAGTGATTCTACACGTTGTGTGGGAGGGTAGGCAGCCCGCTATGCGCTGCGACGGTACGGAGGCCGATACTTTCGTCATGAAGCCTTGGGTCGATGGGCATATTCTCGATCATTACAGACAGCTGATGGCTGATTCAGGCGACTTCCCCTGCGCGTCGCAGCGGGGACTGGTCGACCGCAGCCGCTATTTGGCCATGTTTGATCGGGGGGGCTTACAGCGCCTTCTTCAACATAAACAGCGTTTTTGGAGGTCTCTCCATCAATGTGGGGGCGACTGGGATCGGGCATTGTGGGTGGGTTTGGTCCGAAGTTTTGGGATGAATGCAAACAGCGCTGCCATGGAGCATCTCGCTTTATCCATCTCTATGTATGAAATTAAGGCATGTAGGGGTCATTTCGACCGTATTTGGGCAATCATGAGCGATCGGGTAAAAACAAGCGCTGCTTGGATTCGCTCAGGTCGCTCGTGTACGCTACCTGTTTCTTTTACAAAAAATAAACTCAAGCAGTTGGCGGTTCTGGTGGCCTATGGAATTCCGGATGCTAGGAAATTGCTGTCGGCTTCCACGCCATTTGAGGTGAGGGCGCTGTTTCGAAAGGCTGCTCAAACCGAGCCTGGGGTACACTTGATCGAAAAAACCGACGATTGCTTATCGCCAAAAACCCTTCAGGTTTTCATCATCAATAGCCTCATTCCAGCTTTGTTTTGTTATGGCGAAGAAAACCACCTTCCGCAAGAACAGGATAGGGCCGTACAATGGCTTGAACAAATGGGTCCGGAAAAAAACAGATGTACAGATATTTTCGCATCTTTGAATGTTGATGCCAACAATGCGCTTCGATCCCAGGGCATGATTCACCAGATGAACGCCTATTGTAGGCCTCGGCGATGCTTGGAATGTGCCGTTGGGGCTTTTTTGTTGACCAGAACATTATATAAGCGTTATGCGCAAACTGCTTGATCATCTTAAAGACCTTAGTCAACTCCAGTTCTTTGGCGTGTGCACGCTGATCAGCGAAACTTGGGGACTACCCCTGGAACGAATTCGGGTCTTGTTTGTCTATGTTTCACTTTTTTCGTACGGCTCCTCCGTGCCCCTATACCTCATTGTAGCCTTTTGGCTGCGCATCAGACAATATGTGAAAAGAAGCCGCTGGCTGGTGGAGTGATGGTGCGAATTTTAGTTACGGGCAGTAATGGCTTTCTGGGCCACCGATTGGTGGCCTCACTTCGGTTGCGTACCGATGTAGAGCTCATTGCGACCTCTTTGGGACCAGATCGCCGTTCAGACACCGAGGGCTACCTGTACGTTCCTATGGATGTTACCAGCGAGCAAGCGGTTCAAGAAGTTTGTAGTCGCTACCGACCCGATGCCATCATCCACACCGCGGCCATTACCCAAGTTGATCAGGCGGAGCAGCAGCCGGCCTACTGTAGGTGTCTCAATGTAGGGGCAGTTGCCCACCTGGTCGGTGCCTGTGCACGCTATGGCATTCACCTGTTGCAGTTATCGACAGATTTTGTATTTGATGGGTTATCGGGCCCATACGCAGAATCCGATCCTGTATCGCCCATTAGTGTTTATGGTTGGTCTAAGGCTGCTGCCGAAAAGCTACTATCCGACAGTGAGATATCATGGGCAGTAGTGCGCACCATTTTGGTCTATGGGCAAGAGGTACCGGGTGGTCGATCCAATATAGTTCAGTGGGCGACCAAAGTACTTCAGTCAGGGAACCCTGTTCAGGTGGTCAACGATCAGTATCGGATGCCGACTTTCGTCGAATACCTGGCCCAAGCGTGTATAGAAATCGCCCTGAGAAAGGAGCGGGGTATTTTTCACATATCAGGGGAGGAGGAAGTGAGTATATTTGAATTGGTTGGCCATGTAGCACAACATCTGGGCCTCAGCATGGAAATGGTGCAGTCGGTAAACAGTTCTGATCTTGCTGGAGCCGAACTTCGTCCACCCCGAACAGGATTCATTTTGGGAAAAGCCAAGTCGAGGATTCATTATGAGCCTGTTTCACTTGAGACGGGCTTAACAAAGGTGTTGGGTCCAGCAATCCAGTAGTACTTATTTGCTATGAACATCTCAATTTGTCATTACCAGCTCAATGCATTATGTTTAACGCTTTATTTCACAAATAATCAAATTTTTCATGTCCGATAAAGACTCCTGGGGTTCCCGAATAGGATTAATTCTCGCCATGGCGGGAAATGCGATTGGTTTGGGTAATTTTTTGCGCTTCCCCGTGGAAGCGATGAAAAACGGGGGCGGTGCCTTCATTATCCCTTATCTGGTTTGTTTTCTGGTGATGGGTATTCCATTATTGTGGATTGAGTGGGGTGTGGGCAGATACGGTGGCCGAAGGGGCAACCACAGCACACCCTTCATTTTGGATCAAATGGGTAAGGGTCGATTTTGGAAGTATTTCGGGGTGTTTGGCATTTTCACCAATATTGCCGTGGCGGCCTATTACTGCTACATCGAATCGTGGACCTTGGCCTATGTCTACCACAGCCTGGTTCAGACCTTCCAGTCGATGGGCCAGTCGGAGGTGGCCGCCTTTTTTCTGAAGTATGTCGATGTCGGCAGCAGTACATCCGGCATTCCGTATGAATCAATCGTGTTTTATGTGGCCTGTCTTTTCCTGAACATTTGGATTCTATCGCGTGGTCTGAGTGGAGGGGTAGAACGAGTAGCCAAAATTGGGATTCCCCTATTGATGTTTTTTGGCTTGTTCCTTGCTATTAAGGGCTGGACATTGGGCAGTTCGGGCGCACCTGCGGGATGCAAAGACTGCAATAGTTGGTTGGGCATGGACTACCTTTGGAAGCCCCAATTCGATAGTTTGTGGAGTCCAAAAGTATGGCTGGCAGCCGCAGGGCAGATTTTCTTTACCCTTTCAGTAGGAATGGGAACGATACAATGTTATGCCGCCTATGTACGCTCCAAAGATGATATTGCGCTCAATGCCATGTCAGCGGGATGGATGAATGGCTTCGTGGAGATCGTTTTGGGTGCCAGTATTGTGATCCCCATTGCAGTAGGATATCTCGGCCTTGATTGGGTGAAAGAAAATGCTGGATTTTCGATGGCTTTTCAAACAATGCCGTTTTTGTTCAACAAATGGGGCGTTTTATTGGGTACAATAGCGGGAATAATGTGGTTTGGTCTGTTGTTTTTTGCCGGCATTACTTCGTCGCTGGCTATGGGAACCCCATGGATGGGATTTATGAGGGATGAATTTGGATGGAAAACCTCAAAAGCCGCCTGGTCGTTCGGTGCCTTAGTTTTGGTTATGGGATTGCCTACTGTTTTGTTTTTCGACAAGGGGGTATTCGATGAATACGATTATTGGGCCGGAACCGTGTCTTTGGTGGTGTTTGCCCTGGCGGAAACGATATTGTTTGCATGGGTGTTTGGTATTGATAAAGGTTGGGCAGAAATTACACGCGGGGCGGATATGAAAGTGCCCACGATCTATAAGCCCATTATCAAATATGTGACACCAACTTTCCTGCTCGCTGTTTTTCTGGGGGCATTGTTTACCCCCAAAAACAACGACTGGTCGCGCGCTTTTCGCGAGGGCTGGGAATTGGACCCATCAAGTATCATAGGCAACATTACCCACAAGGGATTGATGGCCAATCGCAACTATTTCTCCACCGACTTCGAGTCGGAAGTTGGTGGCACAGTCGATTCAGTTCAAGCCCTAGCAGGGGGTGGCTTTGTCGTGCACATCAGTTCGGTCGACCAAATGACCACGCAATATACATTCGATTCGGTTGCTGTAGTCGCCGTGTCTATCGGCGACCAGATTAAGGTGGGTAACGCCATCGCCCATGGATCGTTCACGAATAGGGTATTTTACATCGATATGGCTCGCTTTGGTCTCCTGGGTTTGTTCGGATTTATTGCCTGGCAGGTGTTCCGCGCAACCAAACGAAGAGAGCGATTGGGGTTTGCCGGAGATACCGAAACGGAAGATGAAGACCAAAACGCACCCACTTTTTAAATCTATACCATGAGCGACTCCGCATTTTGGATGATGATGTTCGTCAAGATCTCTGTGACCCTAATCACAGCCTATTTTTTTTGGAAGGTTTTGGAAGCCAATAAGCGCAAGATTGACTGATCGATTGAAGGATTAGCACATAACGAAATCGTTGTATGGTGGGGGGCGAAGAGCGTGGCGGTTGGCGCCGATTTTGGGAACTTAGTCGTTCCGAACGCTATGGCGCCACAGTTCTTATGGTGTTGTTGTCGGGCCACCTGGTTTTGCGCTTCTACGACTACAAATATCCCCCCAAACCATCTGTTGCGGTGGTTGAATGGACCCAGAATGAAATCGATTATGCTCAAAGGGTGGATGGTATGGATCGGGGCGATCAACCCGGTGTCATCTCAACCTTGAAGCCGTTTATATTCGAGAAAACAGATTCGGCTCAATTCGTAGGCATGGGATTGTCACCTAGAACCGTCGCCTCATTACAGCGGTTTCGCGATCGGGGAGGAGCGGTCCGCAGTATAGCAGATTGGTATGCCCTTAAGGTTTTGCGGGATGACGAAAAGGAGCGTTTGGCGCCCTACTTGCTTCTCCCCGAACCCACGGATCAAAGGTACGGGGCAGGAAATGCTCGGTCTCAATATCGTGATCGGACCGTTGCTAACGAAACCATGCGCAGTCAATATGCCGACAAGTCCGCTCCGGTTTGGTCTGTTCAAGATCTCAATCAATCTGACTCTGCCGAATGGGATGCTATCCCCGGGATCGGCCCAGCCACGGCACGGCGCATCGTGGAATATCGGGAGCGATTGGGTGGATATCTTCATGTGTCGCAATTGCTGGAAATTTATGGAATGGACAGCGCTCGGTATGAGGCCATTCTGCCTTTCGTGACTTTGAAAGGCCGGGAAAGCATCCGTCGGATTTCGTTGAATCTATGCAGTGAGTCGGAATTGGCAGAACACCCCTATGCAGGACGCACTCTGGCGCGCAGGCTTATGGCTTTTCGTGAACGTCATGGATCACTTCCACCGCCTGACTCCCTACTGAAGGTCAAATTGTATGGGGTTGACTCTGGAAAGTTGAGCCGATTATTGCCCTATCTCGACCCGTAATGCCTAATTTGATACGCTAAATTATCATAGTATTGGTCATTAACCCGCGGTTTGCCGTATTTTTGCACCGCACAAAAATCCCCTTAAGTTATGGCCAACAGCGCATATGGATTGGATTTCTCCACCACCGAAAACCAGCGAATGATTGCCGAAATGGTGCAGACATTCGCTGCCCGTCATATCAAGCCCCAAATGATGGAGTGGGATGAGTCGCAAGAATTCCCTGTTCACGTATTCAAAGAACTGGGCAAAATGGGACTGATGGGCGTTTTGGTGCCCGAGACCTATGGAGGAAGCGGCTTCGGATACTTGGAGTATGTAACGGCCATTCGAGAGTTGGCCCGGGTAGATGGTTCAATAGGCTTGTCGATGGCCGCCCATAATTCCTTATGCACAGGCCATATTCTTCAGTTTGGTAGCGAAGAACAAAAACAACGATGGCTGCCTAAATTGGCCACGGCTGAATGGATTGGTGCATGGGGATTGACCGAGCCCAATACGGGTTCGGATGCGATGAGGATGATGACCATTGGCCGTCAAGATGGCGACTATTGGGTT
The DNA here is from genome assembly GCA_005799065.1 of Bacteroidota bacterium. Lineage (GTDB taxonomy): Bacteria > Bacteroidota > Bacteroidia > UBA7662 > UBA7662 > F1-60-MAGs140. Next base: position 82,399 of record SYHW01000037.1, read on the forward strand.
ATTAATGGTGCCAAGTGCTGGATTACACACGGCAAGTCGGGCGATGTGGCTGTTGTAATGGTCAGAACAGGCGAATTGCTCGACTCACATGGCATGACCGCTTTTGTTATTGAAAAGGGGCATCCTGGATTCAGTAGCGGACGGAAAGAGAATAAATTGGGAATGCGGGCGTCTGAAACGACTGAGCTGTTGTTCAATGATTGTAGGGTTCACAAAAGCCAGATTCTGGGTCAGGTGGGAGAGGGATTCATACAGGCGATGAAGGTGCTCGACGGAGGTCGGATCAGCATCGCCGCTCTGTCATTGGGAATTGCCCGTGGGGCACTCGATGCCTCCATTCAATATGCCGATGAGCGAATGCAATTCGGTAAGTCTATTCGTGAGTTCCAGGGCATAGCATTTAAATTAGCCGATATGGCCACTGAATTGGAAGCCGCTGAGCTCCTGACCCTTCAGGCAGCCTGGCTCAAAAATGAACACAAGCCGATGACCCAAGAGTCTGCCATGGCCAAGTACTATGCGTCCGAGGTGGCCGTTCGGGCATCCACAGAGGCCATTCAAATTTTTGGAGGCTATGGCTACACCAAGGATTTTCCCGTAGAGAAGTTCTATCGCGACTCCAAATTGTGTACAATAGGTGAAGGCACCAGTGAAATTCAGAAATTAGTAATTGCTCGTCAAATTTTGAAGTCCTGATTATTTTGCCTACCTTTGCGCCTCTTAAGAAAAATTATTCATGATTAAAATTGACATTAAAGACAATGAGACGGTCGACAAGGCCCTCAAACGGTTCAAAAAGAAGTTTGAGAAAATGGGAATGATGCGCGAATTACGCGCACGTCAGGCCTTCGAAAAGCCATCCATTGAGCTTCGTCAGCAACGTCTGCGTGCCGTTTACAAGCAGCAGATGATTCAGAACGGCTTGATCTAGTTTCGGGCGAAGCCTCCACTGGGGCTCAGCACCTGAGCCATCAATTGAGCCTCCGCGTTTTAGGCCTTCCGCGTATCAAAGCCCCCAGCGGAATTTCAAAATTCGCCACCAATCCACTTGGTGGCATTTCTCTTTTTAAATACCCTATATTCGCAGATACCGTTATCGGATTTGTACATGGATTGGGTTCAGGAATTTCTAAGGTATCAAAAGTTAGACAAGCGGTGTTCGGTTCACACGCTAAGAGCCTACACTACGGATCTAAATCTTGTTCAGGCATTCCGTTCGGAAAAACTCGGCAGCCAATCGCCACTTTCAGACGCGAGCTATCCCGAATTGCGCGCTTGGGTGGTTTCACTCCTCCAGTCGCAACAAATGGCCTCGAGTGTTAACAGAAGAATTTCAACGTTAAAATCATACTTCGCTTTCTTGCGTCGTCGCTCATGGCGCGCAGATAATCCAGCATCTAGGATCACAAGGCCTAAAACTACACGTCCCTTACCGCCTGTTGTGTCGTTGCCCGAGCTGCAGAGACTGTTTGATTTTGGCGTGGAGAACGCCCAGTCCTCATTTGGTTTGTTGCGCGACTACCTCTTGCTGTCCTTATTATATGGTACGGGCATGCGGCGATCGGAACTCATTAACCTACAAATCAACGATGTTGACCTCGCTACCCGGCAGGTCCGTGTGCTTGGTAAACGAAACAGGGTTCGGATTATTCCCATGCCCGAATCGCTATGTCATGAATTGGCGGAGTATTTAAAGCAAAGAAAAATCAGATTGGAGGATACTGAAGTGGGGGCACTCTTCGTTCAAGATCGTGGCATGCCCCTTTCTGAATCTTATTTATATAAATGTATTCGTAAGCTGCTTGGTCAGATCGAAGGACTGCCCAGACGCAGCCCGCATGTCCTGCGTCATACGTACGCAACACATTTGCTCGATCAAGGTGCTGGCCTGCAAGACGTAAAGGAACTGCTTGGTCATACGAGTTTGGCCGCCACCCAAGTCTATACCCACCGGTCTATCGAAAAACTCAAGGAGGTTTACCGAGCCGCGCACCCACACTCAGGAAAAAACTAACTCAAATCGTTATGCAAATCAATATTCAGTCTATTCACTTCGATGCCGACAAAAAATTACTTCAATTCATACGCCAGAAAATCGAGAAGCTCAAAACATTCGATCAAGATCTACAGAACGCAGAGGTGTTTTTGAGAATAGGGGCCGCTTCCGATGCGGCCAATAAGTTGGTTGAGTTGAAAGTGCATCTGCCCGGCCATATCTTATTTGCCTCCGATCAGTCCAAGAGTTTTGAAGAAGCGACCGATCATTGCGCTGAATCTGTGCGCCGTCAGCTAGAGAAACTGAAGCCCTAATTTTTTCTTTTCTTCTCTCTTTCTTTTTTCAAATCTTTTTCTTAAATTTGCCCTCCCTTTTCGGGGAGGTTCACGACCTTGCCCAATGGGATACGTTCTTTGAGCATTTGCCTCCTTAGCTCAGCTGGTAGAGCAACTGATTTGTAATCAGTAGGTCGCTGGTTCGATTCCGGCAGGAGGCTCGTGTTGTTTTATGTCGGGGAGATACCAGAGTGGCCAAATGGGGCAGACTGTAAATCTGTTGCGAAAGCTTCGGAGGTTCGAATCCTCCTCTCCCCACCACCTGTACTCTCGGGTTCAGGTATTGCGGGAGTAGCTCAGTTGGTAGAGCGACAGCCTTCCAAGCTGTAGGTCGCGGGTTCGAACCTCGTCTCCCGCTCAAACTGAAGTTTCGGATGTCAATCCGGTGCTTCGATAGCGATGAAAGACGTTCATCGTTAGCACTTGGCCGTTGGAGCTCAGGGGTAGAGCACTTCCTTGGTCAGGAAGAGGTCGACAGTTCAATTCTGTTCAACGGCTCCATTCAACTTCAACCCGGGCAAGCGGGCGGCCAACCCAACATGCCTCATTCTTAAACCCTTAAATAAAAAAATCATGGCAAAAGAAAAATTTGATCGTTCCAAACCGCACGTTAACATCGGTACCATTGGTCACGTTGACCATGGAAAAACCACACTAACAGCTGCCATCACTAAAGTGCTTGCTGAAAAGGGTTGGTCTGAGGTTCGTTCGTTCGATTCTATTGACTCTGCTCCTGAGGAGAAAGAGCGCGGTATCGC
>SYHW01000038.1 GCA_005799065.1 Bacteroidota bacterium
CCATAAGGCAGGGCAGATCCCACCACTAAATTCAGGTTTACCTGATAGGCTGGATTGGATGGAAGAAGATCTTGGAACATTATGTTGGCCATGACCCGCTGGTCGGTCGGGCGAGGTATATAACCCACCGGCCGGGAGGCGCCCGACGAGTCGGTATACACGGCCCCTTCAATGATCTCAGCCGTTTTCATCCACGACAATGATGCCCAAGACTGCAAATTCCCCACAAACTCCCCATTAATGCGCAGGTCCAAGCCCCTGGCATAGCCCCGTGCATTGTTGTTGCCTAAATACCGAACACGAACATTATCAAGTTCATAGGGGGCAATCGAACGCAAGTCTTTGTAGTAGGCCTCGGCAACAAAGCGAAATGGACGGCCATCCATTCTAAATGAACGGTCGGCGCCCAATACAAAATGCCATGCCCGTTGTGCCCTCACTTGCGGGTTCAGTCGCCCGAAGGGATCACGCATCTCTCGATAAAAGGCCGGCTGACCATAGAGCCCCCAAGCGGTGCGGAACAACCATTCTTTATCCCATCGTGGCGTGTAGGTTAATTCCACACGCGGACTCAACAGCCACTCCCTGTTCCAGGTCCAATAGTTGGCGCGCACACCGGCTGTCATAAACAATCGCCGGGCTTCCCAGATCGGCAAACGGCTTTGCACATAGGCTGTATAACGCCCCGATTCGACCCGGTTTCGCGCATCAATGAATTCGCGCAAGCGCACGACCGTATCGCCCGGTTGCCATGAAGGCACCGAAAAAGCCGCAGAATCCAGATTGTTCCATTCATATAAGCGGTCTACTACCCGATCGCGCTGAGCCCTTAGGCCCCACTGCACGTATCCAAGCGTCGGACTCTCCCAAAAACCCCGGTGCTCTAAAGCCGCAACGCGCATGCTCAACTGATTGCGCGCGAAATTCTGATAGGCACCTACCCCGCGGGTGAATGAAACCTTGCCAAAATTCTCAGACCCCAGTTCTGTGTCGAGCTGATTGAGCCACCATGCACCTTCCACATCAAAATACTCCCGCTCGTCGCTCGAAAAGACACTGCCGATCCACTTTAATTGCAGTCGGGGGTGTGGACGATATGCAGCGGTTAGGCCACCCGTATAAGCGTGAAACCAGGTACGCTCGCGCCCATCAAAGAAAATGCGCAGCTGAAGTGCCTCTTTCACCGTCCCAAAAACCGTTTCGCGACTCGAAGGCACCACCCGAAAATCATTGTGGCTGTAGTGTGATAATAGACCAAAGGTCCAACGGGCCGACGGTCGGTAGTTCAACAAAAATTGTACATCACCCGATGAGGGTTGGTACTCAGCCCGTGTATCGAGCGAACCCAATAAACTACTAAGGGTTCGGTAGCGAACCCCCAGCTGATAAGTAAGCCTCTGGCTGCTGTCGGTTCCCTCTGCCGTAACGCCTGCCCCCATCATACTGAGCTGTGCTTTTACCCGTTGCGCTGTAGGCACACGGTATTGTACGTCGAGCACAGACGACATACGGTCGCCATAGCGTGCGGAAAATCCACCCGCAGAAAATTGGATGTTGCCTACCAAATCAGGATGAATGAAGCTCATGCCCTCTTGCTGACCACTGCGCATGAGCACAGGTCGGTAAATTTCGATGTCGTTCACATAAATGAGGTTCTCATCGAAGTTGCCTCCGCGCACGGCATATTGTGAACTGAACTCGGATTGCGTGCGTGCACCAAGACCTTGAAGGATGGTCTCAAAGTTGCCCGACGGACTCACCACACGGCCGGCCACACGGGGGTCGATGCGCTGCATGGTGGCCCCCGACTCTCGGGCACCTTCCACGGAAATGCCGGGTCCCTCTACGGCAGCGGCTTTCAACCGAACATTCAATCGAACTTCCTGGCCCATCTTACCGCTCACAACAACAAATTGGGTTTGATAGCCCAACATTTGAACCTGAACAGAGCAAGTACCAGCCGGAATTTCAAGCCTATATTCGCCTCGATCGCTGGTTACCGTTCCTTTGCTGTGTCGTGGAACCCACACATTGGCTAATGGCAGAGGCGCCGAAGCAGCGTCTGTCACCCGCCCCGATAACACAAAAAATCCTGATCCCTGGGCCACCCCCATCAAAGGAAGCAATGTAATACCGCAAAAAAGGAGAACGGCGGCGGAACCGAGGCGTTTAGCTGTTTTCACGCATCCCTTTTAGTGCCGAAATGACCGCAGCGGGGTCGGCAGCCGAAAAAAGGGCGTGCCCAGCCACAGCCACATCCACCCCCGATGATCTCAACAATGCTCCATGTTCTGGCCGTACCCCCCCATCCACCTCGATGAGAAAGCTATGACCTCCATTCTGTCTCATATTCAGCAGTGCTTTCACCTTATTCAGGGCCGAAGAAATGAATGTTTGTCCGCCAAATCCTGGGTTAACCGACATCACGCATACCAAATCGATGCAGTCCAGAACATTCTCCAAAAGCGATGCGGGCGTATGGGGGTTGAGTGCTACACCCGCTTTCATTCCGGCACTTCTTATGGCCGACAAGCTTCTATGAAGGTGCGTACTCGCCTCATAGTGAATGGTGAGCACATCGGCACCCATTTGTGCAAATTCACCGATATACCGCTCGGGCTGCACCATCATCAGGTGCACATCGAGGGTAGTCTGGGTAGAAGCCCGCGATGCCTTCACTATTGGAAGTCCGAAACTAATGTTGGGTACAAACTGCCCATCCATCACGTCGATGTGCATCCAATCTGCACCAGCCAACTCCATTCGGCGGATGTCGCGGTCGAGGTGACCCAAATCGGCTGACAGCAAGGAAGGGGCTACAAGCATAGGTGAGGTAGAAGCGTTAAAATTCTATGTTTGGTATAGTTCCGACTCGCTGGCTCATCAACCGACCGAAAACGAAGGCCGTACCCCTGAGATATATGATCAACCGACCGAAAACGAAGGCCGTTCCCCTTGAGATTCATTACCTGAAGGCTGCGATTCCTGTGATGTCCATACCCGTTATCAACAAGTGAATATCGTGGGTTCCTTCATAGGTAACCACCGACTCCAAATTCATCATATGCCTCATGATCGGATATTCACCCGTAATACCCATTCCACCATGGATTTGGCGGGCTTCACGTGCGATGCGCAGGGCAATCTCGACATTGTTGCGCTTGGCCATCGAAATTTGGGCGGTTGACGCACGCCCTTCGTTTTTGAGTACACCCAATCGCCAATTCATCAACTGGGCTTTGGTGATCTCGGTCACCATTTCAGCCAACTTTTTCTGAGTCAACTGAAAGGCTGCAATGGGCTTATCGAACTGAATACGCTCCTTGGCGTAGTTGAGGGCCGAGTCGTAGCAATCCATCGCTGCACCCACCGCACCCCAAGCGATGCCATAACGGGCCGAATCGAGGCAGCTCATCGGGCCTTTAAGCCCGGAAACGCCAGGGAGGAGGTTCGCTTTGGGTACTTTCACTTCATCGAACACCAACTCGCCCGTGGCGGATGCCCGCAAACTCCATTTATTGTGCGTTTCTGGGGTGGTGAAACCCTCCATACCGCGCTCCACAATCAATCCATGTATGCGGCTCTCCTCATTTTTAGCCCAAACAATAGCGATATCCGCGAATGGCGCATTGGAAATCCACATTTTGGCGCCATTCAATACAAAATGATCGCCGGCATCGCGGTAGTTGGTGATCATCCCACTCGGATTGGATCCAAAATCAGGCTCCGTGAGGCCGAAACAACCCATCAGTTCGCCGGTGGCCAATTTGGGTAAAAAGCGACGCTTTTGTTCCTCGCTGCCGTAGGCATAGACGGGGAACATCACCAAGGAGCCTTGAACCGAGGCCGTCGAACGAATTCCGGAATCGCAGCGCTCAAGTTCTTGCATGATCAGGCCATAAGAAATTTGATCGAGGCCACCACATCCATATTCTGAAGGAAGCGAGGGGCCAAAGGCACCGACTTCACCAAGACCACGCAGAATATGGCGGGGAAATTCCGCGCGCTGGGCGTAATCCTCAATAATCGGACTCAATTCGCGTTTCACCCACTCGCGCACGCTATCGCGGATGAGCCGATGCTCCTCGGTCAATAACTCATCGATGAGGTAGTGGTCAGGGTGTTGGAATCGATCAGTTTTCATATTATTTGTTTAAGAAATGAAAGGACGTACAATTTTATGGATAGACGCAATGTTTAAAAGCAAGAATGCACAAATGTTCAACAAAAGATGCATAATTTTCAGTAGAGCATTTTATTTATCCACAGAAAATACAGAATTCTGATAGCTAAGGTTGCATGATACAATCAGTATACTGTCCCGGTTTTTATGTTTAAAATGGATAAAATATTAATTTGGAGTAATTTTGGCGCAAAGGTACTGCCTAAACAAATTTAAACGACCATCTCGTACCGATTGCGACCATCTTTTGGATTATAGATAAAACGGCAATTGGGTTATCTTTGTAAGTTCCGCTCCTTCGTTATCTATGACCCAACTCAGACCAATCTCTTATGGCACTTACAGCAATTGAAGGAATGCGTTTTCATGCCTTTCATGGCGTTCACCCGGAAGAAGCTGTGGTAGGCAACACGTTCTCAGTGGATGTTTATTTCGAGCATGATTTTGAGGGAGCGTCGGATGATTTGGCGCGGTGCATCAACTACGAAACAGTGTACGAAAGAATAGCTGAGCGTATGCAGATGCGTGTTCAATTGATCGAGCATCTGGCATACAAGATTGCCGACGACTTACACAGAATTTGGCCTGCAACCAGAATTAGGGTAAGGGTCAGTAAATACAATCCAATGCCCCATGCAGTATTGGAACGCACCTTTGCCGAGGTATTCATATCTAATTAGTTATAACATATATTTAGCAGACATTTGATGACTGTGAGCGATTTTAGCAACCACGACTCCATCTAGTCCTTAGATTACCTCATCTTTGATTCATCCCTCTTTTCACCTGATTCATGCGCGCCCCAATAAATTACTGTATAAAATCAAGCATTCTGAGTCCAGGTGATGGCTTAAAGATCTGGCCTGATTTACGATTTTTACTCCTGATATCCCTCTTTGTTACCATCTACACAGCACATTCAACCGCCTCTGTAGCCTTTATGCTGCCGGCGAACTACATAGCCGGTACACTTTCCTACAACAACAGCCAGTCAACCCCATTGGCAGGCGTTCCCGTTCACTTAAGAGCCTTGCCAGGTTACATCGTCATGAGCGACACCACCGACTCATCCGGCAACTTTCGCATTTCAGGTTTCCCGGATGGAAATTATTTCTTAGATGCATCCTTGAATTACGAACCAGGAGGAGTCAATACAACGGACGCACTCACTGCTGCTCAGGTATTTTCGTCATTTACCGGGCTTCCTTCCCTTCAAACCCGGGCAGGCGATGTGAATGGAAACACCGCACTCAACACCTCCGATGCTTTGCTCATCGCTCGGTTTTCAGCGCAAGTGAGTTCATCATTTCCTATCGGTAGATTTGTGCAGTCACACCCCTTCCTCAGCATCCAATCGGATTCAATCAACGTTCATTTGTGGGTTCTTTCAGCAGGAGATCTCAATGGCAGTTACTCAGCAATTCCAACCGATCCACACTTATTGTTGGATACTGTTTATATCGATGGTTCATCGGTTGTGGCTCACGCCCAGTTTTTGGCGACTGGATCAGGAGTTTATGAGCGTGGCATCTGTTGGTCTACCAGCAGCAATCCCAGCATTACAGATCAAAAAGCCATTTCAGGAAAAGGCAGTTTCGATTTTTCTTGGATGTTAAATGGGTTTTCGGGCGGAACGACCTATTTCTTTAGGGCTTACGCCTCCCATTCATTCGGAACTACCTATTCAAACGAACAAAGCTTGTTTTTTGTATGCATTCCCACCGTTGAAACGCTTAGGGCAGTGCAAATAGGTGATAGCAGTGTGCACTGTGAAGGTATTGTACATCTTGATGGTGGCTCAACTGTGGTAGAACGTGGATTTGTATTCGATACTTTGGCTAGTTCACCCCATTATCGTTGGAATTCAACTGCTGGCTGGGGGCTTGGCTCGTTCAATGACACAATCAACGGTCTATTTCCATCGACTCCCTATTACTTCAGGGCATATGCCCAAAATACAATCGGAACTGCTTATGGATCAATTTTCAACCTAACACTTTGCACGAATCCCAGAATTACATCGGGTGTTGATAGCCTATGTTTAGGCACAACGGGGGCCTTTTTGGCTTTTCCAATGGGCGGGATTTGGCGCAGTAACGACCCTTCAGTTGCTTATATCGATTCTATAACGGGTGTGGCTATTGGTTTGTCGGCTGGAAGTACCACAATAACATACACAGTGGTCGGTGTCGGAGGGTGCTTGAATGCCGAATCCGAGCGGTTGGTCAGCATTACTGCACCGATCAGTGTCGGTCAAATAAGTGGCAACCAGAACCTGTGCGTTGGCTCGACCGACACCTATACGTCAACGGTGACAGGTGGCCGTTGGAGCAGCAGCAATACGGCGGTAGCGACGGTGAACACCACAACGGGCTTGGTGACGGCATTATCATCAGGCACGGCTACGATCACTTATACAGTAGCGGGCACGGGGGGTTGTGCTGACGCATCAGTGGCCATTACATTAACGGTAACGGCTTCACCGAGCGCAGGCACATTGAGTGGCAACCAGAACCTGTGTGTTGGTTCTACGGACACCTACACCTCAACGGTGACAGGCGGCAGTTGGAGCAGCAGCAACCCTGCAGTAGCCAGTGTGAATACGGTAACAGGATTGGTGACTGCAATTGCGGCGGGTACTTCAAATATCTTATACACCATAGTTGGATCGGGAGGATGTACACATTCTACGGCATCTCGAACTGTAACGGTATGTATTGCATTGCCGAGCCTGACAACCATTGCCTCCACATCGATCAACTCGAGTGGTGCTTCAACTGGAGGCGTTGTGATCTCCGGCGGAGGAGACTATGTTTCTGCGCGGGGCGTTGTTTATGGAACCTCGGCCAATCCTACCTTATCCAACCAATTTACCCAAGACGGAAATGGAATTGGAAGTTTCGTCAGTGTATTAACCGGATTAACACCAGCCACTGCGTACCGGGTAAGAGCATATGCTACCAACAGTGCAGGGACAGCATACGGCAACGAGATTTTGTTTACGACTACCGTTGGCCTACCCGTTCTCGTCACGAGCAATATGAGTCAGATTACGCACAACAGCGCGCAGAGTGGCGGAACAATCAGCACCGACGGCGGTGCCACGATTACCCAAAGAGGGGTTTGTTGGTCATCCACCACCCTACCCACCATCTCCAATTCCCGAACACAAAATGGCACGGGAACGGGCGCATTTACAAGCAATTTGACAGGACTAACCCCTTCTACACAATACTATATTCGAGCATATGCCACCAATTCGGCAGGGACTGCCTACGGTCAGCAACAAACCTTTACGACAACAATATTATTTGTATGCGGGACATCTCTTGCCACCGATTTAGACGGAAATAACTACGCGACCATTACGTTGAACCTCACCATCAACAGTCAACTCAGACCATTATGCTGGTTTAAACAAAATTTGCGGGTGTCGAAGTACAGAAATGGCGACCCTATACCAACCGGCCTCGATACCTCGGCCTGGAGAAGAGCCACAACAGGAGCTATGGCATCACCCAACGACAGCGCTGTCTATGACTCAGCTTATGGCAAACTCTATAACTGGTACGCTTTGGCCGACCCACGTGGTATTTGTCCAATTGGCTGGCACGTAGCTACCGACGCTGAATACCTGGCACTCACCAGTTTTTGCCAAAGCAGTGGGTACCCCAACACATCAAGCAATCGAAATGGAACAGGCAGGGCCTTGAAGTCCTGTAGACAAATCAATACGCCTTACTCAACGGCCTGCAACACAACAGCACACCCCCGTTGGCTCGCCCACAACAACACCAATCCCCATTATGGCATCGATGCGTTTGGGTTCTCGGCACTTCCCGCTGGAGCTCGTGTGGGGGATGACGGCTCCTACCAGGCTTTTGGTGGAAATCTGCTGCTTCAAACACCCAATTTGAGTCCTACAGACCTTAATTATGGGTATTTGCTCAGGCTGGATGCTGGTAATTTTTCTAGGGCGACAGGACTCAAAACTTGGGGAGGTTCTGTACGTTGCGTGCGCGACTATTGACGCATGTTCCTAAAAACCTTTAAAAATTGCAATCAATTTCTACCGCTTAACCAAAAGCGCATGGCGCAAATAGGCGCCATGTTCAGACCTTCCTTTCAGATCTATGCGGTATGTTCCTTCTGCTAATGTGCTCAGCTCAAGTTCAGCTCCAGAAGGGTTTAACCGCATATCATTCGCCTCGAAAGAAAGCACCATTCTACCCAAGGCATCAAACAAGGAGACCGACTCCAGCGCAACCCCTTTCGGAAAATCTACTTGCACTTTGCCCGAGCTAGGGTTGGGATAGATTCTCAGCGGATCGAACAGAATCGATTGGGTTGCCCCATCTAAACGCTGAAAAAGATTTAAGTGATTCAACACGTTCCCCGAAATGTCCGAGAATTCAGAATGCTGTTTATTGATTGCTACTTGTCCCAGTGTGCCACATGTCCGAATGCGCAGGAGGGCATCACCCCGTGTCAACGGAATACCAGACTGTCGGTAAGCAGCCAACCTGAAGGTTCGCCCGACCTGTTTCCAAGTACAGGCGTCCCATGCCGCGACGCCCAACACCTCATCTACTACACAACCCTTGGGCATAAGTAAATCAAGACTCACCGCCCCAATGAGCGCGTCTTGATCAACAAAAAGTCCAGAAATTCTTGGAGAATCTTCTTCCATGCGCCATTCGGTAGAAACGTATTCAAGCGGCTGGTAGGCGGTTCTTAAATTGACATCAGGAACATAAGAGCCGTTTACATCACCCATTGCCAATACATTCAAGCCTAACGGACCCGCTTGGGGAAGGGTTACCGATGAAGGAGATAGTATCCAGTTTCCTGCAGCAAACGAATCAATTTGGGTGGTGAAACGGCGCATAATAATCAGTGCGTCTGAAGAATTAACCGAACCTGACGCGTTGACATCCGATGCTAAAAGTGGAAGGCCAGACAATTGCGATGTGCCTGTGAAGTGCCTATTGATAAAAAGGGCATCCGTCGCATTACCCCCACTCCAAGGTTTTTGGGTGTTTATATTTAAACTATAAGATCCCGCCGGTGCACTGAAGCTGAAATCACCCGTGCTTCCAGTAGATGCAGAGGCGATCTGTGCAGTTCCTTGCATCAGACGAATTGAAGAATTGGTGAAAGGGGTGAGTGCAGTGTTCAGGTACCGAAGGTTGCCAGTGACCGAGGGTGCGCTGGCTTGTCCTTTGACCCTGATGTTAGCCAAATAAAGGTTATTGCCATATCCATTGATGCTGTTGAAACGTAGCCGTATTTTTTGTCCGGCATAGTTCGAAAGGGAGATGGAATCGCGGCGCCACTGTGCGGCCGTAGAAGGGGTGAACGATGTAGTAACCGTACCCGCTGTGGCCAACAATAAATTCTCTTTGAGGTAAATTCCGTTGGTGAAGGTGAGCCCGCAATCGGTGGAAATATCCACGCGCAGCTTGTCGAATAATGTTGAACTGTATCGTGCGTAGGATACATCGAACGATACTACCGGGTTGCTGATGCCCACGAGATCAATCACAGGCGAGACCAAACCGTCTACTTGACCCGTAGCATTGTAATCAAACAAGTCAATCCACACCATAGGGGTTGACGTTCCTGCCGGCGTGACACCCGTACGAAACGCCCACGTAGTTGCTGCATCCGGATTGGAAATCGACCAACCCGATGCGAGTGTGGCGCCTGGAAAAGTCTCCAGGAAGGGGATGCTCCTTCCTGACCCGATCACAACAGCGTTTGATTGCAATATACTATCGCTTCCAAATGCATTGCTCACACGCAGTTGAATGCTGTAGTTTCCGGTTTGGCTAAAAATGACGACCGGGTTTTGTGATGCAGCGGAAGTACCTGAAGTGAATTGAATGCCGGTCGAAGGCTGGATTGTCCACAACCACTGGGTAGGTCCGTTGGTACTTTGATCGGTGAGGGTTACGGGCACATTAAGACAAGCCTGAATTTGCCCCTGCGAAATGCCGGCAATAGGCGGACTGTTTAAAGGCTGGCAAGCGGGGGATGTGCGCAGATTGGAACGCCGCGGACTATTTTCCATGACCGTTCGAATCCTTATTCGCTGATCCGCCGTAAAAATGTTCATACAGGCATCGTCGGTGTAGTCCATGTAATTCTGAACCATATCAACGGTACCGCATGAAACATGAGTGGTAGGACAACCATAATTTGCCGCGTCGCTGGCCGGTGTGTCTCCGCAGAAATCATCTACTGAGCAGCCTCCATCGCCCCAAATATGCCTGAGCCCCAGATAATGCCCGACCTCATGGGTGGCCGTACGGCCCGCATTGTAGGTACCCGAAAATGGATTCGCAGGAGGCCGACCGATGCTGGTGTGCAGGCAAACAACACCATCCGTACTGGCTGAGGCGCTTCCCGAAAGACCTGGCAGGGAACTGACTGGAAATTGCGCATACCCCAAAATGCTGCCTGAAAGGGGTACAATCCAAAAGTTAAAATACTGTTCTGGATTCCAAATGGTTGCCGGCTTGATGGTACCATCCACATAAGAAGTGGTAAAATTGGTGCCTGAAGGATAAGAATAGCGAACAATGCCTGTAGTGGAATTGCCTTGAGGGTCGCGCGTTGCCAAACAAAATTGAATACCGGTGTTGGCTGCTACCGGACGAAATCCGGCTGGTGTATTGATCGTATCGGCATTTAAACGGGCAAAATCCTCGTTTAGAATCTGCAACTGCGATAAAATCTGAGCCGTCGATATGTTTTCAGTCGCATTGGAATAAATGACATGAAACACAATGGGTATGGTGTAGATGGTTTGTTCCGCTTGTGGCTCCTGGGCCTTGCGTGCGATGGCCTGTGCCAGCCAATTTTCGAACTGCACCCTGGTTTCCGTAGTTCTGCCTGTTTGAAGGTTCCATTCCTCCATCTCCGTACTGAAGCAACGTATGGGTGATGCCGTAGACTCGATTGCTGCAGGTAGTTGCTTGGTCTGACCATATAGGGCAAACGACTGCATCAGGCCCAAAAAAAATCCTAAAAATAGGGTCGTTGATTTCCTTTTCATATCGTACGTTTTTACGCAATAAGTAACTTTATTAGACAATGAAAGCGGAGAATAGTTTAAAATCCAGATGTTGATTTGGTACAAATCGCATAATAATCGAGGCAATTTTTGGCCAGCGGTGCCACGAAATAATCGGAAGCCACAATATCATGTACCAGGCCTGTATTCGACCGGCGCAGCATCATTCGGTTGGCTCGATTGGCCAAATCGTAGGGGATTTGCAGCCATTTTCGCGGTAAACGATGTTGGAGGTCGAACACATCGAAACGGGTAAACTTGCGCACAGACGCCTTATTTTTTTGGTAATAGTCCATCACCTTTTCATTCCCAAAAATCCCCCGAAGCTCGGTGCCCCCTCGTCCAAAAACCCGCTCCAAAATGGCTTGCATTTCAACAGGCGTATATTCACGAACGTGCCAGGGATTCCGGCTAAGCGACATCAGGCGGTTGGGTGTTGTGAGCATGAGCACACCTCCAGGACGCAGAACCCGATGAATTTCGCGCAAAAAATCAAGGTCTGCTTCAATGTGTTCGATGACCTGGAACGTCACCACGCAATCAAAAGAGTTATCGGGTGTATCGGGAATGGGCGGAAGATCTGCCCGAACCAAACGAACATGCTTGGCCACAGGGCGCGCTGGATCCAAGAATTTATCCATGCCAACATATTCGTCACACAAGGGCGACAACAATTCCATTCCATAACCCTCACCCAATCCCAATTCCAATACGCGGCCGCTTACTGAAAGCGCTGCTGTTTGATAGGCGATCAGGTGCCTTTGAAAAATGGGATTTTCCGATGCGTCGAGGGCAGAGGATCGTTCTGCGGTTTGTAGCATGATTAAAGTTTGAAAAAAACGCCTATTTTAGGTGAAAATGAAAAAAAACGCTGATAACATCAGTGAGTATGGAGAAAAACGCCGATCGAATATGCTGCAAAAATAGCGAAACGAATCAGGAAGCGGCCTCCACCCGGCGTTTGATTTCATGCAGCACAAACAACGCTTCAACGGGGGTGGTCCGTTCTACATCAGTGGCACGGAGCATCCGCTTAACTTCCTCCCAAATGGGATCGGATGGGGTAAACAGACCCAACTGATGGGCTGTACCTAAACGCTTCTTCATGCGCTTTTGTCGGTCGGGTCGCTCTTCTTCCAACTGACGTAAAAGCTCGTCGGCCCTGCGCAATACGGTCTGGGGAACACCCGCCATGCGCGCTACATGGAGTCCAAAACTGTGCTCACTGCCTCCAGGCAGGAGCTTGCGCGTGAAAATCAAACGTCCATCTTGCTGGGCAATTCCCACATGGTAATTGTGAATTCGGTCGAATCGATCGGCCATGTCGTTGAGTTCATGGTAATGGGTGGCAAACAAAGTACGGGGATGTATGGATGGATGTTCATGCAGGTACTCCGCAATCGACCAAGCTATGGAAATACCGTCGTAGGTACTCGTTCCCCGACCAATCTCATCCAACAAAATCAGCGAACGCGCCGAAACATTGTTCAAAATGGATGCTGTTTCCAGCATTTCAACCATGAAAGTCGATTCACCGGCCGATAAATTATCCGATGCGCCCACCCGGGTGAAAATTTTATCAAACAAACCCACCCGAGCCGCTTGCGCCGGCACATAGCCCCCCATCTGGGCCATAATCACCAGCAAGGCCGTCTGACGCAGGAGCGCGCTTTTGCCCGACATATTGGGCCCTGTAATCATCATCATCTGCTGATCCGAACAATCCAGGACCATATCATGTGGTACATAAGGCTCACCAGGGGGCAACAAGGTTTCGATCACAGGATGTCGGCCGCCTTTGATGTCCAAGACGAGTGAATCGTCCAAATGGGGGCAGGCATAACCGGCCTCGACCGCTTTCATGGCCAACGCCAACAAAGCATCGCAACGGGCCAACCAAGCGGCCATAGTCTGCAACAATCCAATGTGGGGCTGTAATTGATCCAATAGGCTGCGGTAGAGCCGTGCCTCAATGGCGGCAATCGACTCCTCAGCATGCATATATTGATCCTCAAATTCTTTCAATTCGGGGGTGATGTAGCGTTCGGCGTTCACCAGTGTTTGTTTGCGGATCCACCCGGCTGGCACTTTATCGCGGTGGGCATGGGTAACCTCCAAATAGAAGCCAAAGACTTGGTTGAAGCTGATTTTAAGAGAACTGATGCCGGTTTGATGGATTTCGCGGTCTACCATTTGCTGCATGAATCCCTTAGCCCCGGTCGACAAGGAGCGCAAGTGGTCGAGTTCGGCATCAACCCCTTCTCCGATGATACCGGGTTTGGTCGAAAGTGCGGGTGCATCGGGCGAAACAAACCCATCGATCAAGGACCACACACCCGGGTCGAATGGCAGCGAGGCAATCCAATCGGTATCGAGCCGTTCATCTTCGGCTGCTTTTTGCATACACAACCGAATCGGTTCTATTTCCTGAAGTACGCTTTTCAGGTGAAGGAGCTCACGTGGCTGTACCCTGTAGGTGGCCAAGCGCGATAAAATACGTTCGAAATCACCCAGCCTACCCAAATATGAAGCGAGTTCGTTGCGTCGAAGGGTTTGGTTCACCAAAGCGGAAACGAGCTGCTGCCGAGTTCGAATGCGGCTGAGTTCACACAATGGAAAAAGAAGCCAACGCCGCAACAACCGGGCACCCATGGGTGTCGTGGCGCGATCAATGACCTGAAATAATGAGGTACCGCCGGTATGGGAAGCATCCACCAATTCCAGGTTTCGAACGGTGAACCGATCCATCCACACAAATTGCTCTGCGTCGATCCGACTGAGTCGGGTGATGTGTGCCAAACGCGATTTATGCACCTCAGTGAGGTAATGCATGATGGCCCCCGCCGCCACAATACCCAATCCAAGCTCATCGACCCCGAATCCCTTGAGGCTAGGGGTCTGAAAATGTCGTTGAAGTAGGTCGCGCCCATAATCGCCAGCAAAAACCCAGTCTTCGATGGGTTGTGTGGCTACTTTTGCCAGGCCTGGAGGTGGCGGCTCGTTGCGCTGTGCACGTGGCATTAAAAATTCAGTGGGTTGATGATCGACCAACAAACGGATCATGTCGTTGTGGTTTCCCTCCGCCAGGTAAAAGACGCCCGTGCTTACATCCACCAAGGCGATTCCACTGCGCCCCTGATCGCTGTGCACACAAGCCAGGTAATTGTTGCTTCGCTGGTCGAGTATTTTGTCGCTGAATACCACACCCGGAGTCAGGAGCTCTGTTACTTCCCGTTTCACGATGGTTTTGGTGGCCTTGGGGTCTTCCATTTGTTCGCATACGGCCACGCGTTGACCGGCTTTCACCAGACGTGGCAGGTAGGTCTCGAGCGAATGATGGGGAAAACCAGCCAATTCCATATCGGCTGCAGCTCCATTGGAACGACGGGTGAGTACAATCCCGAGTATGGAGGAGGTCTTGATGGCATCTTCTCCGAAGGTCTCATAGAAATCACCCACCCGAAAAAGCAGCAAGGCTCCAGGGTGTTGTGCCTTCAACTGGTTGTACTGTTGCATTAATGGCGTTTCTTTGGACCCTGTCCCAGCCTTTTCTTTCATGGATGAAATCAGTTTTATTGTATGCGCCAGTTGACCGCTCCCGAACTGAACCGTTTATCGCCTCTGGATTTCAAAAATAGCGAAAAATTGCCGGTCAGCCTGCTGCTCGAAAATGTACGCAGCATGCACAATGTGGGTTCAATTTTCAGAACGGCCGATGCGTTTTGCTTGTCGAAGATCTACCTCACCGGCATCACGGGAAGTCCACCCCACCGCGAAATCCACCGTTCGGCTTTGGGCGCTGAAGATACGGTATCATGGGAACACCACCCGAATCCTCTGAGCTTCGCCAACCAATTGAAACAACAAGGTCATGTCTTGGTGGCGGTAGAGACGACAAACGAGAGTGTCGGCTTGGACCAATGGACTTGGGCATTTGGGCAGCCTTTGACGCTGATTTTGGGCAATGAAGTCGAAGGGGTGTCGCCCGAAATGCTGCAGCTATGCGTTGGCTCAGTCCACATTCCTCAGGGAGGCACCAAACATTCCCTGAATGTATCCGTCTGTGGGGGCGTGGTGGCCTGGGAACTATATCGCCGATGGAAGTGAAAATGGGGGGCTTCAGCCCGGTTTTTCAATATTTCATATGAGACCTGAGATGGTTTAAATTCTTTCTCCAACCATTCAGGGGGCTAGAATATTTCTTTCTGGTCTTGGTGTTTTTTGCCATAGATAAACACTGCCAGTTTTCAATACTTTCCAATCGTAATTTCGTGTTATTTTAATAATTGGGTTTGATGTGGAAACAATTAAGCTCAATCCAATGAGCAAAACAAGGCTTAATACCCAAACTATTTTGGTAACTTTTTTAGGAATTTGAACGGCAGGAAACCACTTTGTAAAGGCTAAAACCAACCACAAGACTAAGGTGAAGTATAGTAAAAAATCAGCCATAAAATCTAATACAAAGAACTGCAATGACATGGACGTATGAAAACCTTCGCCCATAAATGCGATCGGAAAACCCCAATACAACTTATCAGGTCCATCAACAGGTAACGTATACCACCATTTTGTTACACTATACATGTAAATGCTGGTTAGTGCCAGGGTCAATTGTACGATCTGTTTTTTCATGTTTCAATCGCTTTGTTTAGCGTTTGCGATAACGTTTGAAGTGGTCGGAGATCCTTGAAGTGGTCGGGTCAAATTCTCTACCCAAACAATTTGTCAAACCCCCAACTTTTCCGTTTCGCAACGCAGCCTATAAGCACGAAACCGGCTAAAGCCCGATTAAGGCCATCCTCAATTCCAACATTTGGGTGCAGCCTAACTCGGGAAGCCTGCAAACTCAGAATCGAAGCCCGGCCCCGAACATGACATGACGCAACGGCATGTAGCGTGCCGGATTGTCGGGTGGCGTATTGCCCGAACGAAAATCGCGGGGGTCGAGGTATGCCGGATCACGCCAGGAAGAAGGCACTGCATCGCCCACTTCCCAGGCACGCCCCGTTACCGGATTGGGAATCAGCGTGTTTTTTTGGTTGAATAAATTGGTGACCTGGCAGGTGAACTCCAACCGACTTCTTTTTCCGAGCATCCACCATTTTCTCAGGTTCACATCGACCCAGGTGAGGCTTTCACCAAGTCCCGACCAAAGCGCCTGTGGATCCGGATCGCGCTCGTAGATTGGTCGACCCGTAACAGGCTCTATGCCCTGATAAATAAAGGGCGTATACCGACGACCTGTCCTCCAAACGCCTTCCACGTACAAAGAAATTCGATCAAAGGCCTTCCAGCGGGTGGTTGACTTCCCCAAATTCCGGGTGAACGTGATATTGCCTTTCAAGTCGAACGGACTATCCCAAGCCAAATACGTTTCGCGTGTGTCTTCCCGATTTCCTGAATTCAGAATCTGACCGAGTGCCTCACTGGCGGATGAACTTTGGCCTGTTGCGGCCATGTAGCTGGCTGAGGCCTGCCCACTAAACCATTGACCAATACGGCGCAAATAAGTAACCTCCATGCCCCTAACCCGCGCATAGTCGGAATTGATGCGGATGGTGCGTGTGACCTCGCGACCGGTGAAATCCTTAATCTGTACAGAGGCAGCGGTAATGAAATCGTACTTATCTTTCCAATAGGCCGAAACCGTAAGGGCATCTCGGGTTCCCAACTGTGAACGAACCCCTAATTCGTATGAGATATCAACCTCAGGATTCAGGTCCGGATTACCCACACGCGATAATACCGAACGATCTTGGTAGAGGGGGTTTAATCCCTGATACACCCAACTGGGATGGGGCAAAATCATGGAGTGGTTGTAGTTGAAGAACAACACTTGGTTTTCGCGGATAGGAAAGGAAGCGGATATCTTAGGGAGGAGGCGCATTTTCATCCGTTGACCAAATACCTGAATGGTGTTGCGCAAGTAGGCATCACGAAATTCCTGGCGAATGGGGGCACGCGGATCGAGAACCGCATCATCCACGAAGCGGCCGGGGAACCAATACTCCAACCTGCCCCCAAATTCTGCTACAAGTCCCCTAAATTTCAGTTTATTGGAAGCATAGAATGCGCCTCGGGCCGGTTTTACCTCCCATACATCGCTGTAATCGCCCAATCGAAAACTCTGGCTGATGGTGCCGTCGGGCAGAGGAATGGGGGCTCCGATCCATGGGCGAACAATATCGATCCACAACAAGTCCTGAAGACGCACTTCGGTACCAAAAATAAGGCGATCACCTCGCGGATTATAGTAATAGTTGCCCGTCCAACGCAATCCATACTCGTTTACCCGGTGGTCATGCCAAAGAGTGCCGATCCCCCCATTGTTGTAGAGGCCCGGACCGGGGTAGACGAATACCTGAGAGTCAGCCGGATTGAAGAAGCCCACAGGGAAGGTCACTATGCTGGCTGGATCGAACTCGGCATCTACATTCTTGGGGCGCCACGCACGTCCATTGGCATCGGCGCGCAGGCGCACAAACAGACGCGACAAATTGGCCGTGTAGGAGAATTTCTTGCTGGTGGTATGGGTGAAATTCACCGATTCAAGATTGGTATCGTGCGTATAGGTGTTGGCGCGATCGGGTTGAAGCATGAAATCGAACTGAAAACCCGGCAGGAAGGGCACATCATTGCCGATGATGCGCAGCATATTCACGTCTTGGTTGATGGTAAGCGAGCGCAGGTAATTGACACTTAAGCGCATGCCTGGCTTAAATTCGTAATCGAACTTCAACATACCGGCCCAACGGTTGTCTTGGTAGGGCGAAAATGCCGCATCGGGATAAAGGGAAGAAGTGACCTGATTGGCAGGCCGACGAAAATACTGATCGTCGAAACTGCCTTTGAAGGAGGCAAAAACACGCACAGGTCTGGGAAGAACCCCCTTCAACGATCCACCTGCTGTCGCTTCATAGATGGAGTTGCCCCAAACCGACTGCCATGAATTCGTAAACCCAAGACGATCGCGTCGGTGATTGAAACTAAACTCGGTGCGATCTCCCCCTGACCGGGTACGGGTCTTAACAATTCCGGAAGTTCCGTCGCCATAGGCCACATCACCCCCACCGGTGGTGACATCGATTCCTTCCACGGAATTGGTACCCAGGTCGATCCCAAATCCGGTTCCGGCCAAAGGGTCGGTGGCTGACACCCCATCTATGATGAAGGCCGTTTCGTAGGTTCTACCACCCCGTATACTCAGTCCTTCGGGGTTCAAAACCACCCCCGCCTGGGTATTCAACACCCCTTGAAGTTGGCGCACGGGGGCATTTTCAATTGATTCCTGCGATACACGCTGCTCCGATTTCGATTGATCGAGGTCTACCAAAGGTTTTTCGCCTACCACCACCACTTCCTGATCGAGGGTTAATGCACTCGGTGCGAGACTTACATCGAGCCGCGTGGGCTGATTACCGCTGATTTTTATCCCGGTAAACAGTTTTTTTTCATAACCCAGGTAACTCACTTCGATTTGATAGACGCCTACGGGCACTTTGTTCAGATTATACTGCCCGTTGATATCTGTCGAGACCCCAAAGGTGGTACCTTTAACAACCACATTCACTCCTATTAAAGGCATTCTGTCCTTGGCGTCGGTTACCGTTCCTTGTATGCCCTGGCTAAATCCCATTCGTGCACCCAGGATGAATGCAAGCAGGATGAATGCAAGCATGATCAAAAGCCTGCGTAGGCTTGTTAAAAGCGCGGGGGTCTTAAGCATATTTCGTGGCCAAAAATGGGGGGTTTGCACCATTATTCCAATATCCAGAAATACTTTTCATGATCAAGGGGTGCATTCGGTGATGCCATAAGGATACTCCCGCTCAATGAGTGATTTGATTTTATCAAAATCCTGTGGATGCTGCACAAAATCGACCTCTGCAGTGTTCAACAGCAGGCATTTGAGACCGCTCGCTTGTGCCATAAATTGGCGGTAGCTTTCATCAATAAAATGAAGGTAATCGCCCTCGATTTTCTGTTCGTAGTCGCGCCCGCGCTCAGCGATCTGTTGCAAAAGGCGCGGCACCGGGGTCGATAGATAAACAAACAAATGGGGTTGCGGGAGGCGTTGGTTGATGATTCCGAAAAGTTGGCTGAACAGCCCAAATTCTTCTGGATCGAGCGTACGGCGTGCAAAAATGAGCGATTTGTAGAAGCTATAGTCGGCCACCAGCCCTCGACGACGCACATCAGGCTCACTCAGCTCGTCTTGCATCTGCCTATACCGCTCTGCCAGGAATGATGTTTCCAGGGAAAAGGCATAGCGCTCTGGTTTGTCGTAGAACCGAGGGAGGAAAGGATTATCCATGAACTGCTCAAACAAAGAAGGCGTCGACCAACAATCCGCTAAAAGCCGAACAAGCGTGGTTTTTCCCGCACCGATATTGCCTTCCACCACGATGTATTTATTCATTCCGCACAAAAATAGGTCAAATCCACTTTGTTTAACTGCCGTTTTTCAGGCTACATGATGCAGCTGTACCGATGATTCATCTAGACAATCGGCCAACAGATCCGCAACTGATTTTCCGGTAATGGGATGGCGCCATTCGGAGGCAATTTCTGCCATGGGTATGAGCGCAAAACGCCTTTGCGACAAGCGTGAATGGGGTATCTGGAGATCGGGTTGGCTCACCCATTGAGACCCATAGACCAAAATGTCGATATCGATCTCACGATTGCCCCATCGGTCAGTGGCCCGTCGACCGATTTGTTGTTCAATCTTCTTCAACGATTGCAACAATTGAAATGGGTTCAAAACACTAGAAAAGCGATGGGCCTGATTCAAAAATGAACCCTGGGCAACCCCACCCCAAGCGGCTGTTTCCCAAATTTGAGAGGACGCTATAGGGGCCCCCAATAGCCCAGACACTGCCGAATGGGCCTCTTTGAGGTATTCCTCTCGTTTTCCGACATTACTGCCCATCAACAAAACAAGCATTTCCACTTGGGCAAATTTAGATTCTAATTAGGGCGAGACTACCTCGGAATATCTATTTTTGTTTTGTTTTTCCGTACAAGTGCATACACACCAGTTCGTATTAAAATTTTTTCAGTACTTGGTGATGCATAGTACCTAATGGCCCTTTATCTTTGCCCCAACCATTTTAAAAATATTAAATCAAACAATGCTAAAATTTCTGCGTCTCGTATTGGCCATCATAACGGCCCAAATGGTGATTACCGTGTTTTCAATTCTTGTCATCGTTGCGATTGTGGCCGCAGTTTCTTCAGGCGATGAATCTGAGATCGCTGACAACAGCATACTTCATCTTTCTTTCGACCAGCCCATTGTAGACCGGGCAACGGAAAACCCGCTGGCCGGACTTGATTTGATGTCGGGCAGTGGACCGGAGGAAAGCACCTCTTTGTTTGAGGTCAGAAGAGCCTTGCGCAAAGCCGCCACCGACGATAAAATCAAAGGTATATTCCTCGATTTGGACAATGTGGCAGTCGGAGGAACCATGCGCTCTGTTCTGCTGGATGACCTGGTG
Source organism: Bacteroidota bacterium (assembly GCA_005799065.1). Classification (GTDB taxonomy): domain Bacteria; phylum Bacteroidota; class Bacteroidia; order UBA7662; family UBA7662; genus F1-60-MAGs140. The sequence goes on from SYHW01000038.1 coordinate 20,765, forward strand.
GCCTTCAAAAAAAGCGGCAAGTTTATCTATGCCTATGCTGAAAACTACGATCAGGCCTCCTATCATCTGGCAAGTGCGGCCGATAGTATTTTTATGATGCCCATGGGCAGCCTTATGTGGAATGGACTTGCATCGAGTCCGATCTTCCTACAGGGCATGCTCGAAAAACTCGACATCGAAGTGAAGTTGATTCGCGTGGGTAAGTACAAATCAGCCGGCGAACCCTTCATTCGCAAAGACCTGAGCGCCGATAACCGCCTGCAAATGGAAAGTTATATGAACGATTTATATGCAGACTACCTGCAGCAGGTGTCGAAGAACAGTGGTCTATCAACCGATTCTTTGCGGCGCATGGCGGATCGTTTGGATATTCGTACGGATCGTGACGCACTGGATAAAGGAATGGTTCACGCCCTATGGCACCGCGATGAAGTACTGGAAATGCTTGCTCAGAAAACAAAGGCTAAGAACATTGAGAAAATTAAGTTTGCCCGTTTGGGTGAATATCTGGGAAGTCTGGAAGAAGACGAAAACGAGTCCAAAAATGAAATCGCTGTGGTGTATGCCAATGGGGAAATTAGTGGAGGAGAAGGCGACGACGAGAACATCGGCAGCGAGCGCCTATCGGCTACCCTCCGCAAGGCCCGCCTCGACGACGACGTTAAAGCGGTGGTCTTGCGCGTGAATTCGCCCGGTGGCGATGCATTGGCAAGCGAGGTGATCCGCCGTGAATTGGTTTTGCTCAATAAAAAGAAGCCCCTGGTGGTGAGTATGGGCAATGTAGCCGCATCGGGTGGATATTGGATTGCGGCCGATGCCGATTCCATTTTCGCTGAACCCACCACCATCACCGGTTCTATTGGGGTGTTCGGGTTGGTGCCTGATTTCAGTGGTTTCTTCGCCAACAAGACCGGAATCACCTTCGACCGGGTGGTGACAGGCCCATATGCCGACATCATGAGTGGCGTACGCCCCATGCGTGCCGATGAGGAGGCCATCATACAAGCTTCGGTGAACAAGGTGTATGACGACTTCATCAAACTGGTAGCAACTGGCCGAAGTCTCCGTTCGGATAGTGTGCAGGCCATGGCACAAGGAAGGGTATACACAGGCCGACAGGCGCTGGCATTAGGACTGGTTGACCAACTCGGTACTGAAGAGGACGCTCTGGCGTGCGCGTCGCGATTGGCTAAGGTAACCGACTACAAAATCCGTCGTATGCCAACGCCCAAGGACCCGTTCGACGAAATTCTAAACAAATGGTCGGGTAATGCGGCTAAAAACCAGATGGTTGAAAATCTTGGTGCATTGTACGCACCCGTTCAAACAGCCAGTCAGGCACTCCGAAGCCAAGGTATTCTTGCCCGCATGGAATACGTGCCAACCTACTGAAATCAGTTCGTTGAAGATTCTGATCATCCGCTTTAGCTCGTTGGGTGATATGGTGCTGACCACACCTGTCATCCGGGCAATTGCTGATCATTACCCCAAGGCCGAAATTCACTACCTCACTAAGGTTCAGCATTATGAGGTCATCAAGGCCCATCCGCTCATCACGCGCATACATTTGATCAACAAAAGCGGAAAAGAGTTGATGCCTGCACTTCAGGCAGAGTGTTTCGACTATATCATCGATCTGCACCACAACCTGAGAAGCCGTCCGTTTAAGTGGTTTTTGTCGGGAAAGAAATACAGTTTTCGCAAACTGAACATTGAGAAATGGCTGCGGGTGCAGTGCGGCATCGACATCCTTCCCCGTGTGCATATTGTGGAACGCTATTTGGAAACCTTAACCCCCTTAGGTATTCCGAAAACGCCCTTACCCCTCGAATACTTTATTCCTCAAGAGGATCAAATTGATGTAGGCCAGTTGTTTGAGAACGCTGATGTCAAGAACCTGAATTTTGTCAATCATAAGGCCCCCTCCTACGGCGTGTATGCATTGGGTGGACAACACGCCACCAAACGACTACCTGAAGATCTGATCATCGCGCTTTGCCGGTCGGTTCGTGCACCGCTGATTTTGCTGGGCGGCAAAGGCGACCAGGCAACAGCAGAACGGGTAGTGAAGGCATCGAACAACCCCTATTTATTTTCGTTTTGCGGCCGTTTCAACATCAATCAGTCGGCCGATGTAGTGCGGCAAGCACAGGTGCTGATCACCCACGATTCGGTCATGATGCATATAGGCTCTGCCTTCGCCCGTCCTACATTGGCCATTTGGGGCAATACGATTCCTGAATTTGGTATGTACGCCTGGCAGCCCGTAAATCCCCAAAACGTACAGTCCTTTGAAATCAACGGGCTCAATTGCCGTCCTTGCTCCAAAATAGGCTTTGATACGTGTCCGAAAGGCCACTTCAAATGCATGCGCAACCAACCCATCGATGCCATACGCCACACCTTTCATCAGCTGATGACCAACGAATAACCAGTCCGCTGCATTTCCTTTCTATTTTCGTGCCATGAAATCGACTGAATGGATGCGTACTCCGCTGGGCGCTGTCTACCATCTGAACCTGATGCCCGAACAAGTAGCAGATACAATTCTGCTGGTGGGCGATCCCGATCGGGTCGAAAAAGTAAGCCAGTATTTCGACTTTGTTGAATACAAGGTTCGGCAACGCGAGTTTGTGACCCATACCGGGCAGTTGGGCACGAGCCGTATATCGGTCATCGGAACGGGCATTGGCACCGACAACATAGACATCGTACTCAATGAGCTCGACTCGCTCCACAACCTCGATTTTGTGGATGAACAACCGCTCAACCCGCCTAAATCTTTACGTCTGATCCGTCTGGGCACATCGGGTGCCATACAGGATGATGTTGAAGTGGGCTCCCTACTTTGTTCTTCCTTGGCTCTTGGTCTCGATGGCTTGATGCCGTTCTACGCCGATCCCGAAGATTCAGCCTATCTCGGTCAGACAAAAGCACTGCTCGACCGCATCCCCGAGATCAAACAAACCGCCATACCAGTATTATATCGGGCAGATCCCGATCTGCTGAAGCAATTGGCACGAACAGACCTGCCCCAAGGACTTACCCTGACTTGTGCAGGTTTCTATGCACCCCAAGGCCGTAGACTCCGAATCCCCCCGAGAATCGACCACTTCATCGAACAATTAGCGGCATTTCAATTTCCCAACGGCATGCGGATCACCAATATGGAAATGGAAACCGCTGGCATTTACGGACTCGCTCGGCTTATGGGGCATCGGGCTGTTTCGGTGAGTGCCATACTTGCCAACCGCGCCACAGGCGAACGATGCCCAAATCCAGAAAAGGTTATCGACCGAATGATCCAAACCATTTTGGAGCGCTTGTGATTCGTTGATCTTTGGGCATTTAAAAGATAGCCAGAACGGTTTTCTACAGGGCATACGTGTATCACCTACAAAGACAAAATTGCCCACAGATAAACAACCGCCTACAGAGACCCAATCGCCTACAGAGACCCAACCGCCCACAGAGACCCAACCGCCTACAGATAAACAACCGCCTACAGATAAACAACCGCCTACAGAGACCCGACCGCTTTCAAATGCCTGCGGTCGTCGGCGACCCGTATTTGACCCCGCGCGCCATCCCAATCCAGCACATACAAACTTAAGTTGGTGTGGGTGAAGCTTTCCATCTGCGACAACGGTTGCTGTGTTAGTTGGCAGAGCATGAGCCGAAGTGCCCGGCCGTGCATACACACCAATATGCGTTGAGCTGTTCCCGAACGCCAGGAATGAAGTGCCTGTTGCTGCCGAAGCGCCACCTCCGCAGGCGATTCCCCAAAATGTGGTGCCCGATGGTAGTCGCCACCCGTCCACGCTTCGATCATTTCACGGTAGGTTTCGGCATAGACCGTATAGGGCTGCCCTTCCACCTCACCCCAATTGAATTCATCGAGCGCAGCCAACTCCTTACAGGGCAGACCCGCATCCAAATACCCTTGTATCGTTTGCTTGGTGCGCTTTAGGGTCGAGCAATAAACCACATCAAAAAAATCCGAAGGATAGGCCCTCAAAAAGGCCTCGGCCTGTTGCATTCCCCGTTCATTGAGGGAAGAATCGATGCCACGTCCTTGGATTTTCCCGGAGGCATTGTACTCCGTTTCCCCGTGTCGGATGATGTATAAATTGTACATAGCTTATTTAATTACAACACTTTTACGCTCGATTTTATCAATCATGGCGAATCCAATGCCCAGGTATCAGGCGAGCTTCCCGCAAAACGACGCCATTTTTCCAGTACACTGCTGAAATCGGCAGGTAAATCGGATTCGAAAGCCAATTTTTGCCCCGTTTCGGGATGAATGAAACCGAGTGAACGGGCGTGCAGCGCCATACGAGGCATGATCGAGAAGGCATTTTCTACAAACTGCCTGTACTTACTGAACGACGGACCCACCACCACCCGGTCGCCTCCATAAACGGAATCGTTAAAAATGGGGTGGCCCAAAAACGAGGTGTGCACCCTAATCTGGTGGGTTCGACCTGTTTCCAAACGAAACTGCAAAAGGCTCACATAACCCAATCGCTCAATAACCTCATAATGCGTGACGGCATGCTTGCCGCGCTGTTCATCCAAAAACGCAGCCATTTTCAGTCGATTACGCGGATCGCGGTCGATTTGCGTGCGTACGGTACCAGCGTCTTGTGCAGGTGAGCCCCAGACCAAGGCCTGATAGGTTCGGTCTATGCTGTGGTCGAAGAACTGCCGCGCCAAATGGGTCATGGCATATTCGGTCTTGGCAATCACCAGGAGTCCGCTCGTATCCTTATCGATCCGATGTACCAATCCGGGCCTCACTTCCCCGTTGCGGTGCGTGGGTAATCCATTAAAATGGTGAAGCAGTCCGTTCACCAGCGTGCCACTGTGGTGACCATGACCAGGGTGCACCACGAGGCCCGGGGGTTTATTCACCAAAAGTAAGTCTGGGTCCTCATAGGGGATTTTGAGATCCATAGCCTCTGGTTGTAGGGTCGTGTCGCGTGGCGGATAGGCCAACACGATTTGAATGACATCCAGCGGTTTAATCAGATAACTCGATTTTATGGCCTTTCCGTTGACCCGTACGGACTCGGCTTTGATGGCATTTTGGATCCGATTGCGCGAATTACCGGGCAGACGATCAAACAAAAACTTATCTATTCGAAGCAGCGATTGCCCACGATCCACGATTACCTTATGGTGTTCGAACAAATCATCTTGCACCGCATCGTCTCCAATGTGTTGCACCTTATCGTCCACCGCCTGCACTACAACCTCCTCCAACCGCTCCGCCCTCGTCGGTTCCGCTGGCCGATTGGGTGAAGTGACCTCAACAAATTTGTTGTCAACCCGATCCGGGGGATTCTTGGCCATAGATTCAGCTTCAATAAGAAGGGTTGTTTGCCATTAACGATGCATCCTTGTCAGATACCGAGCACAGCCGAAAAGCTTGTCGGGGGTATTCCTCGGGTGATCCCACAAAACTAAAGCTTCTATACCCCAATACCGACAATATTTCATTGCCCTGCACCAAAACAAGGATGCTGCGTCTTCGCACTGGCGGTACAGCACACTCGTTCAGCAGATCCGATACCTTTTTCCGCCCCCCAGATCCGGCCATGCGGATGCGGTCGCCCGCCTGCCAACATCGGACGATGCATGGCAGGTGCATGCTGGCTTCAATCCATGATTCTCCACCCTCCACGATGCTGTTTGAGCGTTCCAACGCATTCGTCCAAACCCGATACAGCAGTTGCTGATTGGAGGAAAGTGCATAAACTCCTGGATTGTTGAGTTCAATCGGAAACCTGGATTGCAACGTATCCTGAACATTCGAATCACAGGCCGACACGTCCAATCGCTCCCAAATGAGTGCATGACTGGTTCGGCTGATCATCCAGTCACCCGCCGTGAGTTGACGGTTTGGGGCGCCTTCCAGCAAATCACCCAATCGAAGAAGGGAATTTCGGTTGGGTATCAATTTCCGGGCCATTTCCAGATAAATATCTGTCGGGATTGAATCGATGATGTTCCACCGCATCAAACCGTGTGCATCTTCTACAATAATCCGATGAGATTCCACCAGCGCCGATTGTTCGAGTTTGTTGCTGTAGGATCGCCAAACCGATGAACGCTCCAGCAAATGTAGTTGCCAATTCGGAAAGCGCGCATTCAATAGAGGAGTCAATACATGACGAACATAGTTTCGGTCGTAGCGGAGGGATCGATTGCTGCTGTCGACCATATATTCAATTTCGTTGTCAGTCACCCACTCTTCGATTTCTTCACTGCTGGTGGTGAGCAGCGGACGGTATACCCGACCAACTGTGAAATCCATGCCGGCGCGTGCCCGCAATCCCCGTCCCTTCAAAAGCGCCATCAGGACAGTCTCTGCCTGATCGCCCGCATGGTGCGCGGTTAAAATACCGATAAAAGAATGTTCGAGGCAGAGCTTATGCAGCCAGTTGTAGCGCAACTTGCGGCAGATGGCTTGTCGATTGCCTATCATAGGTGCGGCATCTACGCATTCCACATATACAGGTACCCCCAAATGAAGGGCTAGGTCTCGAACAAACCGCTCATCACGTACAGATTCCTCCCCACGCAGGCCATAGTTCATGTGTGCCAATGCACATGGGATTTTTGCTTGCCGCAATAGGTGTGCGAGCATTGTTGAATCGCGACCACCGCTGGCGGCCAAAAGCCAAGCTGAATCATCCGACCCGTTCATGGTCGCCTTCAGTTGCTCGACTACCCGGTCAACCAAAGGGAGGCGCAACATGGGGCTGAAAAAATTCAAGTTGAAGTCGGCCATAGTCGATGCGTGCACGATAATGATACAAGACATCCCCACCAAGAATTCCCGAAACAGGTTTTAATGAAAGGCTTTTGTAGGCCGAGTGAATTCCAGAAAAGTCCATGCCGGCAATATCCCACAAGGGAAGAGCAAGATTACCAAGTTTTATCCCTTTCATTCGCACGAGGGGCGCGTTTTGACGACCCCCATTTGCCCCTGCTGTTTGTATCTGAAGTGCTGAATCATGGGGATGAACATCATCGGGTCGTATTTTTCTCAAGTCAACAACCGTGTTTGAGGCGCCGGAATCGATCAAAAACCGAAGAATTTGTCGCCCACGACGGGCATCAACCACCAAATGCATACCATGCGGTTCCATACGATAGGGAATGATTGGCACGATGGCCAAAGGACATTCGTGGGCAACAGCTTCCATCGGAACGAACCCCTCAGGTTTGTTCGGGAACCTTGGCATCGGCTTACAGATTGGACTGGGGTAGTTTCCCCAATCAATTCATGCCATCGAGAACCTCCATCACTTCACGAACGGCAGCCGCTGAAGCGTGTACACCCTTCAATTCCTCGGCATTTAAATCCAGTGTGATGATTTTCTCAATGCCGTTGCGGCCCAGTTTAACAGGAACGCCCATGTAGACATCCTTCAAACCATATTCACCATCCAGCCAGGCACATACAGGGAAGATCCGCTTCTGATCACGAACAATGGCCTCAACCATTTGTGCAGCAGCGGCGCCCGGCGCATACCAAGCTGATGTACCCAAAAGTTGTACGATTTCGCCCCCCCCTTTTTTTGTACGCTCGATGATGGCATCGAGTTGGTCTGCATCGATCAGTTCGGTCACTGGAATACCACCTACGGTCGTGTAGCGTGGAAGCGGCACCATGGTATCGCCATGACCACCCATCAAAACAGCCTGAATGTCTTTGGGTGAACAGTCGAGTGCCTCGGCCAAAAATGCACGGTAGCGTGCAGTATCCAATACACCTGCCATACCAAAAACCCGGTGGGCGGGCAAACCAGCTGCCTTGTAGGCACAGTAGGTCATTACATCGAGCGGATTAGATACCACGATGATGATGGCATTGGGCGAATATTCCAAAATTTGAGTAGTCACCGAACGTACGATTCCCGCGTTGGTAGAAATCAAATCGTCTCGACTCATGCCCGGCTTGCGGGGCAAACCACTGGTAATGACCACCACGGAACTTCCGGCTGTTTTCGAATAATCGTTGGTTGAACCTTTGATGCGGCTATCGAAGAGCTCTATGGGAGCGGTCTGCCATAAGTCTAAGGCCTTACCCTCCGCGAAATTTTCGCGAATATCCAACAAAACTACTTCATTGGCGAGTTCGCGTCGGGCAATGACATCGGCACAAGTGGCACCAACATTTCCGGCGCCTACAACGGTTATTTTCATAAGATCAGTTTTTTTTTGGTGGCGCAAAGTTACCAAAAAAGGCTGAATTTGTTTATTTTTGCTCACAAATCAGATCTCTCACCCACCGTAAACAGCATCTATCCCCCACTATGAAACCCATAAAATTACTGATCAGAATTGGCTTTCTTTTTTCCTTAGCATTCCTGACATCCCAGCCCGCTGTAGCCCAAGATTGGACGTACCCATGCGGCACGGGAGATGCACCCCGGGCCAACCTCGATTACATATCTCAGCTGCGCGCCAATGGCGTTTTCGATCATTTGAATTTTGAGCAGGTAGGCAACACCATTTTTTTACCGGTCAAATTTCATGTAATAGGCAGCAATACAGGCACAGGTTATTTCACCCAAGAAGGTATTTTCAGGAACCTTTGCGAATTGAATCAGAAGTACAACAGCTTGGGCATTCAGTTTTTTATGCGGGGTGATATCAATTACATTCCCAACTCCTCCATGACGAACCTGCCAACATTCGCCGCTGCTGGGGTTTTGAATACGCAATACAACGTGGCTCGGGTCATTAACATTTATTACACCGGGTTAAGTACCCTGCAATTGTGTGGATTTGCTAATTTTCCTGGAACAGGCGAGCCACAAAGCCCCTCCAATCGTCAGGGAGCAATCTATCTTTCGCCAAGTTGCTCTGGAGCGGGCAATTCAACTTGGGCGCACGAAATGGGGCACTTTTTGAATTTACCCCATCCTTTTCAAAACACTTCTGAGGCGCCCCAACAACACGAACGTGTTACCCGAATCACGGAAACACCGCCCAGACTTTCTGCCAATTGTGCAGATGCGGGTGATCGTTTCTGTGACACAGAGGCTGATTTTCGGGGCGATCGCTGGAATTGCCCGGGTTTCAACAGCACAGTGCGCGACATCAACCAAGATCTCTTCCTGCCCAATGGCACCCTCTACATGAGCTACTCCGACGACAATTGTCAGACAACCTTCTCACCCGAGCAAATTGCTGCCATGCGGGCTACCCTCACGTTTACGCCTGGTCCGGGAGGTTCTACCGTTCCCGGTCCGCGGATGTACTTGCTATCACCCCCTATGCCTGCCTATGATACCATTACGGGAACTGCAAACGTCATAGAACCTGCCAATAATTCAACCGGACATCCCGCTAACTGGGTGGCATTTCGCTGGAACAGGGTGCCGGGTGCGACCATGTATGCACTCAGAATTCGGCGCAATTTCACTTTGATGGAAGAAATACTGTTGAACTCAGCAGACACGGTCTATACCTACACCGGCACCAAACTGAGTGCCAACGTCCCATACCGCATTTCAATTATGCCCCTCAACCACAAGGTCACCTGTCGCCCTTACAGCACTGAAATTACGTTCACGACAACCACTCCATTTGGCGTGGGCATTTCTGAAGAATCCGCTCAATCCTGGAACGTTTATCCTTCACTACTTCAATCCGATGCTGACTTACATATGCAATTTGAACAGCCTAGAATCGACCCAGTAGAAATAAGACTAACCGATGGAATGGGCCGTGTTGTTCGGGCCGAGACCATGTATATGGACGACAATGCGCTGATTCGCTTGAATAGCACAGGTCTTTCCAACGGCTTATACCTACTCTCCGCTCAAAGTGGTGCTCATTCTTATGCCCGCCGCATTGTAGTAAACCGTTAGACTTACGCCTTTCATGAACAAGTTTTTTAGTACTTTTTGGGCGATTCTGCTTTTTTCCAGCAGTCTATTGGCGCAGCCCACCCAGCAAGCCCCATGTGGCACACCCGCCGCGCCGGAGTCTGTTCGCCAATTCATTCAAAGCCTGGATTATTCGGTGCTTCCGGAAGATCCGACCCGCATCAATATTCCGGTAACGATCCACATCGTGAAGGCGACCAATGGTTCAGGCGGATTTTTAGAAAACAATGCTTTTCTGACAATTTGTGATCTGAATCAAAGAATGGCCTCCGCGGGCCTTTTCTTTTATGTGCCGGGTGCGGTTCGGTTTATTTTAAGTGATGCTCTTTATAATCCGGTCGATTATGGTCCGCTCAACACCATGATTTCGCAAAACAACGTTGCGCGCACGATGAACATCTATTACACCAATCTTGGTGCCATGAGTTTATGCGGCTTTGCCTTTTATCCGAATTCTGGTCCCGGAGGGGCACAAAACAACGGTGCAGTGGTCATGAGTTTTGCTTGTTCACAACCCAACGGAACTACACTGACCCACGAGGTTGGGCATTTTTTCAACCTGCCCCATACTTTCGACCAAACCAGCAACAATCCAACAGCCAACAGTGCAGAACGCGTTACCCGGAACTTCAACGAACCCTTGCCTCGGTTGTCGGCCAATTGCAATACAGAAGGTGATAACTTCTGTGATACTCCGGCTGACTTCATCGACAATCGTTGGAATTGCCCTACCGGGATCATTCAGCTCGACATCAACGGTGACCGTTTCCGCCCGGATTCCAGCTATTACATGAGTTATTCGAGTGATCAATGTATGAGTCGCTTCTCAGACCAACAAATAACAGCCATGAGAGCAACACTCACCACCACCAATTCTCCTCGTGGCTACCTCACCATCAACCCCATGCCGGCTTACCCGGATATCACAACCGGCGCTGCACTCATTTCACCAGCAACAGCGGATACTTTTCCAGGTAATTATGTAGTTTTTCGGTGGAATCGTACACCCGGGGCAACATCCTACCAAATCAAAATTCTTCTGTTCAACTTTTCGGTACTCGACACCATTACTACGGACACTTTCTACATCAGTCAGGCCCGCCTCATCAGAGCCAACCGTGAGCATTCATGGCAAGTTAGGGCCTTGAATGGAGCCAATCTGTGTACACCGTATTCAGATCGCATTTTCTTTTACGCTGGAGCTTACGTGACCAATGTCGGTATTCGGTCAGAATCGGAAATCAATGCATGGATGGTTTATCCAACCCTCTTCGAATCAGGAGTTTCCCATCCGTTGAACATTGTTGGGTTAACTGAAAATGTACAAGCAAAGGCAGTAATAAGCGATGCATCGGGTCGAACGATTCAAGAATGGACCTTAGAAAGGAATCTCGATCGACATAAACTAAGCTTGCCACCGCTTGCGTCAGGATTGTATTATATTCATATTCAACAAAATCAACAACACAAGGCCTTCAAAATTGTAGTTCAATAAACTTCTCCTCATGGACCTCTACCTGCCGTTCCGTTTTTACTTCGTTAGCTTATTGATATTCATTTATACAATCTCTGCTCCTGTTTACGCCCAATGGAGTGAACAAGGACTTTGCGGCACGCCAGAACCTTCACTCAATCACTTTGCGCATCTTGAGGCTTTAAACAATCGATTCGATTTGGGACTCGAAAGGGTCTCGAATAACCGTATTATGGTTCCTGTCAAAATCCATGTGGTTCAAGATATTGGTGGAAATTCTTATGATTTCAATACTTGGCTCACTGTTTTATGCCAACTCAATGAAAAATATGCGTCAGCCGGCTTGTTTTTTTACATGAAAGGTGAGCCGAATATCATCGCTAATTCTTCTTTGTATCGACATACTTCCTATGCCCAAGGATCTCAATTGATGGACACCTACAACCAAAGTCGGGTGGTAAATATTTACTTTGTTGATCTCGGTTCCATTGGACTTTGTGGTTATGCAACCTTTCCAGGAAGCGGCTCTGGCCCATCTGGGAGTGCACAAGGCGGTTTGATGATGAGCGTACCCTGTTCTCAGTCGGGAAACACCACTTTGGCCCACGAAATGGGTCATTATTTTGCCCTACCTCATCCCTTTGATGGCACCAGCGGGGATCCAACGGGTCCGTTTTCTGAGCGGGTTACGCGCCTCACCAATGAGCCCCCTCCTCGTTTGTCGGCCAATTGTGCCACAGCGGGTGATCGTTTCTGCGACACCGAAGCCGATTATATTGGCTACCGTTGGAATTGCTTCGGCTTTACACCGTCAGATACCGATAGAAACGGCGACACATTTATTCCGGATGCCGCACTTTATATGTCCTATTCAAACGACAACTGTCAGAATCGATTCAGTGATCAACAAATCCAAACGATGCGTTCGACTCTGGCAGGTCCTTCAGCTTCTCGCGGTTATCTCCTGCTTCAACCTCCCTATTTTGTTGACACCTTGGTAGGCACCACTACCCCACTCTCACCCATCGCCGGGGGGCCAGCGCAACCGGCCAATTGGGTACAATTCCGATGGAGAAAAGTGGATGGCGCTACTTCATATATGATCCGTATTCGGCGCAATAACCTAAGGGTAACAGACGTCTTTGTTCATGGAGGTGATACCGCATTAACTTATACACTGCCTGTACTTCAACCCAATCTTACTTACACCTATACCATCCGACCGTATAACCCCGGTTGGACCTGTGCAGCGCAAAGTGCCTCAGGAACTTTCACGACGACTACGGGATTCGGAACCTTGATCAACGAAACAACACAAAATCAGTCGCTTCAAATTTATCCGACTGTTTTAGAAAACAACTACCGGAAAATAATCATACAGCTTGATGCGGAAGAATTGAAGAACATAACAATTTACGATGCTTCGGGCCGACAAGTTCAGCAAATCAACCAAAACACGCCTCAGGGTGAAAGGGCAGAATACGAAATCGACCCATTACCCACCGGACTATACCATATTCGGGTACATGGTCTATCCGGACAAAGCTATCTGTCCAAGTTTATCGTACGTTAGGGGCCAATTTTTCGGTCTATATTAAATAGACAAGTTGTTCAGGCCATCCGAAAACTCAACCTACGTAAAAAATAGCCCTCAAATTGTTAACACGTTCGTTTATCCGTCTTAAAAAGTAATAAACTGATCGATTTGAATTTGAATTTGCTTGAGGTAATCTGAATTCTCGAGAACTCCCGCCGACATATTCTTGCCAATTTGGATGAACCGCGGACGAAAAGCAAGGGTATGTACACCGGCATAGTTGAGTACATCGGCAAAATGACTCATGGCAAGGGCGGAGCCTTGGGTACCATCCGATAACCCCAGCATACAGGCCTTCTTTCCGCGCAAGCTTCCGGGATACTCGAGCGCATCAATCCAAACTTTTAAAATCCCTGGAAACGAGCCATTGTATTCAGGTATGATAAAAATAAATTTCTGGGCCGTATGTACTCTCTGTTGAATCGAGTCCCAAGCCGTATTCGGCTGCCGGGGATTTCGATAAAGCGTTGTTTCCAAAAGATTATAAGGAACCCGATCAAGTGCCATCAAATCTGCATCTATCCGCAGTGCCTGAAGACACTGCTGATAGTGTTCCGCGACCCATCTCGAGCGTGAAGGCACCCTACTGGTGGATGCCACGATCATATATTCCACTTAACCTGCTGCCCGTAATTTACTGAATCCCGATGCCGAAAATTGATCGCGGGCGTAAGAAAGACCAACGATAAACTCCTTAGGTTTCGGGCTGGTCGTGGGAAGCGAAAACATAGCGTCTAGCAATATCACTTCTAAGATAGACCGAAGACCACGCGCGCCCAATTTTAACTCCATAGCTTGATCCACCACAAAGTCCAGCACATCGTCGGGCACCACCAAGCGGATATCCTCGAGCGAGAATAAATGCTCATACTGCCTCATCAGTGCATTTTTAGGCTGTGTTAGTATGGTCTTTAACGTATTCTTGTCGAGCGGATTGAGGTATGTCACAACCGGTAGTCGTCCCAAAAGCTCAGGGATTAATCCATACGATTTCAGGTCAACGGGTTGAACACACTGCAGCAAATGGCCCGCCTCTGGGTCCTTTGAACCAGCGTGGCGCAGGTAACCAATGGAGCTCACGCGCACGCGCCGGGCAATTATCTTCTCTAAGCCGTCGAATGCCCCCCCGCAGATAAACAAGATATGCCGGGTATCGACCTGCACAAATTTCTGTTCGGGGTGTTTGCGACCACCTTGCGGCGGTACATTCACTACCGTACCTTCAAGCATTTTTAAAAGAGCCTGCTGCACACCTTCGCCGGAAACATCGCGAGTAACCGAAGGATTATCAGCCTTTCGCGCTATTTTATCGATTTCATCGAGATACACGATTCCCCGTTGAGCAGCTTCTACATCATAATCGGCCGCCTGAAGCAAACGTGTTAGAATACTCTCCACATCCTCGCCTACATAACCCGCCTCTGTGAAAACCGTAGCATCCGCAATACAAAAAGGCACATTCAACAACCGAGCGATGGAACGCGCCAGCAGCGTTTTACCCGTTCCCGTCTCCCCAACGAGCATGACATTTGACTTCTCAATTTCAATATCCGATTGTTGACTCTGATTAATCCGCTTATAGTGATTATAGACCGCAACCGCTAAATGTCGTTTGGCTTCGTCCTGGCCAATGACATAAGTATCCAAATGCTCCTTGATGAGGGTCGGACGAAGATTAGCAAACTGCCGGTGACTGCTTTTACCTGTCTTTCCCACATGCCGCTCCTCCTGTGCACGAACAATTTCACCAGCCTGAACCACGCACTGATCGCAGATATGCGCCTCCATGCCTGCCACCAAAACCTTAGCCTGTTCCTTCTCTTTGCCACAAAAAGAGCAATGAATTTTGGCTTTAGGCATTATTGGGCAGTTTTGGGATTCCGTATGAGCACCTCATCGATCATTCCATAGGTACGCGCTTCCTCAGCACTCATCCAATAATCGCGGTCGCTGTCTTTGGTTATTTTCTCAAAACTCTGACCACTGTGGTTGGCGAGAATCTGATAAAGTTCATCGCGCACCTTAATAGTCTCCCTCAGAGCAATCTCCATCTCCGTGACCTGACCCTCCGTGCCACTCATGGGCTGGTGGATCATAACACGAGCATGTTTGAGGGCCGTACGCTTACCCGGCGCACCTGCACACAGCAGTACCGCCGCCATAGAGGCAGCCATACCCGTGCAGATGGTAGCGACATCGGCATGGATGTATTGCATGGTATCATAAATGCCGAGTCCAGCATAAACGGATCCCCCCGGGCTATTCACATAAATTTGGATGTCACGACTGCTGTCTGAGGAATCCAAAAACAACAACTGCGCCTGAATGATATTGGCAACCTCACTGTTGATGCCAACCCCCATAAAAATGATGCGGTCCATCATGAGACGTGAAAAGACATCCATGCTGGCCACATTCATCGGGCGTTCCTCAATAATATAGGGGGTAAGTGCATTTACTTGGTGGCGAACCACCGCATCGGTGGTGTTGCCACTCAGTCCAAGGTGAGCAGTAGCAAACCGATGAAAATCGCGGGACATTTTACTCATAACAGGTGCAGTAAAGGCTAATAATTATTATAAGAACGACTATTGTTCATTAAAAGTTTGGATCATGCTGCGATATTCCTCATGAGACACCTCAACTTCGTTGGTGTTGATTTTGTTTCGAAGCAAATAACCCAATTTATGACGGCGAGCGGTGTCCTCCATCCTGAAGCGATTGTCTTTATTCTCAAGGTATTTGTCGACATAGCCCATCAACACATTCATGTCTTGCCGCATACCCGACTGCGCAAAATAATCCGAGAGAAAACGTGCTGCCGACATCTTCACATCTTCATCCGTGATATCCCAACCCGCTTCTTCCAAAGCAACCTTCATTTTCATATCCGAACGAAACCATTTCAAAAACGACTGAAATGACTCCTCCTGATCGGTAGATTGGGAGTCAGTCGTAGATTGATACAGCTTTGCCAGGTAAGAGGTTGGCATTTCAACATCAAACTCATCGAAAAAATCCTTTGTCAAACGCGCCCTAAGATAATCTTCTGCACTTTCCACAAAATGTTGAGCGAGCATATCCTTTATCCGCAATTCCAATTCAGTCTGATCAGCGGGTGGGTTGCCTTCAAAAGCCTTAGCATACAATTCCGGACCCAATTCAGCTAATCCCTCTCTGATCGCATAACGAACCTCGAGCCTAAGTTCCTCCTCGGGCGTCGGGATCTTATCGGCCTCCACCCGCATCAGGGAAGGCCATTCAGTATGGGGCGCGTTCATCAATCGACCCAAGCTCGTCTGTGTGGTGTATCCCTCTCCTATTCCCGTTAATTCGGCCCGCAAAGATTCATCCGGGATGGTATCGATATCCACAGAAAAAGTAGTGAACGGGGGAATGGTATCTTGAGCATCCTCTACTGGCAAACGAGCCAAACGTATCATCAGGCGATCACCAGCCTCTGAAACGGATGGGTAAGGATTTTCAAAAAATCTACGACGCAATTCAGTGATTTGCTCAGCTACTTGCTCGTCGGATGGCGTGACTTTATGAAAGTCGTAAACTTCCGACTTGAGCGCGGTTGAAAACTCAGGTTTTAATCCTAAAGCAAAAATGTATTCAAAGTCAGGCATCACCGAAACCCCATCATGTTCATCGAGTTCGGGCAATGTTTCTTGTACAGGTCGAGCAATAAGGTTCCATCCCTGTTCCTGTATGTATTGGTCTAGCCGCACTGAAGCCAGCTCGGTGAGTGTGTCGCGAAGCACATACCGACCAACCGAACGCCTTATGAGCCCAAGCGGGGCCATTCCTCTCCGAAAGCCAGGAAAAGCGGCATCCCGTCTGTATGTCGTTAAACCCTTATTAAATGGCTCAATATAGTCGGCCTGCGTTACCGTTAAAAAAACCTTGATGTCGAGCGACGTTTCTTGTTCGTGTCTGATGTTCATACGTTGATAAGGAAGGATGTTAGTTGGCGCATGCATTGGGCATTAATCCAAGGACTACACCACCAAAATGAACATCCGGTGTCTTCAATAATAATAAGTGCGGATGGAGGGACTCGAACCCACACGCCTTGCGGCACCAGATCCTAAGTCTGGCACGTCTACCAATTTCGCCACATCCGCAGAATTGTTTCTGTTTTCCGATCCAGCCATCCGCGCCTCGGAGAATACAGATTACCAAAGTACTGTGTATCCTTAAAACAGGGATGCAAAGATAATCAAATACCCAGTCAAAAAGTAAAAATCCGTAGATTTACAAAATAACCCCTTCAACTTTTAGCCGTCCCATCAAACGCCCCCATCTAATCCGTGGAAATCCCCAATGAATCCTTTGCTGAACCCTTTGTTCAGCCCATAACGGATGCCGAAACAGAACGTCAGGAAATCCTGCGTCGATACAGACGCTTGTTGCGGGCCATGCGTCCATTTTTAAAAAAGGGGGATAAAAAACTGGTACGGGCCGCATTTGAAATGGCATTGGAGGCCCATGCCCAAACACGACGCAAATCAGGAGAGCCATACATTTATCACCCACTTGAAGTTGCCCGTATAGCCGTTGAAGAAATTGGATTGGGCACCACCTCAGCCATCTGTGCCCTGCTCCATGACGTGGTTGAAGATACCGACACAGGGCTCAATGACATCGAAAGGGAGTTCGGAAATGTGGTGGCACGCATCATTGACGGACTTACCAAAATATCCGGCCTCTACAACCGCCATACGAATCCATCTGAACAGGCAGAAAATTATAGGAAAATGCTCCTGACCTTGGCCGATGATGTTCGTGTAATACTGATCAAACTGGCCGACCGCCTGCACAATATGCGGACGCTCGAGAGCATGAGCAAAGATAAACAGCTCAAAATCGCCTCCGAAACCACATTCTTGTTTGCCCCGCTCGCCCACAGACTGGGCTTGTATGCCATCAAATCGGAACTGGAAGACCTCTCTCTGAAATACACCCATACAGAAATATACCGAGATATTGCCCGGAAACTACAGGAAACCAAGGCGCGGAGGGATCGTTTTATCCGGGAGTTTATCGAGCCTGTTCGGGCGGCCATGAATGGAACAGGGCTTCAATTTGAGATTAAAGGCAGGCCCAAATCGATTGTAAGCATCTGGAACAAGATGCAAAAGCAAGGCATCACCTTCGATCAGGTATACGACCTTTTCGCCATCCGAATCATCATGGACAGCAGGCCCGAGTTTGAGAAGGCCGACTGTTGGCGGGCCTATTCAGTGGTCACAGACCTGTACCAACCCAACCCCAACCGACTGCGCGACTGGATATCAACCCCTAAAGCAAATGGGTATGAGTCGCTGCACACCACCGTAATGGGTCCCGGCGGACGGTGGGTGGAGGTTCAAATTCGGACCAAACGAATGAACGAGATTGCAGAAAAGGGATTGGCCGCGCACTGGAAATACAAGGATGGCCAAAGCGATAGTGCGTTCGACGAATGGCTCCGCCGCATCCGTGATGTGCTAGAAAATCCCGAACCTAATGCATTGGAGTTCATCGACGAATTCAAATTACAACTTTATGCCAAGGATGTGTTCGCATTCACGCCCAAAGGAGACCTGATTAAACTCCCAGGGGGCGCTACAGCCCTGGACTTTGCTTTCGAAATACACACCGACATCGGCATGAAGTGCATAGGGGCGAAAGCCAATCACAAAATTGTACCTTTAAGCTACCCCCTTCAGAACGGCGATCAGGTTGAAATTCTAACCTCAGGCATTCAAAAACCTCGAGCCGATTGGATGGGTTTTGTGACGACGGCAAAAGCACGCAACAAAATTCGGCATGCCCTCCGCGAACACAAGCGTGAGCTGGCCCAAGAAGGCAAGGCACAACTGGAGCGCAAATTGCGACAATGGAAGATCACTGGCCATGATGGGCTCATTCAAAGACTCGCCAGTCATTTTAAAGCCAGTTCATTGCTCGATTTTTATCAGCTCATTGCCACCGAGAGAATAGCCATCAATGATATACAGGCCTATTTGGCAGGTGAGAAATCCGTGTCCAAAAAAGCCAAAGCTCCGCGTCTCAATGAAGATAATTTTGAGCGTATGGTGCGCTCGAGCAATCCGACGACCGACGATATGCTTGTGATTGATGGGGGCATTCAAAAAATCGACTACCAGCTGGCCTCGTGCTGCCATCCGATACCCGGAGATGAAATTTTCGGCTTCGTGACCATCGGTGAAGGCATAAAAATTCACCGGGTGAACTGCCCCAATGCGGTAAACCTGTTGTCGAAATACAGTTACAGAGTTGTAAAGGCCAAATGGACATTGGCCTCTGAGGTCAGTTTTCTTGCAGGCATTAAAATCACAGGAATCGATGATGTAGGGATCATCAGAAATCTTAGTGATGTTATTTCAGGCGATTTAAAGGTAAACATGCGCTCCATCAGTGTGGTTTCTAACGACGGAATTTTCGAGGGCAGCATCATGGTGTATGTCAACGACACCCGACAACTCGATACGCTCATCAAGAAACTGAAAGCGGTAAAAGGGATACAAACGATTGACCGAATCGATGCCTCCGAGGAGGATTAACAGGCAAGACTCATTTCGATTATTTTTGCCTCCTCATTTGATTTCATCCCTACCTTGATCTCCTTAAATTATTTGAACGCTAATTCTTTTATCCATGTTTTTTGCATTCACGTACCATCTGCATAACCCTATTTGTTGACCAATGAAGGTGGATGTAATACTTGGATTGCAGTGGGGCGATGAAGGAAAAGGTAAACTGGTGGATGTGGTATGTCCGACATACCCCATCATCGCTCGATTCCAAGGTGGGCCAAACGCTGGGCACTCATTGGTCATTCACGGTAAAAAAATGGTACTCAACACCATTCCATCTGGGATATTTCGGGATGGCAGCACCAATGTAGCCGGCAGTGGGATGGTTTTGAATCCGGTCGGACTCCTGCGCGAAATCAAAATGCTTGAGGCCAACGGTGTACCTGTCAAAGATCGTCTGGTTCTTTCCCGTCGTGCCCACCTCATTCTGCCCACCCACCCTCTGCTCGACGCCGCAATGGAACAGGCCAAGGGCGATGAGAAAATCGGCAGTACCTTAAAAGGAATTGGCCCGGCCTATTCCGATAAAACCGCCAGGCAAGGGATCCGTTTAGGTGATCTGGATAACGGCCGATTCGATGCCAACTTTAGGGAGCAAATTGCCCGCCATACCGATGAACTCAATCGCCATGGATCTGATCTCTCCGAGCTCAACGCGCTGTGCGACGAATGGAAGAAAAGTTTAGACGAAATCGCAGCATACCAGCGAGCCGATACTGAATTTTTCCTCAACAAAGCCCTAGATCGCGGGGAACCCATACTTGCCGAAGGGGCTCAGGGCACCCTTCTCGATCTAGAATTCGGCTCGTATCCGTTTGTAACCTCCTCACACACCACTGTGGCCGGCGTATGCTCTGGGTTAGGGGTGGCCCCGCAGCGGGTAGGAAAAGTGATGGGGATATTCAAAGCATATTGTACACGTGTCGGCAGCGGACCTTTTCCAACCGAACTCAACAACGAAACAGGCGATTTTTTACGGCAAACAGGACATGAATTTGGTGCTACTACGGGGCGGCCACGCCGATGTGGATGGATTGATTTACCTGCCCTACGCTATGCCATCATGCTCAATGGGGTCACGGACCTGATCATGACCAAGGCAGATGTTCTGAGTGGTCTGCCTGAGATTGGCGTATGTACGCATTATCGGACCGCGAATGGTCGAACACCATACTTCCCTTCCGATTTGGATGGTGTTGAACCCGTAATCAAGATGATTCCAGGGTGGAATCAATCTTTGACGGAATCAACATCCGAGGATGCCCTGCCTGCCCAGCTCCTCCGGTATATCGATTTGCTAGAGGATGAGTTGGATCGGCCGATCCGAATCGTTTCTGTCGGTCCCGACCGACGCCAAACCATTCACCGAAGATAAACAGCATGGAACAGCCCCGGATTCTCAAAGAGCATGCCGGTGAGGAAGATTTTTACCAGCTACTCGACGCCGTTTCATCTTTTACCTATGTGGTTGCATTGTGGTCTCATACCCCCCTTTCAGCCCAAGAGACGACTGCGTTTCCACTTCATTACTTCGAACATGATGGTTGGATCGCGGCATCAAACAGCCCTCTAACATCAGGTGACCATTCAGGCAGTCTTTCTGCCTTGAGAAATGCCATATCCCACAACAAGAATCACTTATTTGGTTTCTTTTCATACGATCTCAAGAATGAATTGGAAGAACTTCACTCCACAGGTACGGAACCATTCAGCTTTCCAAGCTATTTCTTTATTGAACCAGAATTGCTTTTACGTTTTCAAAACGGACGCATCGAATGCCTGAACATCAGCCCCGAACGGTTTGAATATTTAGTGAACGCGATGCATGCGGATGACTCGGATCGGATACTTCCCTTAACAGAAAATGGCACCCATTTCGCGGCACCAACAAATTCAGGCGAAAAAGTAGAATTTGTTCCCGTTGTGTCGCGCGCCGAGTACGAGAAAAATGTGCAGATCATCAGGCAGCATATTGCTGAAGGTAATGTATATGAATTGAATTACTGCATTGAATGGCAAGCCCAATCCGTTCAATTATCACCCATAGAAACATGGAAATCCATGAATCAACGTACACAAGCGCCTTTCTCGGCATACGTTCGAATGGACCATCATTATCTAATGAGTGCGAGCCCGGAGCGTTTCATGTGCAAACACGGCAAGCAGGTGTGCAGTCAACCCATAAAAGGCACCGCCTCCAGGCACACCGTTCCAAAACTAGATGCGAAAAACGCGGCCCTCCTGTCGATGAACAAGAAAGAAAGGGCAGAGAATTTGATGATTGTGGATTTGGTACGCAACGATCTTTCCCGTAGTTGCGTGCCGGGTTCAGTAATAGTGCCTGAATTGTGTTCGGTGTTTACTTTAAAGACGGTACACCAAATGTACAGTACCGTATGTGGTGAATTGCGTCCACAAACACATTCGCTCGATGCACTGCTCGCGTCGTTCCCTATGGGGTCTATGACAGGGGCGCCTAAAATCAGTGCGATGAAGCTCATCGACAAGTTGGAAACCTTTAAAAGGGGACTATTCTCAGGTTCCGTCGGTTATTTTACACCCAAAGGCGATTTTGATTTCAACGTCGTGATTCGCAGTATGCTCTACCGCAGCGATACAAAACAGGCAGTCGTTCGGGCGGGCAGTGCCATTACCTACGATTCAGACGCCGAGCAAGAATGGTATGAATGCCTCATGAAGGCCGAGGCCATCATGAACCGAAATTAAACCTGGGCCACCAACTCTAACTTGAGCTGGGCCTTTACTTCGCGGTGTAAATCTACCTCCACATCATATACCCCCAATTCTTTCATTTCTGAAGGAACAGATATTTTGCGGCGGTCGATTTCCAAACCCTGGCCTTTCAAAGCCTCAGAAACTTGGAGTGTAGTAATGGAGCCAAATAAACGGCCCTTTTCACCAACGCGAACGGGCAATACCAAATTCATGCCCGACAATGCTTCGGCCATCGTGCGCGCATCTTGAAGCACCTTCTCAACCCGGTGAGCCGCCTGACGAACATTCTCATTGCGCTCTTTCACATTCGATTCATTGGCGATCCGGGCGAGCCCTTGTGGAATTAAATAATTCCTGCCATAACCAGGGCGCACCTTCACGATGTCGTAGCGATAACCTAGTCCTTTTATATCCTGATTCAGAATAATATCCATGTCACAATTCTATTAAGCTGTGGTTTATTTCAATCCGTCGGCTACATAAGGCAATAATGCCAAATGGCGAGCACGTTTGATGGCTTGAGACACCTTACGCTGGTACTTTAAAGAAGTACCAGTAAGGCGACGAGGAAGGATTTTACCTTGCTCATTCACCAAACGAAGGAGGAAATCCGGGTCTTTGTAGTCGATATACTTAATTCCACTTTTTTTGAAGCGGCAGTATTTTTTACGGGTCTCTTCTTTGACCGGAATGGCGGCAAAACTATTGCTGATCATGGGCGGGCTCGGTTTGGGTATGCTTGGACTTAGACTTTCGGTCTGGATTGCGACGCGACTGGTTGTACAGTACAGCGTGTTTGTCGAGTGAAACAGTCAGAAATCG
Source organism: Bacteroidota bacterium (assembly GCA_005799065.1). Lineage (GTDB taxonomy): Bacteria > Bacteroidota > Bacteroidia > UBA7662 > UBA7662 > F1-60-MAGs140. The sequence continues at coordinate 43,913 of SYHW01000038.1, forward strand.
CAGAACGCGCTCGTCGCGGCGGAACTCAAGCTCGAGTTTGTCGACCAGGCCTGCATCTCCTTTGAACTCAAACAGGTGATAAAACCCACTTGATTTCTTACGGATGGTGTAAGCCATTTGTTTGAGTCCCCAGCTTTCCTGGTGGACAAGCTCGGCGCCGTTTACTTCCAGCACCTGTCTAAACTTCCCGACCGCTTCAGCGACCATCTCCTCCGTAAGTACGGGGGTGAGGATGAATACGGTTTCATATTGGTTCATGAACGGATTTTTAATGAGGGTGCAAAGATAAGAAAAAAGAAAATCAAAACCTATTATATTTGTAAGGTGGAACCCTACTTAGTATCCTTTAGAAGACACCGACCCGACTCCTTTATGTCGGTGGTCGGGCAAATACATATCACCCAAACCCTAAAGAACGCCATACGAACCGATAAATTGGCGCAAGCTATGTTGTTTTGCGGTCCAAGAGGCGTTGGAAAAACGACCTGCGCACGCATTTTGGCCAAAGCCATCAATTGCCTTCAACCTACTGAAGAGGCAGAAGCATGCGGCGTTTGCGCCAGCTGTGCATCGATCAGAGCGGGCGGCTCAATGGCGATCTATGAACTTGATGCGGCTTCCAACAATTCGGTCGACGACATTCGAAACCTGGTTGAACAAGTTCGTTATCCACCCCAAGGCGGGAAATTCAAAGTGTACATCATCGATGAGGTTCATATGCTGAGTACGGCGGCCTTCAATGCATTTTTGAAGACCCTCGAAGAACCTCCACCCTATGCCATTTTCATCCTTGCGACCACCGAAAAGCACAAAATCCTACCCACTATATTATCTCGCTGCCAAGTATACCAATTCAACAGAATCCGCGTACCGGATATAGCTGGCGAGTTAGAAAGGGTATGTAGGACTGATGGAATTCCATTCGAAGAACAAGCGCTTTATTCATTGGCCGAAAAGGCCGACGGCGCGCTGCGTGATGCGCTCAGCATGCTGGATCAAATTGTCGGGTTTTCTGGGGGACAGCTCCGGCTAGAAGATGTAGTTAAAAATCTCAATCTCCTGGACAGTCGGTCCTTTTTTGATGCCACTAATTACATACTCGATGGTGATTTATCTGCTCTTTTGTTGCTTCTACAAAAGATCATTGTCGATGGCTTTGAAACCGATGCGTTTCTGGCAGGATTAGCCTCCCATTGGAGGTGGTTGTTGTTGGCACGCGACGAACAAACCCGCGCGATGTTGGAAGTAGGTAAAGACAGCCTTCCATCCTATGTTGATCAGGCCGGACGACTTTCTTTAGACATTCACTTGAGCGGTCTCAACCTACTCGCTCAAGCCGAAATGAACCACCGGCAAAGTCGAAACCCGAGGCTACATGCGGAAATGGCACTCGCTAAACTTTGTTATGCGCGTCAATTGTTGCTGCCTCCAGAAACCGACCTGCCCGATTCCACTGAAGCAGCTTTAGACAAGCAAGTCAATTTACCAGGCCGTCAAGAACATGCATCCCCCGAAAAAAAAGTAGTTGATTCTGCTCATCCCGTTGCTGCGCCCAGCACTACCCTGGACCATTTACCCAGTCAAAGAACAACAGAAGCAACCCGGGATGAAAAAACAACAGATGCAATCCGGGTTGAAACGCTGCCTTTAGGTTCCGAAAAAAATCATATACGGCCTGATAACACCGTACCGGAACTCCCGGTGGCACCACCGCTCAAGGCAGTGGCTACACCCTTAAAAGTATCTAAAATCAAATCTCCACAGCTGCATGCCAGCCAAGCAACAACAGAGTACCCGCTGTCTAAGGAAACAGGAGCATCTACTCAGATATCGATAAGCACTGAAAAGGATACAATCGAACAAGCTTGGTTCAAGATGTTAGCAGGACTTCAATCAGAAGGCAGGAAATATGTGCACAGCGCTCTATCTCAAATTAAACCTGTATTAAATAATGCGGCAGAAATCGAAATTCCAATCGAGCACGACGCTTTGCGCACTGCATTGGATGTTTTGCTGTTCGATTTAACCAACCAACTCAGAAGCTGGACAGGGCAACCTGAAATTCAACTCAAACTGCTTGCAATGTCCCCTGATTCCCAAGCCGCAACATTTGCGACACTTTCAGAAAAAAAACAATGGTTACTGGATAAATACCCACAAATCAATCCATTTATCCAGAGAATAGGATTAGACTGGTCTTATTAATTACCTGAATTTATCATCCTGCAAGATGAGCTGTTTGGGCATCACGATTTATTTCTTACCGTCGTTCGGTTTATATCCGGACGAGGTTCGAATTACATTTCGCCATGGTTAACGGAGCACATTCTGGTGTACGACTGAAATGTGACTCGCGTTTAATCAGATTACAACTTGTACTACGAGGGCATTCTTCGAAAACGAAATGTTACAAAAGGAAATTCACCATACCCAGTGACATATCAGGTCTTGATAGTACAAATTCAATTGTTTAAATTTGCCTCGGTTGTTAAGAAAATATGATGTCTAACCCTTTAAACAAAATCAATGTTAGTGAAAATCCCCCTAAAAAACACCAGTGAAACGGCTGTTGTTGATGCGGAGGTGTACGACTTTCTTGTGGAGAACCCGTACCTGAAAAAAATCAAATTTGTTGAAAATCTCAGGAAACATTCCCGCGGATACGCATTCTTCCAAAAAAATTGGCCCTTAGGTGAGGGTGTCTACAAAAATGAGACGATTTACCTGCACAAATTAATTGCTGAGAAATTTGTAAACAAACCCGATGCCAATGAACGGCTTTTGGTGAACATCATCAACAGCAATCCACTCGATTGTCGAAAAGCCAATTTAGAATGGGCCAATCGATCAAAAGTGGTTCGCAATACCAATAAATCAGTGAACCGATACGGCTATCGGGGCGTAGTGAAAAGCGGTAAAAAATACAGGGCTGTTATCTTCAAAAATAAAGAACGCTTCGATTTGGGCATTTTCGACACGCCCATTGAAGCAGCTCGGGCCTATAATGTGAAGTCGTTGGAGTTCTTCGGAAAAACCAACGGTCTCAACCAAATCCCGGAATAAAAGCAACTTGAAGCGCCGAAGTTCTCGGCTGCACTCCTTTTTCAAGACATTTCGTCAGATTTTGTTTAAAAAATCCTGACGAAATGTCTTTTTTATTTGAGGGTATACCAATGGTAGGGGAATTGATGTTCACAACAAAAACGAAAAATGAACCAGGATTCCTTAACCGCCAAGTCGCAAGAAGCATTACAAAAGGCCATCGAACTGGCTCATCAAAATTCTCATCAGGCCATTGAAAATGTCCACGTCCTTCTTGGAATTGAGCAGGTCGACCAACACCTATTTTCCTACATCATCAATACCTGTGAAAGTAAGTCCGGCCGACTCCTTGAAGCACTCAAGGCTCAGTATAAGTCATTTCCGAAGGTAGAGGGTGCACAAGCCTATTGGCATACCGAGGCGCAAAAAAGTCTCTCAAAAGCCGCTGAAATCTCCAAAAAAATGGGGGATGAATTTGTTGCCCTAGAACACCTCATACTGGCCATTTCTGCCGGTCGTGATGTTGCATCAAGCTTGTTAAAAGACGCTGGTTGCTCCACTGATTGTTTAACTACTGCGGTCAAAAGCCTGCGCAAGGGCGCCCAGGTGAAGGACCCTCATGCCGAAAACACCTACAACGCACTTGCAAAATACGCCCGCAATCTCAATCATCTCGCTGAATCGGGTAAACTAGACCCTGTAATTGGACGCGACGAAGAAATCAGGCGGGTCATTCAAATATTAAGCCGTCGGACCAAAAATAACCCCATTTTGATCGGGGAACCGGGCGTGGGCAAAACAGCCATCGCAGAAGGCATAGCCTTTAGGATAATTAAGGGGGATGTTCCAGAAAATCTGAAGCACAAAATTGTTTTTTCGCTCGATATGGGGGCTCTCATCGCCGGAGCAAAATACAAAGGTGAATTCGAAGAGCGCCTGAAATCGGTGGTACGTGAGGTGACTGAAAGCGATGGCACCTTAATTTTGTTTATCGACGAAATTCACACCCTGGTGGGCGCTGGTAGTGGAGGCGAAGGCGCCATGGATGCGGCCAATATACTCAAACCTGCACTGGCTCGCGGAGAATTGCGTGCGATTGGCGCCACGACTTTATCGGAATACCAAAAATACTTCGAAAAAGATAAGGCACTGGAACGCCGGTTTCAGAAAGTTTTGGTCGATGAACCCGATGCTGCAGACGCCATTAGCATCTTGCGCGGCCTAAAAGAGCGCTATGAAACGCACCACAAGGTCCTCATTCGTGATGAAGCCATCTTGGCCGCGGTCGAACTGAGCCAACGATACATCACCGATCGATTTTTGCCCGATAAGGCCATTGACCTGATGGATGAATCCGCTGCCCGCCTAAGAATCGAAATCGATTCGGTTCCTGAGGAATTGGATGAACTAGAACGGCGAATCATGCAGCTTGAAATCGAAAAACAGGCCATGTTGCGGGAAAATGATACCGAAAAAGTCAAAATCATCGACTTGGATTTATTGAAACTCCGAGCGGATGCAGATCTTTTACGGGGGCGCTGGCGTTCGGAAAAGGCACTCATGGAGAAAATTCAATCGTCAAAAGAAACCATCGAACAATTAAAACTAGAGGCAGAACAGGCCGAACGAGCGGCCGATTATGGTCGGGTAGCTGAAATTCGTTATGGTCGACTCAAAGAAGCGGAAGTCCAACTGAATGAAATTCATCAGCAAGCGAAAGCAGCGTCTTCGCGAGAGAAAATGCTAAAAGAAGAAGTGACCGCTGAGGATATAGCCGAGGTGGTGTCGAAATGGACGGGAATTCCTGTTCAAAAAATGCTGGAAGGCGAACGAATGAAGCTTTTGCGCATGGAAGAGGAGTTACACAAAAGAGTGATTGGTCAAGAACAAGCCATCAGCGTGGTTTCGGACGCCGTACGCCGGTCGCGTTCTGGTCTGCACGATGAAAAACGCCCGGTAGGAAGCTTTCTCTTTCTTGGTTCCACAGGAGTAGGAAAAACAGAATTAGCGAAAGCGATTGCCGCCTTTTTATTCAACGATGAACAAGCCATGGTGCGCATCGACATGAGCGAATACCAGGAAAAACACAGTGTATCTCGACTCGTGGGTGCACCTCCGGGCTATGTAGGCTATGATGAAGGGGGGCAGCTCACTGAAGCCGTCCGCACCCATCCCTATTCGGTGATCCTACTCGATGAGATTGAAAAGGCCCATCCCGACGTCTTCAACCTTTTGCTGCAGGTACTCGACGAAGGTCGACTCACAGACAGCAAAGGCCGCACGGTAAATTTTCGAAATACCCTGATAGTGATGACATCAAACTTGGGTGCACCCATCATTCAATCGCGCCTGGAGGAAATGGAAGATCGAAACAGAAAACATCTGATGGCGGAAATCGAAAGTGAATTGATGCAACTACTACGCTCCAGCCTTCGTCCGGAGTTTTTAAACAGAATCGATGAAATCGTCGTTTTTCAGCCCCTCTCTAAAGAAGAGATCCGAAGGATTGTTAGCCTACACATCGAACAATTACGCAGGCAACTCCAAAGCAAGAACGTCAGCTTGGCCGCATCCGAAGCTGCAGTTCGATATTTAGCAGAAGCGGGTTATGACCCCCTTTTCGGAGCAAGGCCATTGAAGAGAATTATTCAAAAAGAAATACTAAACCGCTTGTCGCGCGCCCTCCTATCGGGCGAGATCAAATCGGATCAAGCCATTTGGATCGACCATTTTGAAGAATCGGGCATCGTTTTCCGCAATTCGACTGAAGAATCGGTCGATTAATTGACGTACTTTTGCCCCCCGTGGACCCACAACAGGAAATCGCGCGGCGCAGGACCTTCGCCATCATTTCGCACCCCGATGCGGGGAAAACTACACTCACGGAAAAGTTCCTCCTGTTCGGTGGCGCTATCCAGACCGCAGGCGCCGTAAAAAGCAACAAAATTCGTAAGTCAGCCACCTCTGACTTTATGGAAATTGAAAAGCAAAGAGGTATTTCTGTAGCCACTTCGGTCATGGGTTTTGATTATAAAGGCTATCGGGTCAATATTCTCGACACGCCGGGTCATAAAGACTTCGCCGAGGATACCTACAGAACCTTAACTGCGGTCGACTCCGTGATTCTGGTCGTTGATATCGCCCGCGGGGTGGAAGAACAAACCGACAAACTGATGGCCGTTTGCCGAATGCGCCAAATTCCGGTTATGATTTTTGTGAATAAAATGGATCGCGACGGCAAAGATCCTTTCGATTTGCTGGATGAACTCGAGCAGAAACTGAAAATTCAGGTAACCCCGCTCAGCTGGCCCATTTCAGGAGGCGCTACTTTTAGAGGCGTATATAACCTACACCGAAGTGAATTAAACCTATTTTCTCCCAATAAAACAGGTATATCCGACGATGTACGTTCGTTTGAGTCGCTTCAAGACCCGGCCATCGATTCCATTTTGGGTCGGGCGGCTGAAGCCTTACGTCAAGAGGTCGAACTGACATCGGTTTTACCCGAGTTTACCAAAGAAGAATACCGTGCGGGTCATCTAGCACCTGTATTCTTCGGCAGTGCACTCAATAATTTTGGCATACAGGAACTCCTCGACACGTTCGTGGAATTGGCCCCTGCCCCCGTTTCAAGAACCACCAACCAAGGAACTGTTCAACCAGGGGATAAGAATTTATCGGGCTTTGTTTTTAAGATTCATGCCAACCTCGATCCCAATCACCGGGATCGGATCGCCTTCTTTAGGATCTGCTCCGGTGTATTCAAAAAAAACCAATTTTATTTCCACCCTCGGCTGCGCAAAAAATTCAGGTTTAGCACACCCGTCATGTTCCAAGCCAACGAGCGAAATCTGGTGGAGGAAGCATGGCCGGGTGATGTGGTAGGGCTCTATGATACAGGTAATTTTAAGATTGGGGATTCGCTGACTGAGGGTGCCGGCTTTTTCTTCAAAGGTATCCCTGCCTTTTCACCAGAGATTTTCCGCGCCGTGGAGAACCAGGATCCCTTTCGCGCCAAACAGTTTGAAAAGGGGTTGAGACAGTTGACCGATGAGGGTGTGGCCCAGTTGTTCACACAACAACCAGGCAACCGAAAAATCATCGGCACGGTAGGCGAACTGCAATTCGATGTCATTCAATTCAGACTCCTTCAGGAATACGGTGCAAAAGTGTCTTTTCGTCCGCTCTCTTACCTCAAAGCCTGTTGGGTAGAAAGTGAACAACCCAGTGATGCCGAGGACTTTTTTCGTTTCAAGCGCGAACAGATGGCATTTGACAAAGATGATCGACCCGTTTATCTAGCCGACAGTCTTTGGATGTTAGAGCGTGCCATTGCAGATTACCCCAAACTGAACTTTCGTTTTTCTGCAGAAGTCATGCTGAAAGAAGAAGAAGGTGAAGAATAGGCGAGATCCAAGCACCACGGCAAAAATCGAGTGCCTGTAAACCTTAGTTGCCGCCGAGATAGGCCTTCAAAATTCGACTCTTGGTTGTCGCACGAAGGCGTCGAATGGATTTTTCCTTAATCTGTCTCACTCTCTCGCGGGTTAAACCTAAATTCGTGCCAATCTCTTCCAGCGTTAGCGGTTGTCGACCCCCCAATCCAAAAAAATACCTCAGCACATCCGCCTCACGCGTGGTGAGTACCATCAGTGCATATTCGACCTCCTTACTCAATGATTCGTCAATAAGTGCGTTATCGGGCTTTGCGGCCTCATCATCGCGCAATACGTCGAGCAACGAACTATCTTCACCATCGGCTAAAGGTGCATCTACAGAGATATGTCGACCCGATACCTTAAGACTGTTTTCAACCTCACTCACCGTCATCTCTAAAATAATGGCTAACTCTTCAGCCGTTGGCTCGCGCTCGAATTCTTGTTCCAATTTGGAAAAAGCCTTTACAATTTTATTGAGCGTGCCGACTTGATTTAATGGGAGTCGAACGATTCGTGACTGTTCGGCTAAGGCCTGAAGTATGGATTGCCGAATCCACCAAACAGCATAGGAAATAAATTTAAATCCCCTTGTTTCGTCGAAGCGCTGTGCCGCCTTTATGAGTCCTAAGTTTCCTTCATTAATCAAATCTCCCAACGTGAGGCCCTGGTTTTGGTATTGTTTTGCTACAGATACCACAAACCGCAGGTTTGCCGTGGCCAAACGCTCCAATGCTTTTTGATCTCCCTGCCTGATGAGCTTGGCCAACTCAACTTCCTCGTCGGGGCTTATCAAATCAACTCTACCAATTTCCTGAAGATACTTCTCCAGTGACTGGCTTTCCCGGTTGGTGATTTGCTTGCTGATCTTCAGCTGACGCATAGGCTAGTGTTGATATTTTGACGAAAAATCGACCAAAATTAATCTGAAACGCGCGCAAAACACAAAAAAAAGATACGATTTCAGAATTGCGCAGCAAAATCAACAAAAAAACAATCCATGCAGTCCATTTACGTTGCGCTGAAACATTCAATGATCAACCGGAGTTACAACGATCTCCTTAATCTTTTCGTTCACCTTGTTCACCCCGATCTCTCCGGTCGCCTCTTTCACCCCGATCTCTACGATCATCCCGATCGCGTCGCGGTGGGCGTTCTGAGGTTTCAGGCATTCCTTCAGGCCTAGGCAGAAGCGCCTTGGCAGACAAGCGGAACTTACCCGTTTTGGGATCAACTTCCACCAGTTTTACCTGTATTTGATCACCCTCTTTGTAAACGCCATCCATTGTTTCTAGACGCTCCCAGCGAATCTCGCTGATGTGCAAAAGTCCATCTTTACCCGGCAAAAACTCGACAAAAGCACCAAATGGCATTATCGAACGAACCTTACCGGTGTAAATTGCTCCTACCTCAGCCTTCGCCGCTATACCGGTGATCCGGCGCACGGCTGCGTCCATGCCTGTCTTATCGGCTGTATAGATTTGTACCATGCCGAATTCTCCCACCTCCTCAATGCTGATGGTGGAATTGGTTTCTCGCTGAATTTCCTGAATAATCTTTCCTCCAGGTCCAATCACCGCGCCTATAAACTCACGGTCGATCTTCAACTGGGTGATACGGGGCACTTGCGGACGATAATCTTCGCGGGGTGCCGCTAGCGATTTGTTCATTTCATTGAGAATATGAGCTCTTCCTTCGGCCGCCTGAGCTAAGGCCTTCGACAAAACCTCAGCAGGCAACCCATCAATTTTGATGTCCATTTGGCAGGCCGTGATTCCCTTCGCTGTTCCTGTTACCTTGAAATCCATATCACCCAAGTGATCTTCATCCCCTAAAATGTCAGAAAGCACTTTGAATCGGCTTCCATCAGTAATAAGACCCATAGCAATGCCCGAAACGGGCCCGCTAATTTGCACGCCAGCGTCCATGAGCGAAAGCGATCCAGCACAAACAGTGGCCATAGATGAGGAGCCATTCGACTCCAAGATGTCGCTCACAATTCGAATCGTGTATGGGCAAGCCTCAACTGAAGGCAGAACTTGCTTAAGGGAACGCATGGCCAAGTTGCCATGCCCAATTTCGCGTCGACCAGGCCCACGGTTGGGACGGGTTTCGCCGGTAGAAAACGACGGGAAGTTGTAATGAAGCATGAACCTGTTGTATCCGGCAAACATAGCGCCATCCAACATTTGCTCGTCATCTTTTGAACCCAAGGTAACTGAAGTCAACGATTGGGTTTCGCCCCTTGTAAACACGGCTGAACCATGGGGTGAAGGGAGATATCCTACCTCGCACCAAATGGGGCGAACCACATCCAATTTCCGTCCGTCAAGCCGTCGCTCCTCATCGAGAATCATGTTGCGCATGGCCCGATACTCCACATCATGGAAATATTTTCGGGTCAAAAAAGAATCGGGTGTCTCTCCTTCTGGGCGGGATGCAATGAAATCTTGCAAAACCTGTTTGAAACCCGCTGAGCGTTCTTGCTTGGGCGCTCCAGAACGTGCAACAGCATAAACTTTATCGTAGCAAAACGACTCAATAGCCTCCTGAAGTGCAGCATCACTGCGCTCGTGATTATATGCTCTCGGAGAAACACCTACCTCAGCACGGAGGTTGAGTTGGGCTTGGCATTGGATCTTAATCGCTTCATGGGCAAAATGAATGGCGGCGGCCAATTCGTCTTCTGAACATTCTTTTGCTTCACCTTCTACCATCACAACATTATCTTTGGTGGCGGCCACGATGATATCAATATCGGCTTGAGCCATCTGCGAGATGCTTGGGTTGACAATGAAATGGCCATTGATGCGTGCAACCCGAACCTCCGAAATAGGACCATTAAATGGGACATCCGAAACAGCCAGCGCGGCAGAAGCAGCTAGCCCCGCTAAAGCATCAGGTTGTATGTCTTTATCCGCACTAATGAGGGTAACCTGAACTTGTGTGTCGGCGTGGTAATCCTCCGGAAACATTGGCCTTAATGCGCGGTCGATGAGTCGACTGATTAAAATTTCATAATCCGACAATCTACCTTCTCGTTTGAGGAAACCGCCTGGTATCTTTCCGGTTGATGCGAACTTTTCTTGATAATCTACCGTAAGCGGCATGAAATCAACATCTTCTTTGGCCTCTTTGGTAGAAACGACGGTGGCGAGTAACATGGTGTCGCCCATTTTCAGGACAACTGCGCCATCAGCTTGTTTGGCCAACAGGCCTGTTTCCAATGTGATTTGGCGACCATCGCCCAAGTCGATGATTTGTGTGATCGGTTTTGGTTTCATAAATAAATTAATTCTCAGTGTTCTCTGACCAACAGCCGGGAGCGCTATGCCTCCTATAGCGACCCAAAAAATGAATAGAATATACTACAGCTCTAATGCTGTTATTTTCGCAGATTCAACTTTTCAACGATGCTTCTGTAGCGCATAATGTCTATTCGGTGCAAGTAATTCAACAAATCGCGCCTGCGGCCGACCATTTTAATCAGCGCTTGTTGCGTTGAATAGTCTTTACGATTCTTTTTTAGGTGCTCAGTCAAATGAGCGATGCGCACTGTATATTGAGCAATTTGGCTTTCTGCGGAACCAGTATCCTGAGCTCCTGAGCCATACTGGGCGTAAATTTTTTGCTTTTCAGCGGTATTTAAATACATATATGGTACAATTAATCAACCGCCACACGGACGAATATTCTTTAAGGCCGCAAATATACGAAAAAAAGTATAAATTAATCCTTTAAAATAAAAGTCTCAAAATCTGGGCAATGGTCTTGCGAAGATCCTTGCGGTCGACGATTCGGTCGAGAAATCCATGCTCGAGCAGGAATTCGGATGTTTGGAAGCCCTTGGGGAGATCCTTACCGATGGTTTCTTTGATTACCCGTGGTCCCGCGAAGCCGATTAACGCCCCGGGCTCTGCTAGATTGAAATCGCCCAACATGGCAAAAGAGGCGGTAACACCACCAGTGGTGGGATCGGTCATGAGCGATAAATAGGGAACACCAGCATCGGCCAACAACGCCAACCGGGCCGATGTCTTGGCCAGCTGCATCAGAGAAAAGGCAGCCTCCATCATGCGCGCACCCCCCGATTTGGAAATAATGAGCAGCGGGGTCTTGGTTTGGGCTGCATAATCGGCTGCTCGTGCAATTTTTTCACCCATCACCGAGCCCATCGAGCCTCCGATAAAATCAAAATCCATACAAGTTACGACCAAATCTACCCCCTCAACCGTACCAACAGCGGTTCGAATCGCATCATTAAGGCCGCTTTTGGCCCTTGCCGCCTGCACACGATCCAGGTAGGGTTTGGTATCCACAAAGCCCAAAGGATCGGCCGATACCAACTCCGAATCACGCTCCGTGAATTTCTGTCGATCAAAAAGTATTTCAAAATACTCTTTAGAACCAATTCGCAAATGATAATTGCATTTAGAACAGACATACTGGTTGTCTTTTAATTCGCTCGTCAGCAATGCAGCTTTACAAGACGGACACTTGTGCCACAAACCTTCGGGAACCTCCAGTTTGGGCTGATTGCTTACACCAGTGGTGGATCTTCTAAACCAGGCCATTCAACGAAACTAAGCCAAGCTAATATCAGAATCGAGGTAAACGTCTTGCACGGCATTCAGCAGCGCAACTCCCTCTTTCATTGGCTTCTGAAAAGCTTTCCTGCCTAAAATTAATCCCGTACCACCAGCACGTTTATTCACCACCGCCGTCACAACGGCTTCTTGCACGTCACTTGCGCCTTTCGATTCCCCTCCAGAATTGATTAACCCCGCTCTACCCATATAGCAGTTGGCCACCTGATACCTGCAAAGGTCAATAGGATGCGCACTGCTGAGCTGATCATACACTTTTGCGTGGGTTTTCCCGTGTTTGGTGGCGAGGTATCCTCCATTATTCACCGGCAATTTTTGCTTGATGATATCTGCCTGAATGGTCACCCCCAAATGATTTGCCTGTCCGGTGAGGTCGGCGGATGCGTGGTAGTCTACCCCATCAAGCTTGAAACCCGAATTTCGGGTATAGCACCACAATATAGTAGCCATTCCTAATTGGTGGGCATGCTCGAATGCCTTTGCGATCTCCACGATTTGCCGACCCGACTCTTCAGAGCCGAAGTAAATGGTAGCACCTACTGCCACAGCCCCCATGTTCCATGCATCCTGAACCGTACCAAAGAGAATCTGGTCATAACGATTGGGATAGCTTAAAAACTCATTGTGGTTTATTTTCACCACAAAAGGTATTTTATGTGCATAACGTCGGGCCACAGACGACAATACGCCGTATGTGGAAGCTACGGCATTACAGCCGCCTTCAATGGCTAATTCGACGATATTGGCAGGGTCGAAATAAACGGGGTTGGGTGCAAAGGAGGCACCGGCTGAATGCTCGATGCCCTGATCGACTGGCAGAATGCTCAAAAATCCACTGCCTCCAAGCCTCCCATGGTTGTACAGTGTCTGTAAACTTCTTAATGTTGGGATAGTGCGGTTGGAATCGGACCAAACCCGGTCGATAAAATCAGGGCCAGGCACATGAAGCTGTGCTGCAGGAATGGTTTGACATCGGTGATCCAACAAAAAAGCAGCTTGGTCGCCTAATAGATTTAGAATATGGGATTGACTCATAAAAAATAGAATAAACTAAAATGCAAAAATACGAAATTGTGGGCACAATATGAAGGCAACACCCAACGAAGGATCAACAGAATTGCAGGTCAGAGCGGCCCTGGCTGATGATTTACCCACTGTTTTTGACATCCGAAAACAGGTTTTTGTACTGGAACAAGACGTTCATCCCGATGAGGAGTATGATGTTTTTGAAACATCAGCTGTCCATCTCATTGCGCTTTGGCATGAACAAGCTGTTGGCACCGCTCGTTATAGATCAACCGAAAAAGGCTGGAAAATTGAACGTATGGCCGTTTTGGCTCAGTTCCGGAAACGGGGTGTTGGCCGCGCACTGCTGGGCGAGGTACTTGAGCGTCTGCCCAAAGATGGCAGAGTGATTTATTTACACGCGCAGGAACACGCCCTGAGCTTTTATGAGTCCTGTGGTTTTATCCCCAAAGGCGATCGATTCTTCGAAGCCAATATCCCCCATTTTTTATGTGAATTCAGGGGCTAAACCCCTGCTTCCGTATATAGTCGTTTAACATACGGCTACTGCCCTTCGACTGTTCGAACTTTGTCATATGGTTCGTCCGGTCTTTTTTTCTTGGGCTGAAGTCCCTTTTTTCCGCGTACTTCTGTGGATGGGTCTTGCCCTTACTCTTCCACCGGCGTCCATAGAAAAAGACTCATGTTGGATGTGGGCAATTCCCCTTTTTGCTGCTATTCATTTTGGGTTGATGCGCATATTAAAAGGGCGTTTTACATTGCGTTGGTTTACTGGACTATCAACCGGACTGGGCATACTATGGCTCGCTTGGCTCAACCTCAGTCTGCATTTCTGGTCATACCAGGCCCGTCTTCCCGTTGAATGCGTTGTTCCAGTTTGTTTATTACAGGTTGATGGCATAGCCGACACAAGTCAACATAGAATAAGGGTTTTTTGCCGCTGGATGGGCTCTGATCGATCCGATACCATTAATCGATACAAATCACGGATTCGACTAGAAACCGACACGGCTTGGAGGGCACCACCTCCGGGGACTTTCATTGTCGTTCGAAACGCACAGTTGCGTCGTTTCCACAATTTGCGCAACCCCCATGCATTTGACTCTGAAGGGTACGCACGAAACAAGGGGCTTGTTGGTCGACTCAAAACCAATTCTGATGACATCAAAATCGCGCATTTCAAACCTCTGCTGCGCATCAGTCTACGCCATAGGGCCCAGAGGCTCAGCATTCACGTTTGTAGGGCAATATCGACATACCTCCCTAAGCGTGAGGCGGCCTTGGCATGCGCGATCCTCTTAGGTGAGCGTCAAGGAATGAATGACGATTTGGAACAAGCGTTTTCGGGGAGCGGACTCATTCATCTGATGGCGGTTTCGGGAATGCATGTTGGAATCTTCTATTTGATGTGCTCATGGTTCATGTTCACTTTTTTGAGATTGCCGAAAAAGACTTCGACATTGGGCATCCTGTTGATGTTGTGGGCCTATGCCCTGCTTACCGGACTATCCCCTTCAGTTGTTCGTGCATCGGGTATGTTTAGCCTGGCCGCCGCAGGTAAACTGTGGAGCAGACACGCATCTTCGTATAATCTGATGTCGGCTTCGGCATGGATCCAAGTCTGGTTTGACCCACTTCTGCCTACTCAACCCGGCTTTCTGCTGTCCTATGCAGCCGTTTTCGGCATTCTTTTTCTTCATCCCCGTTTGTTTTCCTTATGCTGGTTAAAAAATAAATGGCTTGATAAGGCCTGGGAGCTCTCTTCGTTGTCGATTTCTGCCCAATGGTTTACCCTCCCTTTGGTTTTATTTTTCTTCCACAAATTCCCCGTCTATTTTCTCCCAGCCAATCTAATGGTGGTGCCCCTATCTGCCCCCGCATTGATTGGCACATTGTTGCTCGCACTGCTGAGTGCTGTACCGCCTTTGGCGAAAATATTCGCCTATCTTTTGTCTGCTTTACTCTATTGTATCAATGAAATCACCATATGGATTGCCGCGTTACCCCATGCGCAGAGCACGGGATGGTATTGGACGAAAATAGATTTATTCATGGCACTGGCCCTGATTGTATTGATTCCCTTAGGCTGGCTCATCCATATAAAATGGGCCCGCCAGGCCACCTGGTCTGTTGCCATTGCGTGGTATGTGGTTGGCATGGTGCAACTGATGAAGTTGAGCAGCAGTAATGCCTTTTATGTGTTTGAAGGCTATGGGCAAGGTTCGGCAGCGGTAAGGGAGGGTCGACAAGGATGGGTTTGGCGACATAGTGAAGATTCGATCGTGTTTGGTTCCAACGATCCTTTGAGCCATGATGGGGTTCAGCACCCTACAACCATCAACCATAAGGGTGTGGTATGGATCCGCTGGAAAGACAAAACAGCCCTATGGGTATCGCAATGGGATGAGGATCGACTGACCGAGATGCCCATCGCGGATGTCTTGATCTTAGAATCTAAATGGAAAAAAGAGACCATTCTCAGACTGGCCGACAATTATCCGACGCTCATCTTAGGATCGGTTTATAAGCCGTATTTTTGCAGCAAACTTAGAGTCCTTATTCGGCGTACACAGGCCACATGCCATTGCGTCTCTGAAGAAGGAGCCATCAACCTATGGAATATCAATACATCCAAGCCCAGATAGAGGAAGGAATAGGGCAAATCGTCTTAAATCGACCCGAAAAGAGAAATGCCTTTAATGACCGTTTGGTTGCTGAATTGAAATCGGCATTGCGAAGTTTTTTTGAAGATTCAAGTTGTCGAATCATTGTGTTCTCCGGACAGGGCCCGGCTTTTAGTGCAGGTGCAGACCTTTCCTATTTGCAATCGCTCCAAAACAACTCACTAGAAGAAAATTTGGCCGATTCCAGAGCCCTGATGGAACTGTATCAATTGATGTATGATAGCCCTAAAGTGCTCATTGCCCAGGTGGAGGGCCCCGCTTTGGCCGGGGGATGCGGATTGGCAACACTGTGTGATTTTTGTTTTGCGGTTCCTTCGGCAACATTTGGATACACTGAGGTACGCATTGGTTTTATTCCTGCGCTGGTTTCCGTTTTCTTAGTCAGAAAAATTGGTGAATCGCGGGCGCGGGAATTGCTGCTGAGTGGCGATATTCTTGAGGCCAGAGAAGCGCTGCGGTATGGCCTGATCAGTTTTGTGGTGGCGGCAGATGAAATTGCGTCTACTGTAGATTCCTTTGCACGAAATATTGCTAAGCGATGTGCCCCAGGTAGTTTGGCTGCAACTAGGAAGTTACTCGCAGAGGTTCAGGATTTGTCACTCCATGAAGCGCTCGAACGGGCCGCATTGCGCAATGCCGAAATTAGATCATCAGTAGAGTGCCGCCAGGGAATTAACTTGTTTTTGAATAAAGAGCCGATTGTTTGGTGGCCTTCGTAATCCTTACAAAGGCGACCCAGCCCTTATGTTTTAGAGAAGTGCAAACAGAAAAGCGGTACCTTTGTTACTCATATTAGATTTTATTAACGGCAATAGGCTTAACCCATCAAATTCATGGCCCAATCAGAACAGGAGCTTCTGGAACAACTGAGTGAACGAGATTATCCACACGGATTTGAAAGCAATATTGAACAGGAGATTATCCCAAAGGGGCTGACTGAGGATACCATTCGGTTTATCTCACAGCGAAAGAATGAACCTGATTGGTTGCTGCAATGGAGATTAAAAGCCTACAAACATTGGCTGGGTTTAAAAGAACCCAATTGGCAGAAATTGACCTATCCCGCCATCGACTACCAAGACATTAGCTATTTCGCAGCACCAAAGGCTGCGCCGGTATTGAATAGTCTCGATGAACTAGACCCAGAGATTAAATCGACCTATGACCGATTGGGCATACCTCTTGAGGAACAAATGATGCTGGCAGGCGTGGCGGTTGATGCTGTTTTGGATTCTGTTTCGGTGGTCACCACCTTCAAGGAAAAACTGGCCGAGAAGGGTGTGCTGTTTTGTTCCATCAGTGAGGCTGTTCACCTGTATCCTGAATTGGTTCGTGCCTACCTCGGAACTGTGGTCCCTTTTACCGACAACTTTTTCTCGGCCTTGAACAGCGCTGTTTTTACTGACGGTTCCTTCGTGTTCATACCGCCTGGTGTTCGTTGCCCGATGGAATTAAGCACCTATTTTCGAATCAACGCACGTGGAACGGGACAGTTTGAGCGGACCTTGATTGTGGCGTCTGAAGATAGTTATGTAAGCTATTTAGAGGGCTGTACGGCTCCTAAGCGCGACGAGAACCAACTGCACGCTGCAGTCGTTGAACTGGTGGCGCTGGATCGTGGTGAGATTAAATATTCCACTGTGCAAAATTGGTACCCGGGCGATAAGGATGGCAAAGGAGGTATTTATAACTTTGTTACAAAAAGAGGTTTATGTAAAGGAACTTCAAGTAAAATTTCATGGACTCAAGTGGAGACGGGCTCGGCAATTACCTGGAAGTATCCGAGCGTGGTTCTGCAGGGCGATGATAGTCGCGGCGAGTTTTATTCAGTAGCCATGACTACCCATTTGCAACAGGCCGATACCGGAACCAAGATGTTCCACATTGGGAAGAATACGCAAAGCAGAATTGTGAGCAAAGGCATCAGCGCTGGACGCAGCCAGAATAGCTACAGAGGTCTAGTCAAAATCCGAAAGTCAGCGCATAAAGCACGGAATTATTCCCAATGCGATTCACTGCTTATGGGCAATCGTTGCGGCGCACATACCTTTCCTTATTTCGAAATCCATCAACCTTCAGCCATTGTTGAACATGAAGCGACAACCTCCAAAATTGCTGAGGACATTCTCTTCTACTGCACACAGCGGGGCTTAAGCCGCGAATCGGCCATAGCCATGATTGTGAATGGCTATGCGCGTGAAGTTCTGGATCACCTTCCAATGGAATTCGCTGTGGAAGCCCGTAAGTTGCTGGCTATTTCACTAGAGGGTTCAGTAGGTTAGTGTAATGACCTTAAATTCATCATGTTAAATCATTTTTATCATCACCTAAATAGAAAATCGAGCGCGAACGAATATGCTTTTGGAAATTGAAAACCTTAAAGCCTCAGTTGAAGGCAAAGAAATCCTGAAGGGGATTAATCTCAGTATCCCTGCGGGCGAGGTGCATGCGATTATGGGGCCCAATGGTTCAGGAAAGTCAACACTTTCTTCGATTATCGCAGGGAAAGATGGCTACGAAATCTCGGGCAGCATCCGATTTGATGGTGTAGAAATTATGGATTGGGAGCCTGAAATTCGGTCAAGAGCAGGGATTTTTCTGGCCTTTCAATATCCTGTTGAACTTCCTGGTGTAGGACTTAGTTCGTTTTTAAGGGCTTGTGTGAATGAAAGCAGGAAGCATCGGGGAGAACCGGAGCTGGATGCGTCTGCATTTTTAGCCCTAATGCGGGAGAAGGCCGCCCTTGTTGAACTCAGCCAAGAACTCATCCGCAGGCCCGTCAATCAGGGGTTTTCAGGTGGCGAGAAAAAAAGAAATGAGATTTTTCAAATGGCAATGCTCGATCCAAAAATGGCCATTTTGGATGAAACAGATTCAGGCCTCGATATAGACGCTTTGCGGATCGTGGCTGAAGGTGTCAACAAACTCAGACATGCACAGCGGTCTATGTTGGTGATTACCCATTATCAACGACTTTTGGAGTATATAATACCGGACCGGGTCCATGTTCTTATAGATGGCGCGATCGTGATGAGCGGCGACCGCAACCTGGCATTGACGCTGGAGGAAAAAGGCTACGATTGGATACGGGCAGGACAGGAGGTTTCGTCGTGACCACCAGTCCCGAATTGATGCCCAATAGGCCGCACGCGGTTCAGCCTGTTGATAAACTACGGAAGCTAGTACCACCCAATTTCCGTGATGAAGATTGGAAATATACTCAATTTCCCCACTTTCAACAGTATAAAATCCAGCCGCCTTCCGTGCCTGGCCTCAGCAAAGGCATCCCGTCGTCGAATTTGCCTATTCCATCAATAAACGAGGCCTGGGTTGTGGTGGTGAAGAATGGAATGATTCAACCGCATCTCAGCCATCTCCCCGAGCCCTCATCCGGGATCAGCGTCTGCAGTCTTCCGGGGACCCATTTTGGGCCTTCGGTGGAAAGTGAATTCGGTAGAGGTGCCATCGCGCTGAAACACGGTCACTATTTTAGTCAGTGGGCCTTGGAACAGAATGCTGTTGGCGTCCTCATTGAGGTGAAAAAAAATGTAGTGGCCCAAAAGCATCTAATGATCCACACGATCAACGATATACCTGAATCGAAAAGCGTCCTGCCATGCCATCATGTCATTAAGTTGGGGCCCAACGCTTCCCTCACCTTTTCAGAGGTTATGGAAGGCATAGGTGCGGGCATGTCCCTTTCGCTGCATGAGATTCACTTAGGAGTGGGCTCTAGCCTCAAACACAATCAACTTCAATTGTGGGGCAATACCCATGAGTGTATACAACAGGTTTTGGTTAACCAAGAAAAAGAAAGCCAATACGCTCACTTTGCCTACTGCGCAGGCGGAGGAAAGGTTCGAAATCAATTGACGGTTTCGCAAGAAGGTCCACTCGCCCATACAGAACTCACGGGTCTTGTGCTACCGGGGGCCGGGGAACACATCGATAACCAGACGCTGATGCGGCACTGCACTCCGAACTGCAGCAGCCGTCAGCGCTACCGCGCTTTGGTCGGCCATAACGGCACTTCCGTATTCAATGGCAAAGTATTCGTTGATCCTGAAGCCCAGAAAACCGATGCTTACCAACATCATGCGAGCCTCCTGATGCATGAATCCGCCGTTTCCAACGCCAAGCCCGAATTGGAGATCTACGCCGATGATGTGAAATGCTCACACGGAGCCACAACGGGCATGTTGGATGCAGGAGAGATTCACTACATGCGGACGCGTGGATTATCAGAGATCCAGGCACGGATGATGCTTCAGGATGCATTTGTGCGCGATTTACTGGACTCATTACCGGTTGAAATCCTTCGCTCCTGGTGCCTCAACCATTGTGTGGACCGACTCCATGCGTTGAATCAATCGACCGTTAATCAACCGAATAATCCACTTTAATCAACCGAATAATCCACTTTAATCAACCGAATAATCCACTTTAATCAACCGCACCCGTGCACCATTCGATGCACTTATCTTTATGAATCAGTCAGAACCAACAGAATGTAAAGCACCCCAAGAACCTGACTGGAAGGCTATTCGAATGGAATTCCCTGCCCTTCATCAACAGGTAAATGACTCGCCATTGGTCTATTTCGATCACGCAGCGACAGCCCAAAAGCCTCGAAAGGTGATCGACGCTATGACCCGCTACTATGAGTTGGACAACGCCAATGTTCACCGTGGGGTTCATCATTTGAGCCAACGCGCAACACGAGCGTATGAGGAAGCACGCATGAAAACTGTTCGCTTCATTGGCGCCGAAAACCCTTCAGAAGTCATCTTCACGTCCGGAACCACAGCCTCCATTAATTTGGTAGCCCAATCTTGGGGAAGTGCCCATTTAAAAGCAGGCGACGAAGTGTTGGTGACCGGACTTGAACACCACGCCAACTTGGTGCCATGGCAAATGATTTGCACACGAACGGGGGCCCACTTAAAAATTGTGCCTGTTAACGATCTCGGTGAAGTTTCGACCGAATCCGTTGCCCAAATGCTCCATTCAAAAACCCGAATCTTTGCCTTTAGCTGGATCAGTAACGCGCTGGGAACCATCAATCCTGCACATGAATGGGTGCGATTGGCGCATGAAAAGGGCATTACCACGCTTATCGATGCGGCACAGGTTGTCGCACACCATCCGATTGATGTTCATGGTCTAGGTGTCGACTTTTTGTGCTTCTCCGCCCATAAAATGATGGGACCTACTGGGGTCGGGGTCCTCTACGGCAAAAAATCCATTCTAGAAACCTTGGAACCCATGGTGGGCGGTGGGGATATGATCGATGAGGTGACTTATGAAAAAAGCACCTGGGCCGAACTCCCCTACCGCTTGGAAGCGGGCACTCCCAATATTGCCGGGGTTATCGGACTGTCGGCTGCCATCGACTTTTTGGAATCGATCGGTTGGTCGTATATCGAGCGCCGTGAGTCCGAATTGCTGCAGTACGCATTACTGAAACTAGGCAGCATTCCACAGATTCGCTTCATTGGCCAGCCGAACAATCGAGCTGGGGTCATTTCATTCGTGGTCGATGGTGTTCATCCTTATGACCTCGGCACCCTTCTCGACGAGCAAGGCATCGCCCTGCGCACAGGCCACCATTGCGCTCAGCCACTGATGCGTCATTTTGGTATTTCTGGGACGTGCAGGGTATCACTGGCACTGTACAACACTTTTGAAGAAATAGACCAATTGGAAAAGGCGTTGATACGTGCTTTGCGATTGATGGGAAAAGTCCAAGCTCAATAAACCTGAAATTCCCTTGAACCCGATATGAGTAATCTACCCAGTACGATGAAGTCCATTCAGGATCAATTGGCGGCCGATTTTGAATACCTCGACGATTGGGAGGAACGCTACGCCTATTTAATGGACCTGGGCAAGGATGTTCAGGGGCTGCCTCTGGAAGAGAAAACGACGGATAACCTGATTAAAGGATGCCAAAGTCGTGTTTGGCTGACCACGCGCTGCGAAAACAACCGAATGTGGATGTCGGCTGATTCTGAGGCCTTTATTGCGAAAGGCATTATCGCCTTGTTAATCAAAGTTTTCAACGGACAAACACCCGCAGACATTCTGAATGAGACCTTTGATTTACCGGATCGAATCGGGCTCACCGCGCATTTGTCGCCCGGTAGAGCCAATGGATTAGCCGGTATGCTTGCGCGCATCCGACATGATGCTTCCCTGGCATTGGCCACACCAAACAATAATTGAATGACACCAGCCGATAAATCATTTGTGGAACTGCAGCAGGATGTTATTGCCGTTCTTAAGACTATTTATGATCCTGAGATTCCGGTCGATATTTATGAATTGGGTCTGATCTACGAGGTCAAGGTGGGTCATGAAGGAAAAGTTGATGTTTTAATGACCCTCACCTCCCCTGCCTGCCCGGTCGCGGGCACCCTCCCGGGCGAGGTTGAATCGAAGATTCGAGGTATTGCTGGTGTCCGTGAGGCCGTTGTTACCCTTACTTTCGAACCCGCCTGGTCTCAAAACCTCATGAGTGAAGAGGCGCGACTGGAACTGGGATTTTTGTAGGCATTAGCCTGTATTTTTATACCCAAGTCTGTATTTTAAGGCCCAAGTCTGTATTTTTCTACCCAAAATCGAAACCATGAAAAGCAGTATGATTTTAGGAGTTGGTCATTATGTGCCAGACCATGTGGTGACCAACCACGACTTGAGTCAGTTGATGGACACATCGCACGATTGGATTGTTGAGCGTACGGGCATTGAAGAACGCCGACATGTTGTACTAGGAGGCGGAGACACCACAGCCAGCATGGGTTACCGGGCTTCGCTGTTGGCGCTCAAAAATGCCGGAGTATCCGCAGAGGAACTGGACTTTATCATATTTGCAACATTGAGCCCCGACTACTACTTCCCCGGGCCCGGTGTTCAATTGCAGGAAATGCTGGCTCCGGATCATACCATCGGGGCATTGGATATCCGCAACCAATGTTCTGGTTTTGTATATGCCATTTCTGTTGCCGATCAATTCATCCGAACGGGTATGTACCGCCGAATTCTTGTAGTGGGTTCAGAGTTACACAGCGCTGGCTTAGATATGACTACCCGTGGGCGCAATGTGAGCGTCATTTTTGGAGATGGTGCAGGTGCTGTGGTGGTAGGTATTGCTGAGGAAGAGGGAAAGGAAGAGGGAAAGGAAGCGGGAGGTACTGGATTGGGCATGAGCAAGGTCCTATCGACCCACCTCCACAGCGAAGGAAGGCATGCCCGCGAGCTCGCTGTGATTAGTCCGAGCACCCAACATTGGGTCTCACACATCCTCAAAGAAAATAACCCAAACGACGAGTCGTATTACCCATACATGAACGGGAATTTCGTTTTTAAGCACGCCATCACGCGATTCGCTGAAGTCATCAACGAGGCCTTAAGAGCCAATGGGGTTTCATCGGGCGACCTCAAACTCATGATACCGCATCAGGCCAACCTGAGGATCAGTCAGTATATCCAACAAAAAATGGGGCTGCGAGATGAGCAAGTGTATAATAACATCATGCGCTATGGCAACACCACCGCGGCGTCAATTCCTATTGCACTCAGTGAAGCTGTAGCCGAAGGAAGGTTGCAGCGGGGCGATTTATTGATGTTAGCAGCCTTCGGCAGTGGATTTACGTGGGCGTCGGCACTCATCCGCTGGTGAACCAATAAAATTCGGCCTTGGACGAACAATTGGCCCTCTGAGGGGTTTATTCAATATCGTGAAAATCACCGTAACCCGTAAAGCTCATTTCAATGCCGCCCATCGCCTGTATAGGCCCGATTGGGATGAGCAGCGCAACAAAGTAGTCTATGGCAAATGCGCCAATGCCAATTACCATGGACACAACTACAATCTATTCGTACACGTGCGGGGCGAGGTAGATGCTGAGACTGGTTATGTGGTGGATTTGAAGTGGCTGGCAGAATTAATCGATCGCTGTGTAGTTGAACGATTCGACCACCAAAACCTAAACCTGGATACCGAGGAATTTAGAACATTGGTGCCCACTGCCGAGAACATTGCCCAAGTCATTTGGTCTCTTCTCCGTCCAGAAATTAACTCCGCGCATGATCTAAAAGTAACCCTATATGAAACCGAACGAAATTATGTTGAATGTGAAGGATGAACACCGTATGATGGATGAGCTTGGCGACCACCATGCACCTGGATCGATGGATACACCCCTCCGCCAGGATGCATTTGAACGCGACAATGAACTCAAAATTGAGTTAATCGAAAAGCACTTCCGGGAAATCATGCATGTTTTAGGTCTTGACCTCAGTGATGATAGCCTCAGGGGAACGCCCTATCGGGTGGCTAAGATGTATGTAGAAGAAATCTTCAGTGGTTTGAACCCCGAAAACAAGCCGCGCGTAGCCCTTTTCGAAAACAAATACCAGTACAGGCAAATGCTAGTTGAAAAGGATATCGCCGTGTATTCCCATTGTGAGCACCATTTTGTGCCGATCGTTGGCAAAGCACACGTTGCCTACATCAGCAACGGACAGGTCATCGGCCTCAGTAAGATCAACCGAATCGTGGATTACTTTGCACGCAGACCACAAGTACAAGAGCGTCTGACCCGACAAATCGCCAATGAACTGCGCAGCGTCCTGAAAACAGAAGATGTAGCCGTTGTTGTGGATGCCCACCATATGTGTGTGAGCATGCGCGGCGTGCAAGACCGTCAGAGTAGAACCATCACATCCGACTACAGCGGTCGATTTTTGGATGAGGCTACCCGGTCTGAATTTCTCCGTTACCTAGAAATGCCCGCGCATTGAGATGGCACGTTTGAATCAAAGGAACATTTTGATTGTTGGCGCCCGAACAGGCATAGGTGCGGAAATTGCGCATATGGCACAGCGGGAGGGAGCCAGCCTTTGGACGTATGGCCGTCAAAATCCAAATCCTACCCTAGGCCATTGGGCATTTTGGGATGCGATGGGGGATGTTGACTTTCCGGTTGATCATCTGCCGGAAGAAATTCATGGCATGGTCTATGCACCAGGAAGCATCACCCTAAAGCCATTTAATCGCTTAACGGATGCTGACTACCTACAGGAATGGAAGCTTAATTTCTTGGGGGCAGCCCGTGCTGCGCGTGCTGTTTACTCCCGACTCAAAAAAGCGGGTAGTTCTTCTGTCGTGTTTATGAGCACGGTAGCCGCTCAAACGGGCATGCCCTTTCACAGTTCCATTGCCTCCGCTAAATCGGCATTGGAAGGACTAACACGTTCCTTAGCTGCTGAGTCTGCTGCATCAGGTATTCGGGTTAATGCCCTCGCGCCCTCACTCACCGACACCCCATTGGCCGCATCCTTGTTGAACAGCGAGGAAAAGCGGTTGGCGGGCGTCAAACGCCATCCACTCGGTCGTGTGGGCACGCCCCACGATACGGCGGCTGCTGCAATATTCCTCCTTGCCCCAGAATCGGGCTGGATAACCGGACAAATTATAGGCGTAGACGGAGGAATGGGAAGCCTCCGAGGTTTATAACCACCAAAATAGAGCAGAACAACTACTTCCCTCTTCCATGCACCGTTTACCCATTAGTGTCTGCTGGCTTCGCCGGGATTTGCGTTTGTCAGACAACTCAGCCCTTTGGCATGCGCTGAATGCCGGTCATCCGGTGATGATTCTGTTTATTTTCGATAGCCACATACTAGGTCGATTGGAATCTCGGAATGACGCTCGTGTTCATTTTCTGCACAACACCTTGTTGGGCCTGCATGAAACCCTGCAGAAGAACGGGAGCGGCATGTGTATCAAGTACGGAAAACCCGAGGAAATTTGGGCGCAATTGATTCAAGATTACGCGATAGTTGGGGTTTATGCAAACCGCGATTATGAACCCTACGCCCGGCAACGCGATGCGCACATTGCATCCCTCCTCAACAAGAAGGGTATCTCGTGGAACGACTACAAAGACCATGTCCTACGTGAACCGCATGAAGTGTTGAAAGACGACGGCAAACCCTATACCGTCTTTACACCCTACAGCAGAAAGTGGCTCAATTCCTTGCACGAGGACCATTTTCGTGAATGGAACAGCGAAGCACTCGTTCGAAGCAGCCAACGAGTCACAAACCCTGGCGAACCCATACCCACGCTACAAGATCTCGGTTTCGAATCTTCCTCGATCAGCATCCCACCTGCTTACACAGAGGATGACCTCATCGCACACTACGACGCACGCCGGAATTTCCCCCACATGGACGGTACTTCCCGGCTTGGCATTCATCTTCGCTTTGGCACCATTAGCATCCGGACATTGGCCCAACGCGCCCGGCACTTGAATGCCACATTTTTAAATGAGCTGATCTGGCGTGATTTTTATCAGATGATCCTCGCCCAGTTTCCGTATGCCGCTGATCGCTCGTTCAAACCAGCCTATGACCATATCGCTTGGCGAAATGACCCTACTGACTTTGAACGCTGGTGCCTCGGCACCACAGGTTACCCGCTGGTTGATGCAGGAATGCGTCAACTGAATCAAACAGGCTTCATGCACAACCGGGTTAGGATGGTGACGGCCAGTTTTCTTACTAAACATCTGCTCATCGACTGGCGGTGGGGTGCCGCATGGTTTGCGCGCCACTTACTGGACTTTGATTTGGCCTCGAATAATGGTGGATGGCAATGGGCAGCTGGAAGCGGTTGCGATGCCGCACCCTATTTCCGGGTATTCAATCCTTCGGAACAAGCACGAAAGTTCGATCCGAATGGGCTCTACATCCGAAAATGGGTGCCTGAATGGGGCACAAAGCACTACTCTGCCCCTATGGTGGAACATGCTTTTGCTCGGACACGCGCGCTCGACACCTACGGCGCAGCGCTCAAGCCATAAACCTTCAAAATAGTTGGCCTATAACCGTGAATTTGTTGTTCCTTTCGAATGAAAACGGTAGATCTTGATGAAATAATGGCATGGGAGCGCGAATACCGTCGCGCTTTTGTGAACACACTCAGCGGGATCAAAGCTGCATTTTTGTTGGGTACTCAAGACATAAACGACCGAAACAACCTGGGCTTGTTTGCTTCAATCGTACACCTCGGAGCCGCTCCGCCCCTCCTCGGCGTGGTGCTGAGGCCGCCTGATGCCCAACAGGATACCCGCAGAATCATCCAGATCAACACACACTTTACGCTAAATGCCGTTTCTGTTGATCAAATTGAGTCTGCACATCAATGCAGCGCCCGCTATCCTTCAGACCAGAGTGAATTCGATGCGTGTAAGTGCACACCTTGGTTCTCGACCCATCACCTTGCACCATATGTTGGCGAATCCCCGCTCAAAATCGGATTAAAAGCCATCGAATTCGCGGACGTGAAGGCCAACAACAGCCGGATAGTGGTGGCAGCCATAACGGAGATCCACCTTGAAGAAAAACTTTTGGGGATTGATGGCCAGATTTTGCCCGCAGCGGCCCAGCTCTGCGGTGTGGTAGGACTCAATGCCTGGCATACCCATCATCCGGCCAAGAATATCCCTTTTGCCCGGGTAATTTGAAGACACCAAGTGAAGGCGTTCCATTTACACTCCTCGCACGTGCCCTGTAATTTATATGATTCAATTGAGTGTCCTCCATTTACACCCAGTATAGTATTGGCATCGACATGAATCCCATCAGCACCCATCGTTTGCTCATGATTCGGCCTGCCCGATTCGGCTACAATGAACAGACCCGCTCAACCAATGCATTTCAGGCAAAAAACTACCCTCGAGGGCACGGGATCGACATCAAGCTTGATTCCTCAGTTCCCGGAGACGACCGAAGCGACTCCATTTCGCGCCAATATCCATTCGTGCAACAAGCCTTGCTCGAATTTGACCAAAGTGTAGCGCGCATACAAGCGGCAGGCGTGCACGTTACCGTTTGGAACGACAGCCCTCATCCCACGAAGCCCGATGCAGTTTTTCTCAACAATTGGTTCAGCACGCACCCGGGTGGGCGATATATTTTGTATCCCATGATGGCAGAAAACCGCCGAATTGAAATCGACCCTGTTCATGTGGCGGCCCTGGAGGGAATAGGACTTCATAAGAGTTTAGATTTGAGCCCATGGACCACCCAGCAGCAGTTTCTGGAAGGCACGGGCAGCCTGGTTTTTGATCACCTGCACCGGGTCGTTTTTGCTACCGAATCGCCCCGCACCCATCGAAAGCCCGCCGAATTGGTGGCACAACACCTCAACTACACCCTAATTTATCTAAGGGCTCAAGACAAGCATGGAACGCCCCCATACCACACCAATGTTGTTCTAGCCGTTGGGCCCAGTATGGCCTTTGTATGCCTGGAAGTGCTGGATCCATCGGATTCTTTATCTACCCAACAACTGCTCCTACGCAGCCAAAGACCGCTGATTGAGATTAGTGAGGATCAAATGAGCTCTTATTGCGCTAATGTTCTGGAGGTTCAAAACACCAAAGGTGAACCGCAGCTGATTGCATCTCGGACGGCATGGAATGCATTCACCGAGCAGCAGCGCAAACAGATTTCGGGAGTTCTGAACCCCATTATACTCGACATCCCCCTAATCGAACGTGTAGGTGGCGGCTCAGCCCGATGTATGCTGGCCGAATTATTTGGTGTTCCCGCCAACCCTTAACCCCGTCAATAAAAACCTGTCTTTTGTTGAAGCACAATATGGCCATTGTATGGTTTAAGCGTGATCTGCGTTTGAATGATCATGCGCCACTTGCATCTGCGCTCCAAAAGCATGCCCGTGTCCTCCTTTTATATATTCATGAGACCTCCCTGCAGGCCGACGCCCGTATCAGTGAACGGCATCTACGCTTTGTCCATCAATCAATCCTCGACATTCAGAAACAAATACCACTCGACTGCATTTTCTGGGCGATCGAAGGAGAAGTCGTTCCCGTGCTTGAGGGATTGCACCAGTTGGTTGCCTTTACCCACCTATACAGCCATGAAGAAACCGGCTTAAAATTCACCTACGATCGAGATCGTTCGGTGGCCCAGTGGAGCAAAAAAAAGGGGGTTTCATGGATAGAATTTCCATCCCATGGCGTAGAAAGACCTTGCACAAACCTAAAAGGCTGGAATACCCGGTGGTTTATGCGCATGCAAGAGCCCCTCGCACAGCCCGATTGGTTAAAGCACACAGCCTTCACGCCTTCCTCAGAATGCCTGAATTGGCATCAAACCCATGCCTGGAAACCAGTGTTCAGCCCAAGCACAAACGAAGCACCGATGCAGCCAGGCGGTGCGTCATTCGGCCAAAAATACCTCAACGATTTTTTAGAACGGAGGCACCTCAACTATGGGCGTATGATCAGTAAGCCACTGGAAAGCAGGCGCAGCTGCAGTCGGATTAGTCCGTACCTCGCATGGGGAAACCTCAGCATGCGCATGGTGTTCCAGGCCTGTGAGAAACGCAGGCAACAACTGCGGACATCTGGTGCCAGCGCGGCCCATATTCGGTCCTTGGCCGCTTTCGCCACACGCTTGCTTTGGCACTGCCATTTCATTCAAAAATTTGAAATCGACGGCATGCTCGAACACCGTAATCAAAATCGAGCTTTCGATTCGGTAAGGAATCAGTTCGATGAGCATCGGTTCCAGGCATGGGCCGATGGTCAGACAGGTATTCCACTGATCGACGCCAGTATGCGTTGCGTCGTCCAAACGGGATACCTCAACTTCCGAATGCGTGCCCTGTTGGTGAGCTTCCTAACCCATCACCTTTGGCTCGATTGGCAAAAAGGAGCCGAACACCTGGCCCGTGCGTTCCTCGACTTCGAGCCCGGCATTCACTACCCGCAGTTTCAAATGCAGGCAGGCTGCACGGGCATTCACACCATACGAATCTACAACCCGGTAAAGCAAGGAATAGAACATGACCCCAATGGACTATTTGTGCGGCAATGGGTTCCAGAGCTCATTCATGTACCAAACGAATGGATCCATAATCCATGGCTGCTATCCCCCGACCAACAAATCCAGTTTGCTTGTCGAATTGGAATCGACTACCCAAACCCAATAATTTATCCTGATGCGGCTGCTGCATACGCCCGAAAATCATTGTGGGCCATAAAGGGGAGCGCCGAATGCCGAGCTTATGCTGAGCATATCTTACGCAAACACGGAAAAAAGACCGATACTGAATCCAATTCTGAATAAAGTGAACACCAATAAACGCCAGAATCCCGATCGAGGACCAATTTACCGAAAACCGCATCTTCCCCAAAAGGACTGTATTGTTTGCGGGAGACCCTTTAGCTGGCGCAAGAAGTGGCTGCGGTGCTGGGATGAGGTAACCCACTGCAGCGATGCATGTAGAAAACGCCCAGAACCTGGTTAAGTTAACTCGGGTCACAAGAAAATACCCAAAACCGGCAATACCCCTTCTTTACTCAGCCGTATCACTCCGACGCGATTTTTCTGGAGCGCTCTTTCGCCAAGGCCATGGCGAAGAAGCGGTAAAACCCCACATTCTCATCATGTGCTTATAAATCGATGTATTATCCTGAATGCCTGTGAATGCATGCGCACCAGGCCCAAAGGCAAAAACCGGAACCATCACGCCGGTGTGCTTTTTGGTGGTGAACGCAGCTTCAATCCGGCCCGTAGACCAATCCCCTCCATTGATGGCAAAGCCACCGGTTTCATGGTCGGCTGTCACCACGACCAAAGTCTGACCGTCTTTTGCAGCAAAGTCGAGTGCCACACCAATAGCCCGGTCAAAATCAATCATTTCCCGAACGATATAATCGGCATCATTGGCATGACCACCCCAATCAATCTGGGAACCCTCAACCATTAGAAAGAAGCCTTTGGTGGTGTCATTCAAATGATCGAGCGCCAATCGGGTTGAAGTAGGCAGAAAATCACCTCTTCCTTCGCTCATCTTGGGGGCCTCTTTATCCCAAAGTAAGGCCGCCAACCGACTTCCTTTTGGAATTTGGGCGAGTGACGTCGAATCAAAGGCGGTGTAAAAGCCTCGTTCGCGCATATTGGCCGTTAGCGCACGTCCGTCTTTTCTCTGATCAAAGTAATTCTTACCTGCACCAATCAACAGATCGACCTTACTCTCCATAATTTGGCGCGCAATTTCCTCGTGCATCTCCCGGTCGGGAACATGGGCAAGAAATGAGGCAGGCGTAGCATGCGTTACCGATGAAGTAACCACCACGCCGGTTCGTTTGCCCATCCGTGCCGCCGTTTCTAAAATCGTTTCGCAGGCCATAGTATCGGAATCCACCCCTATTGCGCCATTGAAGGCTTTTTTGCCAATACTGAAGGCTGTTGCTCCTGCGCCAGAATCCGTGATAAGGTCATCGAAGGAATGGGTCTTACTAAACCCTAAATGCCTGAATCGTTCAAGGTTCACTTCTTGCCGACCCGCCACCATACCGGCGTATATTTGGGTAGCCCCCATGCCATCGCCGATCAGCAGAATAATATTTCGCGGCCGTGCTTGTGCCGCAAATTCGGCCGATTGACGTGCTCTATGCAGCGGCGATGATTTCTTAAGGCGTGGTGCAGTTTGTCCATCCGCACTCCCTGTGGACAGAAAAAAACAGCACAAGAAGACCGTAAAAACGAAAGAAATCGAAGAAACGAATGACATTAAAATCGGGTGATGCAAAGGCTTTTTCATGGTGCAAATCTAAGGGATGCAGGTTAGGAAACATTAATTCGGGATGAACCTTTCGGGATGAACCTTTCGGGATGAACCTTTCGGGATGAACCTTTCGGGATGAAACGTACAGCATTCAAAGTTGGTTATTGCGAAGCCGCTGACTAAAGTCCCGCCTTCCTAAGCATCATGGCCTGAACCGCCGCAACTGTAATGGTGTCGGTAATCTCCCCCGACTTCACCCGCAGCCAAACCTCCGATAAAGGCAGCTTAAGGTATCTCAATTGCTCGGTTTCTTCAGGTTCAGCCGCGAATTGTTGGAGATCGGTGGCGAGAAATACGATGCAATACTCATCGGTTACGCTATTCGATAAATGCATCCGAAGCAGCACCTCCCAATGCCCCGCTTTTAAGCCAGTCTCTTCAAGCAATTCTCGTTGAGCAGATAGCAGCGGATCTGTATCGAGCTTGCCACCCCCCTCCGGGATTTCCCATGAATAACAATCGATCGTATACCTGTACTGACCCACTAATCCCATGCATCCATCATCATAGAGGGCTACAATTCCAAGCGCAAGGTTTTTGAAATGCACTTTACCATAAATACCGGGTTTACCGGATGGGTTCAGCACCTGGTATTCCGTTAACCGAATCCAAGGATTGTCATACACCTCGCTTGCAGAAAGCGTTCTCCACGGGTTGGTAGACTCTCTTGTAAGGTTGGTAGACTCTCTTGTAAGGTTGGTAGACTCTCCAAAAGGAGAAGACGACTGATAATCACAGCTCTTCATACATTGATTTTGTGTGTGCAATTTATTTTTTTTGGGAATTGACTGAACTTTTTATTCTGGAAATCGTTCCATAAACATACAAAACCTATGAAAAACACACTTATGATTGCAGTCGCAGCTGGTCTTTTAGCCTTTTCCTGCGGCAACAGTGGCCAAGAAGCCGAAAATGTTGATGTGGCAGCTGCAGCTGAAGTTGCTGGCGCTCAAGAATTTTCACTCACTTCCGGGGAATTGAAGTGGACCGGAAAGAAAGTTACGGGAGAGCATTTTGGTACCGTAGCGATCACCGAAGGCACGCTTCAAGCAAATGCAGGTTCATTAAAAGGAGGGAATTTTACCATCGACATGAGCAGCATTAAAGTGGAAGATCTCACAGATGCCAAGCAAAATGGCGATTTGGTTGGACATTTGAAATCCCCTGATTTCTTCGCAGTGGACAGCCATCAAGTGGCTAACTTCGTTATTACAGCTGTAGATGCGCTACCCGCTGCCGATGCTGAAGGCAATACCCACACCATTTCAGGTAATTTAACCATCAAGGGTATTACTAATGGCATTAAATTCCCGGCCATGGTTCAAATGGAAGCGGCGGCAGTAAAGGCCAACGCGAAATTTGATATCGATCGCACGCTTTGGAATATCCGTTATGGTTCAGGAAAATTCTTTAAGGGATTAGGCGACAAAATGATCAATGACAACATCACCTTAAACATCAATTTGCAGGCCGCTGCGAAGTGATTCTTCGGCCATTTGCATCCCTAATTTAGAATCAAATTTATTGATCAATGCCGGCCTAAGTGCCGGCATTTTTTTTAGGTGGTTTCAACGTGCTCATCCAAAAATAGCAAGATAAGATCAGTCCGCATGGATGTGGGGTGCCATCCACCTGGCTACATATTTTCCTAAAATATCCGCTTCAAAATTGACGCGTGCACCCGGTTTCCATTGTTGAACATTAGTATGCGTCCATGTGTAAGGAATGATGGCCACCGCAAACGACAAGTCACCGAGATGAGCTACTGTCAAAGAAACACCATCCAAACAAACCGATCCTTTTTCCACAATCAAATGAGCATAGGACGCCGGAAAAGCAAATTCAATCCACCAACTACCATCACGCTCTGAAACGGATATACACATAAGACAAAGGTCAACGTGCCCTTGCACAATGTGCCCGTCCAAACGTCCTCCGGTCGGTACGCATCGCTCCAGATTCACTATAGTTTTTGAATTCCATGTGCCCAGATTTGTACGCAGAATCGTTTCTTCAATGGCCGTTACCCTATGCAATCCATTGGCCACTTCTACGACTGTCAGGCATACACCATTGTGGGCCACACTCTGATCAACCCTTAATTCTGTACTCAAATCAGACCGAATCCAAAGATCTACGTTTGAACCCATCCTGTCGCACGCCACCACTTCACCTGTTGTTTCAATAATGCCTGTGAACATTCTATAATACTTATCTATAAATTCCTACTACCCCATCGCGATCGACTGATTCGATGCCCGAAAATACCCTGAAATTGATCCGGATTCGGTAGTAGTATGTTCCCTCCTCTACAGGCACCCCTTGCATGTTTGTGCCATCCCAATCGATCGAAGGTGTTATGCTCCGATAAACGATCTGACCCCAGCGATTGTAGACATACAAATCAATCGATTGCACAAACCGCCAACCCGGTAACGGGCGAAAAACATCATTTACTCCATCGCCATTGGGCGAGAAAACATTCGGTAAATCATATTCCAAACAATTCTCCGAGCATACCTCATTCACATATCCGCTTTCATTCCCACCACTGTCGACCGCCGTTATTCGGTAACATCCCGCAACCGAAGACGTCAAACCTGCGTGTAACCAGGAGGGTAATGAATCGGCAGCCACCGATTTTAAGAATATAAATGGTTCACCTTCCCCAGCACTAAAATAGATTCTCCACGCCAACAAATCTGCGGCGCATTCAGGTTTCTGTTGCCAAGATAACAGGTTCTGAAAACGATCGCAGTCTGTTGAAACCGAGAGGGTGGGCGGACAAGGCGGTACGGAGTCGCGGGGGATTCCACACACTTGTTGTGCGTCGTTATATAAAAGAGACGGCATGCTCGGTGCACGATAGCCACCGCGACTCATCACAACATAGCAATAGCTGCGACCATTCACCAAACCGGTATCGAGCCATTCGGGGCGGGTGGTAACACCCAACAATTGACGGAGGCCAGAAACGCTCTCACGATACACATAAAAAGAATCATTTTGCCAAGGGGTATCCCAAGTCCAGGCCAAGAGCAGCCGCGCATCAAGTGGCTGTACCTGCAGAAACACAGAAGATGCGTGCGTATTTCGGCCCACCAGACCGAATGCAGGGCTTGAGAACAAATTTATGCGGTAATAATACGGCCCTTGTACTGTATTCAAGAGCGTATCTATGTGGAAAGAATCGGCCATCAATGATGAAAAATCAGGCCATGTTCTCGTGAAAACAGTTGCAGCGCCTTGTAGATCAGGGCGCACGGAGCGAACCAATTCGATTCGATAAGGCGGTGGAAACAAAGCCTGGTCCAATTCAGAAGGTCCGAGCCATGCCAATGAAATAGACCCATTCACCGCATCAGTCGACTGTACACTCACGCGTGTGAAAGCAGGCAAACTCAAAGGAACCCGTGCACAAACCTCATCAGAAGTAATACTCTCCGAGCCCCCAAGCGGATTCAGTGCATTTTCGCTGAAAAATGCTGTAATCCGGTAGCAAAATTCCTCCATGGGGGGCAGACCCCGACCACCATCGTCATCGACATAAACAGTAGAATTCCACCCCATCAACGTATCGATCAGTACATAACCCGTCGAGGCAGGGACACCCGTTTCGCAATACCCTGGGGAGAACGGTCCAGACCCCCGCTTACGGTATACACGATATCCCAAGGCCGATGTGCAGGCATGGGGATTGAAATTAACCCTAATGGCTGCCGGCTGTGGCGTGGCCACAACACCGGTCACGGCCGATGCAATGACCCTTATGTTCCAAACGCCGTAAGCGGTGAGGGGCGGGCTCCCGTTATCGATGGCTTTGAAAACAACCCTGTATGGCGCCAAGCGAATGTGACTGCATGTGGTATTCCAACTGAAGGTTGAGGTCAAGGGCCCCACACCAGTTACATCCGTGAAGGTAGCTGGCGACTGGCTAACCGCGCCGCGGGGTGGAGCGAAGGACATCCCTGCTGCACTCAGACTAATGACATGACCATCACTATCCGTGGCCGTGATCGAGCGCTGCAAAGGACTTCCTGCTACCACACAGGTATCGGGTGGAACTTGCAAATTCGGTGGACGATTGTTACAAGCCGCAACCGTTACCTGAAAGTCGCGCAGGATCGAAGAAATATTGACCCCATTTCGCCATTCCCTAATCAGCATCGCATAGTTAAACTCGCCTGCTTGCTGGGGTGTATTCCAGATAAAATCACCGTAAATACCATCGACATAAAGTTGATTTTGCGGTGCGGGATAAAAGAAACCAGGAACGGGGAGACCATTATCACCCCTACACGGCGTTATTTCATAAGATAATGAATCACCATCCGGATCTACTGCACCCGGGTTATGAACAAACAATCGGTTGATGCAGGCATAGTCGATGGGCGGAAAATTCAATATGGGTGAGCTATTTACCCCCAAAAAGGGACTTATCGTGAGCTGCGTTTGGATGTAAAACATCAGATTCACCGAATTGGGAATGTTCACCACGTTGGCTACCCGATTCGGATCGGCTACCGATATGGTATAGGTTGAAGGCCCTGGAAAGGTATGGGTGGTGACATAGATATTTCGCACTAGATCCGCACCTACAAAAACCCGACTCAAACGAGGCACTGTATCGATCAGTACAGGGTTGCCATAATTAAAAGAAACCGGCAAATCCGGCCGATCAGCCGCATTCTGGTCTTTGGTATACGTGGTTACTGTGATTTCGAAAGTAAGCCCAGACAATTGTCGAAATGTAATTTCCCCCCCCCTGTTGTGGGTGGCCTCTGCCGTCAAACTCCAAAAGGGAAGCGACAAAACTAAAGCACGAAAAAAGAAATAACCATAGCCTTCCAGCCGTAGTGGACACCGATCCAAATTCAGGGAGAGCAAGGGCATAAACTTGAACGTATAAAAACCCTACTCCGTATCCAAGCCTAAAAAATGTAGACCTGCGGATTAGGAAAAACTAATTAATCTCCAGGCCCCAAAAGAGCGCCAAAATATTCACGGTTAAGGCGAGCAATGTTGGTTACACCAATACCCTTTGGGCATTCGGCTTCACATGCCCCAGTATTTGTGCACGCACCAAAGCCCAAGTCATCCATAGTGGATACCATTTTCAATACCCGTTCACGTCGCTCCGGTTGTCCTTGAGGCAACAGGGCGTATTGGGATACCTTGGCGGATACAAACAGCATAGCCGAAGCATTCTTACAGGCTGCCACACAAGCACCACACCCGATGCAAGCCGCTGCGTTAAACGCCTCATCTGCATGTGTTTTCGCAATAGGTACGGCATTGCCATCAGGTGCATTTCCCGTATTGACCGAAACATAACCACCCGCCTGCATAATGGTATCAAATGCAGACCGATCCACTACCAAATCCCGAATGACAGGAAAAGGCGCCGCCCGCCAAGGCTCAATCGTTATGGTTTCTCCATCATGAAAATGTCTCATATGGAGCTGACATGTGGTTGTACCTGACTGTGTACCGTGTGCACGTCCGTTGATGTACATACTGCACGATCCGCAAATTCCCTCACGACAATCATGGTCGAAGGCCACCGGCGATTTACCCTGGCCCACCAACTGCTCATTCAACAGATCCATCATTTCCAAAAATGAAGCGTTAACCGGCACCTGATTTAGGGTATAAGTTTCGAACTTTCCCTTGTCGGAGGGCCCATTTTGTCGCCAGACTTTGAGCGTTAAGGCAATCGTGTCTTTTTCCTTCACTTGTAGCTTCTTTGAGTAGGTTTAACAATTTCAAAGTTCAAAGGTTCTTTATGCAGCTCCGGTGCAACAGAATCACCCTGGTAGGCCCAAGCAGCGACATAATTCCCATTCTGGTCGTCGCGGAGCGCCTCGCCTTCAGGCGTTTGACTCTCCGTACGAAAATGCCCACCACAAGATTCTTTGCGGTCTAGTGCATCACGAATCATGAGTTCACCCAGCTCAATAAAATCAGCCACGCGCATGGCTTTATCCAATTCAGGATTAAACTCGTTCACGCTTCCCCCAACCTGAAGATCAGACCAAAATGAACTTTTTAGATCACTGATCAGACCCAACGCCTTCTTCAAACCTTCTTCAGACCGAGCCATACCGCAATACTCCCACATAATCTTTCCAAGGTTTCTGTGCAGACGTTCAGGTGATTGACTCCCTTTGATCGACAAGAATTTTTGGTACAATTCTAAGGCGCGTGCCTCTGCAGCGGCAAAAGCCTCATGTTCTGTAGGTATAGACGGAGTATGGATTTCATCGGCCAGATAGTTACCTATGGTGTATGGCAAAACAAAATAACCATCTGCAAGCCCTTGCATGAGTGCAGAAGCCCCCAAGCGATTCGCACCATGATCGCTGAAATTAGCCTCACCTATGGCATACAAACCCGGAACGGTAGTCATCAAATCATAATCGACCCACAAACCACCCATAGTATAATGCACGGCGGGGTAAATCTTCATAGGAACCTCGTAGGGGTTATCCCCGGTTATTTTTTCATACATTTCAAAAAGGTTTCCATAACGTGCACTGATCACGTCTTTGCCCAATCGCTGTATTGCATCTCTGAAATCCAGAAAAACGGCTAATCCTGTTGGATTAACCCCTCTTCCATCATCACAAGCCTCTTTGGCGGCGCGACTTGCCACATCGCGTGGCACCAAATTTCCAAACGCCGGGTACTTCCGCTCCAAGAAATAATCACGTTCCTCTTCTTTCAATTGCGCAGCTGTACGCTTCCCCTCTCGAATGGCCTGTGCGTCTTCTTGCCTCAATGGTACCCATACCCTGCCATCGTTTCGAAGCGACTCCGACATCAAGGTCAGCTTGGACTGATATTCACCGGATTGGGGCAAGCAGGTAGGGTGAATTTGGGTAAAACACGGATTGCCAAAAAATGCGCCTCTTTTATGGGCCTTCCAGGCAGCCGTTACGTTCGATCCCATGGCGTTGGTCGATAGATAGAATACATTTCCGTAGCCTCCACTGGCCAATACCACAGCGTGTGCTCCATGACGTTCCAGTTTGCCGGTCACCAGATCCCGTGCAATGATGCCGCGCGCCTTTCCGTCGATCACGACCACATCAACCATTTCGTGTCGCGCAAACATCTGTACCTGTTTCCGGGCAACCTGGCGATTGAGCGCTGAATAAGCACCCAGCAACAATTGTTGACCAGTTTGCCCCCTGGCGTAAAAAGTTCTTGACACCTGAGTACCACCAAATGACCTGTTATCGAGCAACCCACCATAGTCCCGTGCAAACGGAACTCCCTGGGCTACGCATTGGTCTATGATGCTCGCAGATACTTCAGCGAGTCGATAAACATTGGCTTCTCTTGCCCGGTAATCCCCCCCCTTGATCGTATCATAAAACAAACGATATACACTATCACCATCGTTTTGATAATTCTTTGCCGCATTAATGCCTCCCTGTGCAGCAATAGAATGGGCTCGGCGCGGGCTATCCTGAAAGCAAAAAGCCTTCACTTTATATCCCAATTCAGCTAATGAAGCAGCAGCAGAGGCACCTGCGAGTCCGGTTCCAACTACAATGACCTCCAACTTTCGTTTGTTGGCCGGACTAACCAAACGAACAGTAGAACGGTAGCGGGTCCATTTTTCCGGCAGCGCGCCGTCCGGAATTTTTGCATTTAGTATCATGTATCAACCATTAAAAACTCAAACCGAAATACATCATCACTGGAATTAGAGCGAACAATGCCGGTACGATCCATGCGAAGGCTACCCCTACGCTCCGAATGGTTTGGCTGTAACTTGAATAGCCCAAACCCAAGGTTTGAAAGGCACTTCTGAAACCGTGGTGCAAATGAATGCTAACGGCCAATAATCCAAGCAAATAAACGCCAACATACCACGCCTCAGAATAAGCCACCCGCACTACTTCATAGGCATTCACTACCACTTCGCTCCCGCCTCCGGGAAGAGGCAGGGTGGTGTATGCAGGACTTTCGAATTTTAATTGATACCAAAATCCCTTAAGGTGAACAATCAAAAAAACCAGCACGAGCGTGCCCAAAATGCCCATATTTCTCGAATTCCATGCCGATTGCGCCTGTGCAGCTTTTCCTGCATAGCCCACTGGCCTTGCAGCTGCGTTGGTTCGGGTGAGCCAAATACTGTAGAGCACATGGAGGAGGATGAAAGTAAAATTCAACTTAGAAACAGTTTGAATGAGTAGACTGTTCGACATGAAATGGCTGTATCGATTAAATGACATCCCCCCATCTCCGGCCAAAAGTTGAAGATTACCGACAAGATGCACCACCAGAAACAAAATTAAAAACAAACCAGTGAGCGACATCATGAGTTTGCGACCCAATGAGGATCGCAACATTACAGAAATTTTATTCATAAGGAAAATCAATCACAGACTACAAAAATACGACGGAATCGAACGAGAAACAACAAAAAACCCCGGGCAATTCCCCGGGGTTTTCTGCATGAATAAAAGACGTCCAATTGAATTTTACATCATTCCGCCCATGCCGCCACCGGGCATAGCAGGTGCTGCATCTTTCTCTGGATCTTCCGATACCACACATGCAGTGGTGAGCAACATGCCGGCAATGCTCGCTGCATTTTCAAGGGCAACGCGCGATACTTTGGTTGGATCGATGATACCAGCAACCAAAAGGTTTTGGAACTTATTGAGTCGGGCATTATATCCGAAGTTCCCAGCACTTTCCTTCACCTTCTGAACGATAATGGAACCATCTACGCCGCCGTTTTCAGCGATCTGACGAAGAGGCTCTTCCAAGGCACGCTTCACGATGTTCACGCCTGTGCGCTCGTCTTCATTTTCAACGCTCACCCGATCCATGGCCTTGATGGCGCGAATGAACGCTACACCACCGCCGGGCACAACACCTTCTTCAACGGCAGCCCTCGTTGCATGTAAGGCATCGTCAATACGGTCTTTCTTTTCCTTCATTTCAACCTCAGTTGCTGCACCTACATAGAGAACGGCCACACCACCGGCCAATTTCGCCAAGCGCTCTTGTAGCTTCTCGCGGTCGTAGTCGCTTGTTGTCGTTTCAATTTGTGCTTTAATTTGGTTGACGCGCGCCTTGATATCGTCGGAGTTGCCCGCACCATTCACAATGGTGGTATTGTCTTTGTCGATACTCACCTTCTCAGCGCGACCTAAATATGTGAGATCAGCGTTTTCCAATTTGTATCCACGCTCTTCGCTGATTACCGTACCACCCGTTAATACAGCGATATCCTCGAGCATAGCCTTACGGCGATCACCAAAACCTGGTGCTTTCACAGCAGCGATCTTAAGTGATCCGCGAATTTTATTTACAACCAGGGTAGCTAGGGCCTCTCCGTCGACATCTTCAGCGATGATCAACAGCGGACGTCCGGTTTGCACCACTTTCTCAAGTACTGGAAGGAGTTCCTTCATAGCTGAAACCTTCTTATCGTAGATGAGAATGTAGGGATTTTCCAATTCAGCCTCCATTTTGTCGGCGTTGGTTACAAAATAAGGCGACACATAACCACGGTCGAACTGCATACCTTCAACAACATCCACATACGTCTCGGTCGATTTGGCTTCCTCAACCGTAATCACACCTTCCTTAGTTACCCTACGCATGGCATCGGCGATCAGTTTGCCAATCACGGCATCGTTGTTGGCCGAAATGCTGGCAATCTGTTCGATCTTACCAAAATCGTCACCCACTTCCATGCTCAGTGAACGCAACGACTTCACCGAAGCCGCGACTGCTTTGTCAATCCCACGCTTTAGATCCATAGGGTTGGCACCGGCAGCTACATTCTTCAACCCAGATTTTACGATGGCCTGAGCCAAAACGGTGGCCGTTGTGGTACCGTCACCGGCTTGGTCAGCCGTTTTGGATGCTACTTCTTTCACCAATTGAGCGCCCATATTTTCGACTGGGTCCTTCAATTCGATTTCACGCGCTACGGTTACTCCATCTTTGGTTACGGTTGGTGCGCCAAATTTTTTGTCGATCACCACATTTCTGCCTTTAGGACCTAAGGTTACCTTCACTGCGTCGGCCAAGGCATCGACACCACGCTTAAGCGCATCACGAGCTTCTGTATCAAAATGAATGTTTTTGGTTGCCATAATATTGTTTTTATAGTTGTTTTAATGATTTAAATTAATCGATAATCGCTAAAATATCCGATTCGCGCATAATGAGGTAATCGGTTCCTTCGATGTTGATTTCAGTACCGGAATATTTTCCGTAAAGAACGGTTTGACCAGCTTTAACAGTCATGGGCTCGTCCTTCTTACCATTCCCAACAGCGATTACTTTACCTTTTTGTGGCTTTTCCTTGGCGG
>SYHW01000039.1 GCA_005799065.1 Bacteroidota bacterium
AGCATTGTCCTCAACTGACTCTATTTGTCACTCAACCCCGCGCCCTATGTTCAACCAAAACCGCATCTACCGGGTCTTTCAGTTGATGAATTATCTGCGGTCGCGCCCGGCCAAGTCGATCGATGACATCGCTGAGCACCTCGAAACCTCGGAGCGCACAGTCTATCGCTACATCGAATTGCTCGAGAGTTTGGGCTTCATTCTCGCACGAAAATCGGGCAACCGCTATGCGCTTTCGTCGCCTACTGCGGCGCATCAACTGCCATTTACCACCGAAGAGGCCGATTACCTCGAGCGGATCCTGCGTTCGGCGGGTCGTTCCAATCCGCTGACCGAAGGAATTCTTCAGAAAATTCGTCTGTCGGATGTGGAAATGCTCGCTGCGGGTGCCAACATCATCTACAGCGCCCATCTGGGCCGATTTGTGGAGCTCATTAACCTGGCCATTACCGAAAAAAGGCAGCTCATCATCCGCGGCTACGCGTCGGCGAACAGCCAAACCATTGCAGACCGGCATGTTGAACCGGTGACATTCACCGACAATTACCGAACCTTATCGGCCTTCGAGGTCGCCACGGGCAAAAACAAGTATTTCGACCTAGAGCGGATGGGTGGGGTGGAGGTTCTCGAAGAAGCGATGGCGCATGAGGCGCGACACCATTTCCACCAGCCCGACGTTTTTGGCTACCAGGGGCGCAACCCCACGAAAAAGGTGCATTGGGTCATGAATTTGCGGGCCAACCTTCTACTTCGCGAGCAATTCCCCGCCTGCGCAGCCCATATCGAAACCTTGGCTGAGGGCGAGACCTACCAATTTCAGGCATCGGTGCAGCGTTTCGATAGCCCGGCCCGCTTTGTGCTGGGCATGGGTGCCGACGTGCATGTGCTGGGATCACCCGCCTTTCTCCGCCACTTAACCCGCCCCCGCTGAAGTGGCTGCCGACCGCATGCCCGATTTAGCCTCGAAAACGGTTTTGTGGAAGCTGGCGGCCATCCTGGGCGCCGCTCTTCTGCTGGGCGTAATTTGGGTCTCCATCAACCCCTTCTCTTCATTGACGGTTGACCCCAGTTGTCAGCGCATCGAGGTGCACTGGAAGGGTCGGGACGGAAAAATCCTGGGCGATCTGGGTCGACTGAAAGCGCACATTGAAGATTCCCAGAACAAGCTCGGTAGACGAAAACTGATCCTGGGGATGAATGCCGGGATGTTTCTTGCCACTCCTCAGGGGCATCCAATGGGTTTGCTGGTTGTTCATGGCCAGACTGGTTGCTGCAGCTCCGCCAAGCATGGTACATTGCTCCTGAACCGCGGCCGTGCAAAAAGTGCCAATTTCTACCTGCAACCCAACGGCGTTTTCTATGTGACCAAGGGCGGCAAGGCCGGGATTTGCACATCGCGCGATTTCCCGAAACGAACTGATGTCCAATTTGCGACACAATCGGGGCCCATGCTGCTCATCAACGGTCAAATTAACCGCGGCCGTGCTTTTTCGCCTTCTTCCAACAGCCTGTTCATTCGCAATGGGGTAGGTGTTCGCAAAGACGGGCATGTCGTTTTTGCCCTATCCAACCGACCGGTTAACTTCCATCAATTGGCCGAATACATGCTTCGCAAAGGCTGCTATAATGCCCTTTACCTCGATGGAGGCGTTTCGGCCATGTATTGTCCGCGCCTAGGCCGCCTATGCACAGGCAGTAAACTCGGCCCCATGCTGGCGGTCATAGAGTAGAACGGTCGATGCTTAATTCGCTGTCTTCTAAGGCATCGAAATGCTGAATGATGCTCAAGGCAGGGTGATGGTGCGGGTGCGGGTTCCGTTGCTTACGGTTGCCTGGTCGTCGCAGCTGCCGTTCCCGAAGTCGAGTGTGCGGGTGAGGCGGTTGTTGCGGCTGAATTGTACGCTCCCCGAAACGGTCCAGGCGCAACTGCCTTCGCGGCGCAGAGGGGTCACAATATTATGGCTGTAGGTGAACCCCCCAGAGCGACTTCCGCTGCCACTACCGCTAATGAGGTATACATCATCGAGCAGGCTGGCGGTGCCATCTCCGGCGATTTTCTCGCGCACTCTTTGTCCTTGGCGGTTGTAGGAACCCGACTGATTGGGGGGTGTTACTGTGATGTTGTAGGTATTGGTGCGTTGCGGATTTCCGCCAGGCGAACTGCCGCAGCTGATGGTGCGACTGCCCGAAATGCCGCGGTCATTCACAAAATAGCCGCTGTAGCTGAGGGTAGCGGTGCTTCCGGGCACACCTCTTTGTCCGGTATAGTCGATATACACCATTCCCCTACGGTAGCGACCATCGCGGCATAAGCAGTTCACTGCACCAAAATCGATGGTTGTGCGCCGGGGAGTAGACAGGGTGTCGCGGGTTACGGTGGCGCATCCACCCGCACTGAGTAGCCCGGCCACCTCAGTGTCGGCCACCCGGCTGTCGAGCGCGGCTTCGGCGCCGTCATCCTCAAATTGGGTGAGTTGCTCGTTACCCGCATCCGCATCGAGGAATTGGTCAAATAAGGTGTCGTCGTTGCGTTCGCCTCGGCTGCAAGAAGTCAGTGATGCAAACATCAGCAGACCCAACAAAACGAATGAATAAACGCTGTGTGTGATGAGATTTTGAGGGTTTTTCATAAACAAGAATTTGGAGTTTTATTAAAGTTTGGTGAAGCCAATGATCGGATTCAAGTTCACTATTCCGAATCCAAGGTCTTAAG
The DNA here is from genome assembly GCA_005799065.1 of Bacteroidota bacterium. Classification (GTDB taxonomy): domain Bacteria; phylum Bacteroidota; class Bacteroidia; order UBA7662; family UBA7662; genus F1-60-MAGs140. The sequence goes on from SYHW01000039.1 coordinate 2,714, forward strand.
ACGCCTTTTTCCGTAATAGTTTAATGGCCCAGAAAAAAAGAAATTGAATGGTCAAGATTCCCAGTTAACCGGATATGTTGCGCTTCACAACATATCGCATCCCTAAATAAAACTCTCTTCCTCTGGTCGGACCCCAAACAGATGAAGTGTCGAAAAATCGTCCAAATGGCTGTTGCCAACCTATTATGGGTCGGATTTGACGAAAATCGGCGACATTTTCACATCCAACATAAACCTCCCACCGTTTTGATCGATAGGAGAGCTGTGCGTTTATTACCTGGAACGGCTGGCTAAAGTCGGGCCGCTGTAGCTCTTCGGGCAGATCCCGCGTTTCAGGCATTCGTTGCGGGCCGTAGTGATGCACATTGATGTCGACCTGAATAGGCAATCGCTTTGGCCTATGGCTCATAGTACCTAATATTCTATTCCTTGGATTAAATGGCAGTTCCTGTTTCAGGCCCGACTCCATGCGATATACATCGAGATACACATACCCCAGTTTCCACTCCCAAACTGAGCTGGCATTGAGGGTTGCTTCGGCCTGTAGGGTATTGCTAAACGAAGGATGCCGGTTGTTTTGCACAACAATTTGCGCGGAATTGGTTAAATAATCCGGGAATATTTGATTGAAAAACTCCGTGTAATAGTATTCGGCTGTTAAAAACCCATTCCAATTCGTTTGGGGAATAACATATTTGTGGGTAATGTTTAGTCCAGTATTGAAGGCGCGCTCAGGTTCTAAATCATTTTGCATGACTATGTGACGGGAACTCGACATCATGTTCTGGTACTCACTCCATGGATTTGCTGTCCGCCAACCACTTCCAGCATTGATGCGCAAAATAGTACCTGGCCATGCTTCATAGCGAAATAATATTCGAGGCGTTAATACTGCGCCGTGCTTTTGATGATGATCAGCCCTAAGGCCCGTTAATAAGGTCATGGTATTGTTGTGCCACCGGAGTGTATTTTCGGCAAACGCGCCCGCTATCCGCTCGATTCGATCATATCTTCCGTCATAGTTACGGTCAATGATGGTGTCGAGAATTTGGATATTCTCTTCTATACCATAATACCTAAAGCTTACTCCGGTCTTGATTTCATTTTCACCATAACGATGTTCATATTGAAGATTTGCATACGTATTCAGTTGTTGTGCTTGGTAATGAACAGTACCAAAATGGGAGACCTGCCGGTGCCAAAAAGTGGAGGCCATGAGAACAATTTGTTGATCGGCATGAAAACGATACCCGGATTTCGTCCACAATTCAGGCTGGGTGAGGTTTGCCAATTGGCCATACCAACGTGTGCCACCCAGATCTTTTTTGGATCAAATTCAATTTGCCCACCCAATCGCCTTTCATGAAAGGCCCGAATTCCTATGCGACTATGCCATCCCACTTCTTTTTCATTACCGATGCTCCAGCGGTTAAAAATGGAAAACCGTCTGATTAAGGGTATATCTAAAAACTGGTCATCGTCGCGGTCTATTCGCAGAGCAGGTTCCACCCAGTGTCCGGCCACAGAGGCCTTCCATTTCTTGCGATTAAACGCCTGTAAGCTATTGATTTGACGCTCGCCAAAACTATTGATATACAGGTTCAAAAGCAACGGATCGCAGTCGCTTGGATCCTTTGTTTCCACATTGATCTGTCCGCTTATGCTCTCAAATCCCTGTAGTACACTGTTTGCACCTTTTGCTACAAAAATATTCTCTACGTATGGGCCTGGTATGCTGCTGATGCCGTAGGTGTACGTGAGTCCGTGAATCATTGGAAAGCCGTCGATCAAAATTTGGTTATAGACCCCCGACAATCCGAGCAATCGAAGTTCTTTGGCTTGGGTTACAACGTTAGTGACTTGAGGCTGAACACTGGTTTGGGTTTCAAAGCATCCCGACAAGTCACAACAAGCTGCTTTTTTCAATTCTATCGCGTTGATCTGCTCGGTTTTTGCAGGCATCAAGTCTAGAATTACAACCCCCCTGCGATCGGCTTCCACCGAGATTTCTTGTGTGGCTAAGGCGTCCATCAAGTGGAACTTAATTCCTGCCTGTTGCATACTCTTGAGCTGTGCTCCATCGATGATGACCAATGTATCCGGAATTTTTCCAACATATCGCGCAATGAGCTGCATTCGGGTAGAATCGGCTACCCATATTTCAAAATCACCATTCACGTTGGTCGTGACCCCTACAGGAACGCTGTTGACGGGGTCTTTCGCATCAATCGCCCAATACACATGAGCCCCGAAAAGCGGTTTGCCGTTTCGATCCAATACCCGACCCGGTATTTTTTGGGCATTAACCTGACCCACTCCACACAATGCGATCATTAATCCCAGCGTTAAACTACTTATTGCGGTCCTTAGCTTGTGCTTCACATAAGCAAATATCGCATGAATAGCTCTTTAGACGATATTTTCATTTTTTCGTTCCCCGCGCCGGGCTTAATTGTTTAGATTCAAATTCCCTTTTGATCGGTATTGGGTATTTTTATGCTTCATTTCGTTGGTATGGGTTGATAATAATGGACCAATGGGCGATCCCATCGGTTCAATCCAGGCCGCTGATGTCATCTGTTCTTCGTACACTACACTCATTTTTATGCTAACCGATCAGGAAATCGCCCGACAAGCAACCATTCTTCCCATCACGGAGATCGCCGCTCGCCTCAACATCGCCCCCGATTCGCTCGACCTTTATGGGCGCTACAAGGCCAAGATTCCCCTCGATTATACACGATCGGAAGGGCCTAAGGGCAAATTGGTGCTGGTGTCGGCCATGAACCCCACCCCACCGGGTGAAGGAAAAACCACCTGCACCATCGGACTGCTCGATGGATTAAATCGCCTGGGGGTGCGCACGTCAGCAGCGCTGCGCGAGCCCTCTTTGGGGCCGGTGTTTGGCATCAAGGGTGGTGCTACAGGGGGCGGCAGGGCACAGGCCATACCCATGGAAGACATCAACCTACACTTTACGGGTGATATCTACGCCATCGAACGGGCCCACAACCTGCTGGCCGCGCTCATCGACAACGCCCTTCATTTTGGCACGGCGCCGGGTCAGTTGGACCCACGGTCGGTGCTTTTCCGCCGGGTGATCGATCTCAACGACCGCGCCCTCCGCTTTGTGAATGTGGGCCTGGGCGGAAAATCGAACGGCCTGCCCCGCGAAACGGGCTTTGATATCACCGCTGCCTCGGAGCTGATGGCCATCGTTTGCCTATCGAGGAATATGCAGGACCTACAGGCCCGACTCGACCGGATTTTGGTGGGCAAGGGCAGCGGACGTCCTGTTTTGGCGGGTGAATTGGGGGTAACGGGTGCGCTGGCGGCACTGCTGCGCGATGCCATCCGCCCCAACCTGGTGCAGAGTCTGGAGGGCAATCCCATTTTCATGCATGGCGGTCCGTTCGCCAACATCGCGCAGGGCACGAATTCGCTGCTGGCCACCTACGCATCGATGAACCTGAGCGCGGTAACGGTCACCGAAGCGGGTTTCGGTTTCGATTTGGGGGGCGAGAAGTTTATTGATATCAAATGCCGAAATGGGGGTATTTACCCCGATGCGGTGGTGCTGGTGGCCACCCTACGCGCCTTGCGCTACCACGGCGGGCAATCCCTCCAGTCGATCACTCAACCCGATGCCAACGCCCTCATGAAGGGTATGTCTAATTTGAAACGGCATATCGACAACGCCCGCTTGTTTGGATTCGATCCGGTGGTGGCCATTAACCGTTTTCACCTCGATACCCCCGATGAGATACGCCTTCTTCAGAAGGTTTGTGGCGATTGGGGGATTCGTGCGGTGGTGTGCGACGCCTGGGCGCTGGGCGGCGAAGGGGCCTTAGAGCTGGCCTCAGTGGTTCGCGATGAAGTGCAGGGTCCGCCCCGCGAACACCGTTTCCTTTATGAAGCCGATGCCCCGCTCCTCGAGAAAATCGAACGCTTGGCTACCGTCTATTATGGTGCCGCGGAGGTGAACCTCACCCAACAAGCCGCATCGAAACTGGCCTACTTCGAAGAACATATTGGCCGAGATTTGTTGGTGTGTATGGCCAAAACCCAGAAATCTATTTCCGACGATCCCAATCGATTGGGGGCACCTGCCCACTACACCTTCCGCATCCAAGACGTACACATCAGCGCCGGAGCGGGTTATGTGGTGCCCCTGGCGGGCGAGATGATGCGCATGCCCGGCCTCCCAAAGGAAACCGCAGCCCACCACATCCGGGTCGACGAAACCGGCCTCATTTCGGGGCTTTTTTGATTCTATTCGCCTATGACTACGGCCATCATCATCACTTTCTGCATCCTGCTATTGGTGGCTTACGTGTTCGATCTCACCTCGTCGAAAACCAAAATCCCAAGGGAAATTATACGAGCTGATAATGCAGTTTTAAAGCGAGGAGCTAACTCACCAAAAGAGTCTCAAACCCTTGAAAACACTGGCGCACCAGAAAGGGGTAATTCGGCACTACTCCACCGTAGTTGTTTATTCCTGTGGGATGGTAAATGTAACCCCTTTTTACTTTCCCAGTTCAAATCCCATCCTTTTTATATAAATCGAGAGATTACTCTTGTTCCATTCTTTTTTGGTAGAAGTTCTATACCCTTCCTTATTCAAGATAACACTTACTTCATTTAATGACAACGAATCCCTTACTCTTAATTCTGAAATCCTATTATTTAGTTTATTTCTGAAATCCAAAGTCTGTTTAGGTTTATAGGATTTCTCAAACCCAATTTTCATTGATGTTTTATTCGTTCCTTCTTCAATTCTATATACCCTCTTTCCAGAAGGGTCAA
>SYHW01000040.1 GCA_005799065.1 Bacteroidota bacterium
CAATGCCTGGTACCGTGATCTGGGTTTCAACTATGCAAATGCGCTCCGCCTCAACTACTACTACCACCGGAATGGTTTTTCGGTTCGCTGCGCCCGGGATTGAACTTTGACTTTTGACTTTTTTGGCTTTGTGCGGTGGGTGCGGGTTGGGGTTTTCCACGTGCCTCTAAGGCGCGTGGAAAACCACCCGGGCTATAACTTAATTGTGTTTCTTGTTTTTCATTGATTTTTTTGGCTGTATATTCCCCCTTATTATTATGGGTCTTTATTACAATTTACCAGTTTTTAAAAGCACTTATGAGTTGCTACGGCGCATTCTGATTTTGACTCAGAATTTTAATCGGCATTATCGATTCAATATTGGTGATTCATTGATTGATGCTACATTCATGCTCCACACACTTATATTCCGGGCCTATGATCAGAGAACTGATTTTTCTCTTTTGCAGCCTGCGCGTGAACAAGTTGAGATCATTAGGCTTCACATTCGTCTTTTGCGCGATCAACGGCAAATCAGTATAGAACAATTTACTGATTTGAATGAATCGGTTGAAAGTATCAGTAAACAAGTTACATCATGGCAAAAAGCAATGAAAAATGCGCCTGGCCGGAATGATGTGGGCTAAGGTCCACATGAGCGAGCCTTTTCAATCCGGTAACCCGCTTTACGCAGTGGCCTTTGGGCTTTGGCGTGTAGCACATACAACAGTGGTTACTATAGTTTCTGTGCCTGGTGGCAACCGCGACTCTGGTGGCGGGTTCAACAATTTGGGCAACAACGGAAACTGGTGGAGTTCTTCGGATGCTGGATCGGGCAATGCCTGGAACCGTAATCTGAATTACAACAATGCAAATGCGAACCGCAACAACAACAACCACCGAAATGGTTTTTCGGTTCGCTGCGCCCGGGACTGTAGGTCGCATCCCCTGCCCACCATTAGCTGTGGGTAGGGGTCATTGCTTTGAATGAATGAACATCGATCGTATTTTTCAGGAGACTGACAGGGTTTTCCCGCGGGAATTCAGAAAAAAAAACCTGAAAGAAGACGAGCCGCGGCCGCCTGATTTGCCTTTGGAGTTGTTTGAGGCGTATTACTCTTGCCGCAAAAACAAACGAAACAGCAGAAGCGCCCTGGATTTTGAAAATAGATTTGAACGCGAAATCTGGCAATTGCACAAGGAATTGGTATCCCGTACCTATCAACCGGGAAAGTGTATTGCTTTCATAGTGGAAGAGCCTGTAAAGCGGGAAGTTTTTGCTTCCTGTTTTCGCGACAGGGTTGTTCATCATTGGCTCATCGATCGCCTGAATCCCTTGTTTGAAAAGTTGTTTATTCCTGACAGCTATGCGTGCAGGCCCAATAAAGGAAATCTATATGGAATTCGCAGGGTCGCCTCGGGAATGAGAACCGTGAGTAAAATAGCGGAATGGGACGGATATGTGCTCAAACTGGATATTAGGGGTTTCTTTATGCACATCAACCGAAATATACTCTACCAAAAACTGGAAAGTTTTATCAGGAGTTCGTACCATCGCCCCGATATTGATTTGGTTTTGTATGTGACCCATAAGATTGTTTATCATCAGCCAGCCTCAAACTGTAACATCAGGGGCAGTCGCAGCGATTGGAATGGACTACCCCGCGACAAAAGTTTGTTTTATGCCCCCAAAGATTGTGGATTACCCATTGGCAACCTCAGCAGTCAGGTATTTGCCAATTTCTATTTGCACGCCTTCGATAAATTTGTAACAGAGGAATTGCAGGTTTCACACTACGGTCGTTATGTGGATGATTTTGTGCTGTTACACCCCGACGCTGCTTATCTGAATTCGCTGGTTCCTCAAATCGAGCAGTTTCTGCGCGGCGAGCTTGCTTTGACACTGCATCCCAAAAAACGGTATATGCAGCATGTGCGTAAGGGTGTCACCTTTCTTGGGGCTAAGATCAATCCGGGTAGAATTGAGGCGGCCGTACGCATAAAAACACAGTTTTATGGCGCTATCCACCGCATCAATGCATTATTGAATCAGAAGAAGCCGCTTTCCAAAATTCAAAGATTGTATGTGGCGTGTTGCATCAATTCCTATCTGGGCTTACTTCGGTGGTATTCGACCCACCGCCTCCGCAAAAAGTTGCTGATGCAAGTGCTGGATTCGGAGTGGCGCGAACAGCTATCGGTTCGGAACCGATTCCGAAAGGTTCGTTTTCGGAAAAAGGGGGGACGCACTTAATCTGCACCCCAAAAGTCGGGATAGAGGACCTGGACTTTATGGTCTGCTGCTATGCCCGCTCAGTTATTCTCGTTGTTATTTTATTATAAAATAAAGCACTTGTTCTATAGTTCAGGGTTCAGTTGAATACGGAATATTCAAACGTACGCTTTGATAGCGATAGGCGGCAAAGACCCCCTCACCGCCTTCAACATTGCGGTGCATCACGGTGGGTTCAGCAAATGGATTGTCTCCAAAATAATTGAGCCTAAGCAAATGGTATCGGAAGTAGTCGCGCCCCGTTGTGGCGAGGCCCACATCAAGTTTCAGAGAGTCGCCACCATTCCCATTAAAAAGATATACCGGAATGCGGGCGGAAAATTGACCGTTGCGGGCATCTCGAGCTTCCACTACCTGGTTGCTTTGTACGTAGCGATTTGTATCGCCATTAATATCCACAGAAAGCTCCCGCGCGATGAGGTGGTAGTAGTCGTCGCCGCCCGGCAGATCATCCCAGAAGACCTGCACAAAATCCTCAGTGAAGTCAAATTCCCGGATTTGGCCCAGTTCATAACGCGCCACGGAAGCCGATTGTGTGGGGATAAGGGTTTGTGCGGTTACCCGTTCACCCCGGGGCGTGGTCACCACCAGGCTGCATACTGCACCCGGAGGCAACAAAAAGGCACTCGACGGCAACGAATACCAACTGCTGCTTTTGTAGGGGATGCGTATGGAACGGCCTTCACAATAGAGCATAACCTCCGCATCGGCCACCGTATCGCTGCCCGCAATGGGCCTGCTGTAGATGGGAAGGGAGCGGCCAACCCGGATGTTGATCTCCGGTTCATCGGGCGATATAAAGCCATAAACGGCCAAAACGGGGTCAACTTTGGGGAGTTGAACGTTGGATACCATCGATTCGCAGGCACTCAGCAGCCCGATGATGGCGAGCCCAAAAAGGCTTGTATAGCGGGAGGCTTTCATCAGAAGGAGATATTATAGGATATAGACGGAATGCGCGGAAACAGTGCTACTTGGCGCAACACCCTTCGGTCACCACCGCCAAAAAAGCCCCCATCGGCATATCCGATGTAGTAGAAAAAGGGGTTAAGGCGGTTATAGACGTTGTATACACTCAGCTCGAGGGTGCGCACATAGCCCTTTTTCTGTTTAATGAACTGAAGCCCGAAGTCGAGGCGGTGGTAGGGTGCCATGCGGAATTGGTTGCGTCCCGGGTATTGATTCACATACGAATAGGTAAACCAGTCCCACGATTCATCGCGCGGACCGCCGCCGGGTTGGTTGATGGGCGCAGAAAATTCGCCAACAGGAAGCGTAATAGCATTGCCCGTTCCATACACCCAGGTAGCCGATACCTTCACCCCGTCTTTTCCCGGGCGCATCTCGCGCGCGGTGTAGTTACTCACGATCGAAAAGTCGTGGCGTCTGTCGTAGCGTGCCCAAAAGGGCTGTCCACTGTTCAGCTCATCGAACTGCAGGCGGGTCCACGAGAGGGTGTAGCCCATCCAACCCGTCCACCGCCCCGATTTTTTTTGAATCATGGCTTCCATGCCCTTCGAGTTGCCCCGACCACTGGTTACGGCATCTTCCCAACGGAATTTATCAGCATCGGAGGCCCCCGGTTCCAGATTGAGGAATGAGGCACCTTCCCGATACGAGATGATGTTGTTCATGTCTTTGTGGTAGAGCTCGAACGTGAGCGATACGGGTTTCTTAGGGAAATCGTAGGCCAATCCGACGGCGAACTGTTCGGAGCGTTGCGGCTTGAGGTTCGGCGTGGCCGGCACCCAAAGGTCTGTAGGCAGTCCGGCTCCCGTATTGCTGATGAGGTGCACATATTGATTCATCAGGGCGTAGCCGAACTTGGTCGACCAATTTTTACGGAAGCGGTAGTTCGACGAAAAGCGGGGCTCGATGTTTTTGTAGGTAGTACCCGCCACGGAAAAAGCCGTGAGGCGCACCCCGGGCTGTATATTCCATCTCGAACTCAACCTGATGTCGTCTTCCAAATAAACAGCGTGTTCCCAGGCCCAAATGACGTTATCGTTGGTACTGTCGATGTTCTCGTAGCTGCTTTCAAAGGCTAAGGCCGAGGGATTGAAGCGGTGCAGAATCGATTGAAATCCGGTGCGGATGCTGTGGTTCTCACTGGGGCGGTAGTCGATATCGTGTTTGAGGCTGAAATCGCGTATGCCGCTGCGGTAGATCAGCGAGAAAATATCCGAGTTATCCGAGAAGGTGATGTAGTTGCGGAAGGTGTAGTCGGTGAAAATCAATGAAGTATTGGCAAACAGGCGGTTGTTGAACATATGGTTCCACCGCAAGGTGCCCGTGGCGTTTCCCCAATCGACACCCGCACGGAAGGATTCGCCGAAGTCGGTGAATCTCAAGAAAAAATTGTCTTTTCCAAAGTAGCCACTGAGGAAAATACGATTTCGGGCATCGATGTCATAATTGAATTTCGCGTTCAGGTCGTAGAAATAATAGCCGCCATCCTGTCCGCGCGGAAGGAAAGGCCTCACTAGGGCATCGAAGTAGGTGCGTCGGCCGCTGACCAGAAAAGAAGAGCGTCCTTTGGCGATGGGCCCCTCAACGGTAGCGCGCGATGAAATGAGGCCAATGCCCACTTCACCTTTATACTCTTCCTTATTGCCGTCTTTCATGTTGAGCTCGATCACCGAGGAGAGTCGCCCCCCATAGCGCGCAGGGAATCCACCTTTAATGAGGTCCACGCTCTTGAGGGCATCACCATTAAATAAGCTAAAAAAACCGAATAGATGGAATGCGTTGTAGACATTCGCTTCATCGAGAATGATGAGATTTTGATCGGGACCACCCCCCCGCACATAAATTCCGGCGTTGCCCTCCCGTCCTTTTTGAACGCCTGGCAGCAGCTGAATGACCTTCAACACATCTTTTTCGCCCAGCAGTGCAGGGATTTCGCGCACCTGCTGAATAGGGATGTTGATGATGCTCATTTCCGTGCGTTCGGTTTCCTTTTGCTGAACCAGGTCGCCCTCCACCACCACCTCTTTCAGTAGGCTCTCCGAAGGCTTGAGTTTGGGCGACAGCGTTAGGTCGCCCGTTCGCAGATCTACCGACAAGCTCAGGCGGGTGTAGCCGATATAGCTTACTTCCACCGAGTAGGTATCGGCGGGTAGGGTAATGGAATAGAAGCCATACGCATTGGTGGTGGTGCCTCCACTGCGGGATGGGAAAAAGAGGGATGCACCAGGGAGCGACTCCCC
>SYHW01000041.1 GCA_005799065.1 Bacteroidota bacterium
AAATCGACGATGGCCAGGGTCTTTCATTACGGTTGGGTGAAAAACCCGTTGCAACAACAAGATAAACAGGTCAACTTTAACCGATTATGGCATTCCGATGAGTATGTGCAGGAGCATATTGCCGTGCGCGAGACTTATGAATACGGAGGCAATGAACAACTCGACACCTTCACAGGTTCGCATCCCGCCGTTATGGAAAAACGGATTGCCCGGCAAGACTGGACTTTCGTTTACAAGCCCCGCGCCGTGAAACCTACCCGACGAGAAAAGCTTTTGTTGATTTGGGAACAAATCACCGGTCGTCGGTTGTTTGAATACCGGAACTACACGGAGGTCTAAGGAGTAGTTCGATCCATTGACGGAACACTAAAAAACAGACCGATAAACTATGACCAACGCCAAGAAACTTTTATTTTATGGGTTTGTGGTGTTTGGTCTTTGGTTCATGACTGTTCTGGGCAATGCTGCTGGCTTCATGAATGGCCTTGGCAACGCTGCCGGGGTCATGAATGGCCTGGGCAACGCTGCCGGCTTCATGCCTGGCCTGGGCAACGCTGCCGGCTTCATGCCTGGCCTGCATGCCGAGGCCCCAAAAACCTCATCCGCCGATACCACACGGGTTTACCTCATAGAAATTCTGGAAGAAATTGCCCCAGGAGCTTGGCGAACCGTTCAGAACGGCATTAAAGAAGCCGAAGATTTGCAGGTAGATTGGGTGGTGCTCAGGATCAATACCTATGGCGGACAAGTAGATGTGGCCGATAGCATTCGTACGCGGCTCCTAAACACCCCCTTGCGCACCATCGCCTTCATCGACAACAACGCCGCATCTGCCGGAGCGTTAATTTCCATAGCCTGCGACAGCATCTATATGCGCCAGAGCGCCAGCATGGGTGCCGCCACTGTGGTCAACCAAACTGGGGAAGTGGTACCCGACAAATACCAATCCTATATGCGGGCCATCATGCGCGCTACAGCTAGTACCAACGGCCGAAACCCCCGCATTGCCGAGGCCATGGTTGACCCCTCTGTTTCCATTCCCGGGGTCATCGATTCAGGAAAAGTGCTTACTTTCACCAGCGATGAGGCTATAGCCAATGGATTTTGCGAGGGCAAAGCCGAGCGTTTGGAGGATGTTCTGCGTTTGGCGGGGATCAACCAACCCTACCGGATAGTGAAGCAAGAAATCACATCCACAGACCGAGTGATTTCTTGGCTCATTCACCCAGCAGTGAGCAGCATACTCATCCTGCTGATCTTGGGTGGACTCTACTTCGAATTGCAATCGCCGGGCATTGGTTTCCCGCTCGCCGTTTCTATTGGGGCCGCGCTTCTCTATTTCGCTCCCTTATACCTCGAAGGATTAGCCGCCAATTGGGAGATTCTGTTGTTTTTGGCCGGCATTATTCTGCTCGCAGTCGAAGTATTTATATTGCCCGGCTTCGGCGTTACGGGGGCTGTCGGAATTGTATTCATGGTTTTCGCGTTGGTCAGCAGTCTGGTGGGCAACGTTGGATTCGATTATGAACTTCCCGAAGCGCGGGGTGGCCTCGGACTCATGCAGGCCATGGTGGTGGTGATGCTCCCGGTAGTGCTGGCATTCACCGCCTTAGTGGTGTGGGGAGAAAGCCTCCTCAATACCCGGGCTTTCCGGAGACTCGTGCGCACCGATCCTCCCCCATCCACCCAAACAGCACCGGCTTTGGGCGCTGAATCACCCTTAGCCATAGGGATTGAAGGTGTGGCCCTCACCGACCTCCGCCCGGTGGGTCGCGTCTCTTTTGATGGAATAAATTATGAGGCCCGAGCCCGCTTCGGTTATATTGAAAAGGGTGAACGCGTTCGCTTGGTAGATCAAGAGCGTCTCACCGCATTGGTCGAAATAATAGTTGCTTAGATTGGTTGATAAAATAGTTGCTTCGATTGGTCAATAAATTGTTGTTTCAATTTGATAGGCGATAAAGCCCTTCAAGTGTCGGAACATCTGTATATTTACCTCCCGTACAAAGCACCCGTCCTATGGCGAAATTCATCTTTGTTACGGGTGGAGTGAGTAGTTCCCTCGGCAAAGGCATCATATCTGCTTCATTGGGTAAGCTCCTGCAGGCCAGGGGCTATGCCGTCACCATCCAGAAATACGACCCCTACATCAATGTAGACCCCGGAACACTCAACCCCTACGAGCATGGGGAATGTTATGTAACCGACGATGGCGCTGAAACCGACCTGGATTTGGGTCATTATGAGCGGTTCCTGAATGTGCCTACCTCCCAAGCCAACAACGTAACCACTGGCCGCATCTACCAGACCGTCATAGATAAGGAACGAAAGGGCGATTACCTGGGTAAAACCGTACAAGTCATCCCACACATCACGGATGAGATTAAACGCAGAATGCAGCTTTTGGGGAAATCGGGAAAATACCACATCGTAATCACCGAAATTGGTGGAACAGTAGGCGATATCGAATCGCTGCCGTATATAGAGAGCCTTCGACAGCTTCGACTCGAGTTGGGCGATCACAATTGTTTGGTCATTCACCTCACCTTAATCCCCTACCTCAGTGCCGCGGGTGAACTCAAAACCAAGCCCACCCAACATTCCGTTAAAATGCTGCTCGAGCAAGGGGTTCAACCCGACATTTTGGTGTGCCGTACCGAACACCCCATCGGTCGCGAGCTCAAACGCAAAGTAGGTTTGTTTTGCAATGTGCAGCCCGACGCAGTTATTGAGGCCATCGACGCCCCCAGCATCTATGAGGTTCCCCTCAATATGATGCGCGAGGGGCTCGATATCATCAGCCTACGCAAGCTTGGGCTGCCCCATGAAGGAGAAGCCAACATGGAGGAGTGGAAGAACTTTATCGGTCGACTCCGCAAGCCCTTGCACAGCGTAGAAATCGGACTAATAGGCAAATATGTTGAGCTCAAAGACAGTTATAAGTCCATTCAAGAGGCACTTTTACACGCGGGTGTGCACGCCAACACCCGGGTGAATCTGCATTGGATCAAAGCCGAAACACTCGCCGACCCAGCTCAAGTCCATCAATTGGCGTCACTAGACGGCATTTTGGTGGCCCCAGGTTTTGGAGAGCGGGGATGGGAAGGGAAAATCAATACGATCCGGTTTGCTAGGGAACAAAAAATCCCATTTTTAGGTATCTGTCTTGGTATGCAATGCGCTGTTATTGAATTCGCGCGCCATGTGCTCGGATTGGAAGGTGCCAATTCAACCGAAATGCATGGCAGCACCCCACATCCGGTGATCGACCTCATGCCCGACCAAAAAGAGCTCCATGAAAAAGGCGGCACCATGCGCCTAGGTGCCTACCCCTGCAAGATCAAAAGCGGCACCCTGGCCGATTCAGTTTACGGTGGCGAGGGGCTTGTACGTGAGCGCCACAGGCATCGTTATGAATTCAACAACGAATATCTTACCCATTTCAAAGGAAGTGCCATGGTCTTCAGCGGGATGAACCCCAGCAGAAAGTTGGTGGAAATGGTGGAACTTCAAGACCACCCTTGGTTTTTGGCCACCCAGTTCCACCCCGAATACAGAAGCACTGTGGCGCAACCCCATCCCCTATTTGTGGGATTTGTACGTGCCGCATTGTCGCAACAGAGCGCCCAAAACCCCGTCTGACCCCACAACAAACCGGGCCCTTTTTTCCTATTTTTGCATCCCAATGGACCGTAACTCACTGATTGGCTTATTTTTGATTGGACTCATCCTGATGGTGTACAGCTACTATTCAGCTCCACCTCCACAGGATCCCGCAACCAACGGGAAAACCGCTACTGAATCGATTGCCCCAAGCAACGGGTCAACTTCCAGTATGAATCCTGCGGTTGAACAGCCAACCAACACTTCCGGGGCAAGCGGTCTTCCCGGCGGTGGTGATGCCGCAGCTGCAGATACCTCATGGACGGTCGACAGCACATCCACTCTTGGGTTGTTTCGCCCTTTCCGTAGAGGGAGCCCGAAAGAATTCGTTATCGAAAACCCACAGATTCGAGTGACCCTCAGCAGTTTGGGGGGATCGGTATCGGAAGTTGAACTCAAAGAATACACCACCTATCGCAAAACACCCTTACTCTTGTTCAAAAAGGGTGATGCGCGCTATAATTTTACCTATTCCGCCGGTGGGCAAACCCTACGCACCGAACAGCTGTATTTTACAGCGTTTGCCCAAACCGACAGCAGCTTAGCGCTGAGAATTGAACCCAAAAACGGCTCCTATATTGAGCACCGCTATTTGTTACCCAAATCGGGCTATGAGCTAAAGCATGAGGTACTCAGGGTCAATATGTCGACGCTACTCGAGTCTAACAACCGTTATACCGAACTAGAATGGCAGGTACGAGCGCCTTCACAAGAACGAGACCTCGAAGAAGAGCGCAAAATACCCGATATCTATTACCGATACCTCAACGATGAGCCCGACTACCTCACCATCAACAAAGAAGAAAGTGAGGATCTACCCAATCAGGTTAAGTGGATTTCATTTAGGCAAAAATTCTTCAGCAGCAGCCTGATTGCAGAAGGTCATTTTGATAATGCCAAAATCTCAGGTCGCCCGCTGACCGATAGCTCACATACCGCCGAATACTACGCCAGTCTGACTATGCCCATGGAGAACCCCGACGATGAACGGTTTTCCATGCGCTTTTATTTTGGCCCAAATCATTTCCAAAAGCTCAAAGCACTCGACCTGGGGCTCGAAAAGCAAGTGCCCTTGGGCTGGGGAATTTTCGGATGGGTAAACCGCTTCATTGTTATTCCAGTATTCAATTGGCTCGACTCTTTTTCATTGAGCTATGGTCTGATCATCCTGATCCTTACCCTCATCATCAAGGTCATTTTATTCCCGCTCACCTATCAATCCTATATATCAGGAGCCAAAATGAAGGTGCTGAAGCCCGAAATTGACGAGCTCAAGTCGCGCTTCGAATCGGATCCTGCCCGGATGCAGTCGGAGCAGATGAAGCTGTTTCAGCGTGCCGGTGTGAATCCGCTGGGCGGCTGCATTCCTCTTTTATTGCAGTTTCCCATTTTAATCGCCCTGTTTAACTTTTTCCCTGCTTCCATTGAATTGAGGCAGCAGGGATTTTTATGGGCCGATGATTTATCATCCTACGACTCCATTTTAGACCTACCCTTCCGCATACCATTTTATGGTGCGCATGTGAGTCTATTTACGTTGCTCATGACAGCCTCAACATTGTTGTACACCCATTTTAACAACCAAATCAGTGGGGTGACCGGCCAAATGAAAACCTTGGGATACATTATGCCCCTGATGTTCTTGCCTGTACTCAACAGCTATTCTTCGGCACTGAGCTACTATTACTTCCTGGCCAACATGATTACCTTTGGTCAACAATGGGCTGTTCGACGTTTTGTGATCGACGAGGACGCCATCCATCGGAAAATTCAGGAAAACAAAAACAAACCCGTTAAAAAAAGTCGATTTCAGGCCAAACTGGAGGAGATGCAGCGCACCGCTCAACAACGTCAATCGGCGCCCCGCTCAGGAAACAAGAGCAAGGGTAAATAAGAGCAAGGGTAAATAAGCTCGATTATTCTCTCGAGCCGCTCAATTATTTTTGATACTTTTGGGTGTATTTTGAATATGAGACCAACACCTATTTTTTTTGCTCTTTCCGGAATAATTGCTTTCGGTTTCTTTTATGGGTGCAAACATGATCCGGTTTATCCTCCCGGATGGGTTCCACCCCTCGACACAACGGGCTTAGGTCGATGTGATCCAGACAGTGTTTATTTTGTGAATGATATTCAACCCTTGTTGGCCAGGAGTTGTGCCAATTCATCGGCATGCCACGCCGGCAATCGTCCGGCCGAAGGCATTTCCTTGATTAACTATTCCGGTGTCATGCAAGGCAACAATGTTCGCCCCGGCCGCCCCGACAACAGCGAAATCTATGAGGTCATAACAGAATCAGATCCCGATAAAATGATGCCACCACCTCCTTATAGTCCACTCTCTGCTTCAGAACGCGCTATGATTCGCAGATGGATTGAACAAGGTGCCCTAAACAATGCGTGTAATCCGAATTTGCCCTAATTACCCTAAAGGACCTTTTCGTACAAAATATTCACCTATTCGGACAAAATATTCACCTATTCGTACAATATATCCACCTATTCGTACTTTAAATGTAACAACCTATTCCGCTCATGAAAAAACTGTTCCGATTCATTCTTGTCTTCATGTTGCTTGGAATAATCGGCATTGGCGTTTATCGTTATTTAATGCGGGCCAATGACCCGATGAACGGGCAAAAGGCCGATTACCAGGTTTTGGCCCATGAATGGGTCGAGGAGTTTAAAATCAACGAACAAGCGGCCAATCAAAAATATTTAGGACGAATCGTGGAGGTGAAGGGGGTTGTTCGGGAAGTGCTGCGCGATTCGCTGGGCGGGATGAATGTGATTCTCGAATCAGGCGACTCGTTTATGGGGGTCAACTGCTCCATGGAATCAGGTGAAGTTGCCCCTCAAGAAGACAGCGACACCATAATGCTTCGGGGTGAGTTTACGGCGCTTTCACTCGATGTATGTATGGCCCGTTGCGTTCGGATCTCTTTACCTAAATGACTTTAATTTAATATACCATGAAACACCCATCTCCTTTTTTTACATTCCTTATGTCGTTCTCGGCATTCGTCCTGCTGTCTACAACATGCGTTCTCGCCCAGTCGAAGTACATGACACGCAATGGTTTGGTTCGATTTGAGGCAGAAGGCCCGATCAAAGACGATATAAAAGCTGTGAACAACCAAGCCGGTTGTATACTAGACGCTTCAACGGGCGATATTTTGTTTAAAATCCCAATCAAATCCTTTGTCTTCAAAAAAGCTTTGATGCAGGAGCACTTTAACGAGAATTATATGGAGTCACACAAATTTCCCACAGCCGAACTGAAAGGCAAAATTGAGGGCTTTAAACCCGCGGTTCTTCAGAAATCGGGTGTTCAACAAGTTATGGTGAGCGGAAAAATGACATTGCATGGGGTAACGCGCGACATCCGTGAGCCTGGAACCATGGAGGTAAAGGATGGTAAAATTTTACTGCGCGCTGACTTTGGGGTGGCATTGGCCGATTATGGCATCAGCATACCGAAAATGGTAGAAGATAAACTGGCTAAAGTAGCTCAAGTGAATTTATCCATAGATCTTGCCCCAACCGGACAATAAAGCACCCTTCATGGTGTAAAACAAAACATGGTGTAAAACAAAAAATCCTGTCTTTTGACAGGATTTTTTTTGTGCCCAGGATCGGAGTCGAACCGATACGAGTGTTATCTCACAGGTGTTTGAGACCAGCGCGTCTACCAATTCCGCCACCTAGGCATTTTTTGATGAGGTCGGAAGCGGATTCGAACCGCTGTAGGAGCTTTTGCAGAGCTCTGCCTAGCCACTCGGCCATCCGACCAATCGGCCACAAATATAGGACAAAGGCCGATCATTTCAAATTGTACCTAGACTTTTATTCATAACGAAGTGCCTCAATCGGATCGAGTCGTGCCGCTTTGGCCGCTGGATAAAAGCCCGACAATAGGCCTACAGCCAAACAGAGTACGATACCGCTGCCCATCCACACCCATGGAATGATAAATCCTACGCCCACCACCACGGCTACTGCGTTACCCACAGCCATACCCAACACGACACCTACCACCCCTCCGATCTGCCCAATAAACAAAGCCTCAAGAAGAAACTGCCACCGAATCAGCTTTTGGGTGGCCCCGAGGGCTTTGCGCGTACCAATTTCGCGCGTGCGTTCGGTTACCGAAACCAACATGATGTTCATGAGGCTTATTGCCGCACCCAAAAGCGTAATGATACCGATTAATCGGGCTGCCAATCCGATAAAGGCAAGGTTCTCGATCAAATTTGACGCAAAGCTATCGGCCTTTTGGATCTCGAAATTATCTGGAGCCGCCGGACCAAGTCGGCGGATATTCCGAAACAAAACCTCTGCTTCCGCGATCGCCTCTGTCAATTGCTCGGGTCGGGCAGCAAGCACAGATAAAGTGTGTGACCGATCGCTGTCTGGAAACATACGCCTGGCGAAAGACACCGGAATCACCACACTCCGGTCTCCGTTTTGAGAAAATCCTGAACCTTTTTCTTCGAGTACACCCACAACGAGCACACGAACACCCGATATTTTAACTGATCGACCGATTGCAGCGTTTTGGCCAAATAACTTTTCAGCGACTTCATGACCAAGAAGCACCACGCCAGAAGCGTTTTCCATTTCTGTATGTGTGAAATTCCGTCCCTGAGAGAGCGACAATGCCGCCGTAGCTAAATAATTCGGATCGGAGGCAAACAGAGTGATGTTTGGATTGGTCTTGGTGTTTAGATGGGTTACAGTTATGGCCATACCCACCATACAGGACACTGATACTCTCGATGGAAATTGGAATTGCTGTTGAAATCGTAACGCTTCGCTATAAGAAATATAGCGACGCTCGATGCGTTTACGGCGGGCACCAAATCCCATCTGACTGGTTCGATTTCGAATAGTAAAAGTATTCGCCCCCATGCTGGTGAAGGTATCGGTAAGCGACTTTTCCAAAGCATCGATAGAAGTAAGAATTCCCACAAGGGCCGAAATACCGATGGCGATGATGAGTGCCGTGAGACCTGCACGCAATCGTTGCTGCAGTACAGAGGCCAAAGCCATCGCAAAAAGATCCTTAATACCTGGTTTCACCCGGTAAAAATACGCAGTCGCAATCGCTTTTTTGTGGCTTTTGACCTTTTATTTGCCTATTTTCGTGCTTTGATTCGAAGGGCTATTTTCATCCCAATTCGAACACTATAAAATTGAAAAATCAACCTCATTTTAAAACCTGAATCCATGCTTTTCGACCTGGAATTAATTGAAGAGACCTATCAGCGCCTATCCACACGCGTTCCCGAAGCCCGAACCTTGCTCAGCCGTCCCCTCACCCTTACCGAGAAGATATTATATTCACATTTATGGGGCGGTCAGGAGACGTTGAAAGCCGAGCGGGGCGTTACCTATGTGGATTTTGCGCCGGATCGGGTTGCGATGCAGGATGCAACAGCGCAAATGGCGCTCCTGCAATTCATGCAGGCAGGCCGCGCCCGCACGGCTGTTCCTTCTACAGTGCATTGCGATCACCTCATCCAGGCCAAGCTCGGTGCAGAGACCGATCTCAACCAAGCGCGCGACAAAAACCAGGAGGTCTATGATTTTTTGGCTTCTGTTTCTGAAAAATATGGCATTGGTTTTTGGAAGCCGGGCGCAGGCATCATCCACCAGGTGGTGCTCGAACACTATGCCTTTCCGGGTGGAATGATGATTGGCACCGACTCCCACACGCCCAACGCGGGTGGATTGGGCATGATTGCCATTGGGGTTGGTGGGGCCGATGCCTGTGATGTAATGGCCGGTCTGCCCTGGGAGCTGAAATTTCCCCGAATCATCGGGGTTAAGCTGACAGGTAAACTCAGTGGATGGGCCTCAGCGAAGGATGTTATCCTAAAAGTAGCGGGAATCCTTACGGTCAAGGGCGGCACAGACCATATTCTGGAATATTTTGGTGAAGGAGCGCAGTCGCTTTCTGCCACAGGTAAAAGCACCATTTGCAATATGGGAGCGGAGATAGGTGCTACAACCTCCCTGTTCGGGTTCGATGCTGCCATGGCCGAATACCTGCGTGGTACCCAGCGCGAAAAGGTAGCCGAGGGTGCCGAACGGATCCACGCACACCTGACTGGCGATCCAGAGGTATATGCTTCGCCTGAAACCTACTTTGACCAAGTCATCGAAATCAACTTAAGTGAACTTGAACCGCATGTCAATGGTCCGTTTACTCCCGATCTGGCCTGGCCATTGAGTCGATTTGCAGAAGCGGTTGAACAAAACGGATGGCCCGCTCGGTTGGAGGTGGGTCTCATCGGATCCTGTACCAATTCATCCTACGAAGACATCACCCGGGCTGCATCTGTGGCCCGACAGGCTGCTCAAAAACATCTGAAGGCAAAAAGTGCATTCACCATCACGCCCGGATCCGAAATGGTTCGTTATACGGTCGAACGCGACGGATATTTAGACGACTTCGGGACCATCGGCGGTGTTGTTCTGGCCAATGCTTGTGGCCCGTGTATTGGTCAGTGGGCACGCGCAGGCTCAGAAGATCAGAAGCCCAACAGCATCATTACCTCATTCAATCGAAATTTTGCGAAGCGCAACGATGGAAACCCCAATACCCATGCTTTTGTTGCCTCTCCTGAGGTCGTAACGGCCTTATCGATTGCTGGTGATTTGCGTTTTAACCCCCTAAAAGACACCCTCATCAATGAACATGGCGAAGCCGTTCGTCTCGACGAACCAACGGGAATACCGCTTCCGGTTCGCGGATTTGATGTGGAGGATTATGGCTACCAGGCGCCTTCTGCGGATGGCGAATCGGTGGTGGTGAAGGTAGACCCTGCGTCCGAACGTCTTCAACTACTCGATCCGTTCCCAGCTTGGGAGGGCACCGATCTGCATGATTTGGTGTTGCTTATCAAAGCCAAGGGCAAATGCACGACGGATCACATTTCGATGGCGGGCCCTTGGCTGAAGTACCGTGGTCACCTCGACAACATTTCCAATAATTTGTTGATCGGTGCCATCAATTTTGCAAACGGACAAGCCAATCACGTAAAAAATCAAATCAGTGGCGAATATGGAGAAGTTCCTGCTGTTCAAAGGGCCTATAAAGCGGCCAGTCGGGGTAGTGTCGTTGTGGGTGATGAAAATTATGGGGAGGGTTCATCCAGAGAACACGCTGCCATGGAACCACGCCACCTTGGGGTGCGGGTAATTTTGGTTAAATCATTTGCCCGGATTCATGAAACAAACCTCAAAAAGCAAGGCATGTTGGCGCTCACTTTTGCCAAACCTGGGGATTACGATTTAGTACGGGAGGACGATCGAATCGACATTCTGGGACTTACAACCTTTCGTCCGGGCGAACCCCTACGCATTGTTCTTAAACACAGTGATGGCAGTCGCGACGAAATACAGGTGAACCATACCTATAACGAGCAGCAAATTGATTGGTTCCGTGCCGGTGCTGCCCTCAACTTAATCCGCCAAGGAATATAGTCTTCTGCCCCGATCGCCGACCGTATGCCTTAAGTGCCGACCGCCTGCTTTGTTGCGCAATCTACTCATACGCTAAGGGAAGAAAATGGCGAAAATTGAGATATTCCGAATCAGAAGGGCAAGTCGTCGGCTCCATTGGCGTCGTCGCCCATGCTCGAAGACGACATAGGATCATTGGCTCCTGAAGATGAACCTGGGCCCATCGCAGATCCGGAATAGTTGGCCGAACCCATACTGGAGGGCGCGTAACCACCCGAATCCATACTGGAGGGCGCGTAACCACCCGAACCCATTGACGACGGGTTGTATCCGCCTTGACCATTGGGTGAGCCGTAGGATCCCCCTTGATCTTGACCGGCCGGTGCAATTTTCCAAGCACGAATGTCGGAATACCATCGACCATTGTATTCTCGGCTCTCGAGATCAACGGACACACGGACGCGATCGCCTTCACGCAACGGAAACTGATCGATTTTATCGCCCATTAAACTCATAAAGATCTTTTTGGGGTATTGAGCCGAAGTTTCGAGCAAGAACTCCTGTTTGCGCCATGGGTTGCCGGTTCGGGCCGATTGTCCGCTCACGAGCGGCATAATCTGAATGATTGTTCCCTCTACTTCCATAATCTGTTTATTAATTGTTTTTTTGTGTACAAAAACGAGAAATCAATGCCTTCCGGGGATATACTTAACCACCTTTCCATCAAGGCATGAAAGCTGTATGCCTGACCCAAAGGACCTTTCCACACAATCTCAATACGAGGCGCCTTGCCGCCGCGATGAACGCCACTTAAATAAAGAAATGGGCCTTTTGGGCGCCCATAAATCGCATTCCAACACCGCTGAATGATTCCACCATCTGCGCAAAATGTGTAACACTGGTGGTAGTCGCAGCCCAATTCTTCGTCTCTTGAAATCCAGCGTTCAGCTTGAACCAGATCAAATCCAGCCATGCGATTGATTTGGCCCATCAAACAATCCAAAACCAATGCGTAGGTTTCTGCGGGCATGTAATCATCGATGGTGAATGCAAAACCCGTGGAATCTTGCGGGGTATTTAAAGGGAAGGCAGTCGGTGCATGCGCATGATCATCTCCAAAAAATGCCTCTTCGTAGGCTTTTCTGACCCGATGAAATGCATATTGCATTCCGCCTTGATCCAACCAATGCTTCAATTCGTTGCGCTGGCGATCTGTGCGAACCAAACGACGTCGGTAGAGCGTTAAGGCTTGACCGACTGTCGCTTTTTCTTGAACACGAGTATGAAGCAGATGACCCACGGTTTGATGCAATTAAATCCCACAAATATAGCAAAGGATGCTATTTTTGCCAAAGCAAACCCCTTTCAATTTCAGCATGTTTTTGCAGTTTTTGGGCGCAAGCCGACAGGTCACAGGCAGCATGTTCCTGCTGGAGCTCGACGATGGTTTCCGCGTTTTGGTGGATTGCGGTCAGGATCTGGAGAAAAACCCCATTACCGCAGAGGACATTGGGTTTGGCCCGTTTCCCTTCGCGCCTTCGGAAATCGACCTGGTATTGCTCACGCATGCGCACATCGACCACAGCGGCCGCCTCCCGACCTTATTTCGACACGGCTACACAGGCGAGGTTTTGTGTACGCTTCCCACCTACTACCTGGCATCACTGCTGTTGGCCGACAGCGCGCAACTGATGCGCAAAAAAGCGGAAGCACAACAAGATCGAAACCGCAAAAGGAAGCAACGCAGACTTGGACGCGGCCGCGATAACGAATGGGCAGAATATACCGGACGCGATGTAGACCAAAGCTTGTCGCGTTTCGTACCCGTTGCGTTTGGCGAAACCCATATCGTTCGGCCCAATCTAACCGTCACCTTTAACCCTACTGGTCACCTGTTGGGCGCCGCCAATATCATCTTGGAAGCGCAAAAATCCGACGGCTCTGTTTGTTGCATCGCCTTCAGCGGGGATGTGGGTCGCTATCAATATCCCTTGTTGAATGATCCCATACCCCTTCCGCAGGTCGATTATCTCGTGTGTGAAAGCACCTATGGCGGGCGAACGCACAGCGACAAAAATAGACCTGGAGAAATTCTCGAAGGCATTATTCGGGAGATCTGTGTAGAGCAACCCGGAAAACTCATCATTCCCTCGTTTAGTGTTGGTCGAACACAGTCGTTGCTGTTTGTACTGCACCGCCTGCAAATAGAAGGCCGGCTTCCTGAAATTCCCATTTATGTGGACAGTCCACTCGCCATAGAAAGCACCAAGGCCTACCAGCATCTACATCGTTTTTTATCGGCAGACGCCCGCGAGGTTCAGTCGCGCTTCGATGATTTGTTTGCATTCGACCAATTACACCTGGTTCAACGATTGAGCGAAAGCAAAGCACTTTCTGAACATTATCGACCTTGCATCATCATTTCGGCCTCAGGCATGCTTGAAGGTGGGCGCATTCAGCATCACCTCAGGCATCAATTGCAGAACAGCAAGGCATGCATCCTCTTTATCGGTTTTGTGGCGGAAGGCACATTGGGTCGACGGCTTCTGGATGGGGAAAGTATCTGGCAAAATGATGGCAAAAAGCTGGAGGTACGCGCACAAATACGCCGAACCGACGTGTTTAGTGGTCACGCCGACCACGACGGACTCGTGGAATTTGTTGGCTCGCAAGCACCCGATCGGCTTAAAAGAGTATTTTTGACGCATGGAGACTACTCCGCTATGTTGGCTTTGGAAGAGTCGCTTTCTGAAAAAGGATACCGCGTTGAAATCCCCTTCAAGTCGCAAATTTATTCCCTATGACGCCCATTAAATTACAATTTGATGGATTGCGCATGCTTATGATCGGACTGCTCTTTTTTCTACCCTCCTGCGGCGAAGTGGAAGAGAACGATCGAGAAGCACGCCGGTTACGCGACGATGTACTGGTGGATATGAAAGAAGTATACGAAACCAAGTCCATCTTACGCTTGCATTTGGCTGCTGTTGATGCCAAAGTAGAGCGTTATATCATGCAGCCCGAACAATCAGATTCTCTGACCTTAGAAGAAGAAAGACTTTATGAAGAACGCGCTTCGATCCTCAGGTCTTTAGAAGCTCAGGAAGAGCGATTAAGGGATTGGATAGCGGAAGAAGCCGATCAGGAAGGCAAATCAGGATGGTGGCCCAGTGAATCGGCACGCGCGCAAAGCCGCCTTCGACTGGAACGCATCACCGAGATCAAACAGTCGATCGACACACTATTGAAAAAAAGTAAAACCAGGGGATAAATCAATGAAATCAGCGTTTTTGAACGGGCTTGTTCTCATAAGCAATTGGGTAGTCAAGCCTTTCACCGTGCTGCTCCTTGCGGTGTCTTGTGGAGAGAAGTCCCCATCGGACCAATCGTTGCCTGTTTTGGGACCCCCCGCATTGGCATCCAACAAACCGCATGGTGAAGCGAAAGAGGGTTTTCCTCATTTTAGTTTGGAAGACCAATGGGGCAACATCATCACGCCGGATAGCCTGGCCGGACAATTGATCGTGGGGGATTTCTTCTTTTCAACATGTAAGGGTATCTGCAAGGATCAGTTGACCGGACTCAAAAAAGTGTATGCAGCCTATGGTCAGGATCATCGGATTCGGATTGTCTCACACAGCATCGACCCAGACAACGATACCCGGGATGTGTTGTTGGCTTATGCCCAAAAGGCAGGGGTTTTGAACCACCATTGGCTTTTTCTGCATGGTGATACCAGTATAGTATACCCCCTGGCCCGGGATTCATACCTGGCATTCGCCGAATCGGACAGCCTAGCCATCGGAGGATATACCCACAGCGGCTACCTCAGTCTCTTAGACCCCCAACGCCGCATTCGCGGAATCTACGACGCTGCGCAACCGGATGAAATCGACAGACTCCGCACAGACATCCGTATTTTACTGGCCGAAACCCATGAACAATAGAGCGTTAATTATTTGGCACTTCAGGCACTTCCGTTTGGCTGTTATCGGCATGGGCCTCTGGCTCATGTCCGCGTGTCATACACAGGATGGCATCTTAGGTATTCCTAAAGAGAACCGACTACCAGATACCTATATGGTGGTAGACACCATCATTCGTTGGGGCGATGACCGTTTCACGAGTACGCTTCAGGTACATTGGTGGGGAACAGACCCCGATGGATGGGTTGTAGGCTACGAACTGCGCCTTGCAGGCGTTGCGGATACCGCCTGGACCTTCACCACCGCCCATGACAGCATTTTTTTATTAAACATACCTACGGGCAGCGACACCTTCGATGCTGTTTTTGAAATCAGGGCAATCGACAACACGGGCGCATTTGATCCGTCGCCGGCACGGCTGAGGTATCCCGTTCGCAACAGTGTACCCACCCTCGCTTTTGTTTACCCACCCAATGGTTCAAATCCGCTCGCGGGTGCTTTCCCTACCCACAGTTTTCCTGTCCTGCATTTCGCCTGGCAAGGAAGCGATCCAGATGGGGCAGCTTCGATTGAACGCTATGAGCTGTGTTTGAATGACACGACCCAATCGAGTCGATGGCTCAGCCTACCCCCGACCTACACGGAATGTATTCTGCAGGCCGAAACACCGAACGGAACAAGTTCATCATGTCTTGTGTTTCCAGGCGATCGAACCACACCCCTCACGGATCGCCTGCAGGGATTAATTTTATCCGATTCCAACCGCTTGTATGTTCGCGTCATTGACCGATCTGGGGCGAAAAGTGATTGGGCTGAAAGTCGTTCTGTATTTGTGCGGACCCTGTCGCACAACATCCTTTTCGTGAATGCATTCACCCCTTCCGCCATTCCCAACCAGAACGTGGACACTGTTGCTGCGCGCATGGCCACTCAATTGGCGCTGTCCGGCATCAACCAGTACCATGAGCTGCGTATTTTTGAGCGTTCGGGCAATGCTTTTACCCAATTATCAGCCAACAACGCCACACAATCCCGCATTTTCGATTTGTTCGACCATATTATTTGGCTGGGTGGTGGCGGATACGATTTCGATCAAAACGCGGCCCTAACTCAGTACACCATGGGTCGGTTCTTGGACGGAGGAGGGAATCTCCTCATGAGCCTCACTTCATCGGCGGGGTCGCCCGCAACGGGCACCATCTATGAGCTTTTTCCATTCGACTCGCTCTTAGCCCCCCCCGATGGGTACGGCTTTCTGCTTACCGACACGGCAACGCTCTCTCCATTGTCCCCCAACTACCCTATTTTGGGGTATGACCGGTTTAATCCAGCGGTTCGCCCGTTGAAATTGCGCAGTGGCACCACCGGACTGTACAAAGCGAACATTTGGCTACGAAATTTCAGCACACTATCCCTAACACCGAGTAGCGGACCATCAACGGTGATGGCACTCCGTTACAACCCCATCAACCAAAGCCGTTTTGCTTTCACTACCCTCGAACTGCACTCCCTCAACCGGAATGGAACACTGTCGACCATGCTGTCGCAACTTCTGCGCAACGAGTTTGGGATCCCATGATGCGGGTTGCAGTTTTTGCCAGCGGAACGGGAAGCAATGCTGAACGTCTTATTTTGCACTGGCAGCAAACTCCTCAACCCCTGGCCCGAGTGGTTTTGCTGGTTTCGGGAAAGCGGGATGCGCCTGTTGTCGCCAAAGCACACCTACTGCGGGTACCGGTTGTGGTTATCAGCCGACGTTCTTTGAACCATCCTGAGGATCTCATTCGGGTTTTGAAGGCCGAACGGATCGATGCATTAGTCTTACTGGGCTTCCTCTGGTTGATCCCACCTGATTTAATCCGGGCATTTGACGGCCGAATCCTGAACCTACACCCATCGTTGCTCCCTGATTTTGGGGGTAAGGGCATGTATGGTATGCATGTGCATGAAGCCGTGGTGGCAGCAGCTGCTTCAAAGAGTGGAATTACCCTGCATTTGGTAAACGATGAATACGACCGCGGTCCAATTGTGGCTCAATTTTCCTTGGAGGTGCGCAATGGCGAAACAGCCTTCGAGTTATCGCAACGCATTCATGAACTGGAACAGCAGCATGTGCCTGAAGCCGTGGAACTTTTTTTACGGCAATCAGTGCTTCGGTCTCCTTTAACCCTTTTTTAGGGCAGTTGTCCAATCGCCCATCATCGGATAGAGCATTCCAAACAGGCGGGCTGTGAGGTAGGCATCACCAGCGGCCCGATGCCGGTTTTCAGTTTCCATACCCAACGACCGACACAACTTTCCGAGAGAATAAGAGGGCTCCTCAGGTAAGAGCTGGCGCGCTAAACTGAGGGTACACAGGCGATCGGCCTCGAATCGCAAGCCCACAGCGGCGAACTCAGCCTGAAGAAATCGATAATCGAAGGAAACATCATGGGCCACAAAAACACAACCTGATAGTAGCCGATGCAGTTCAGATGCAATGCTTTTGAATGGAGGGGCCGTATTCACCATTTCTTGGCTAATGCCGGTCATGCGCGCAACAAAATCGGGAATGGGTTGACCCGGATTCACCAATCGCTCCCAAGTGCCCAGGATCTCTTGTCCGTCGTAAAACACCACCCCAACCTCCATCAGGCGGAATGTTGGGAATTTACTCCCGGTGCATTCGATATCCACTACAGCAAAACGAACCATTGGGCGACGAAAATACGCAGCACAGGGTTTCTTCTGATTTTTTATTTTCCTGCTGACGGATTTATATTTTTTCGTTGGGGTTAACTATATTCAACCGAATATGAACCACAGCACCCTTGTAATAGGCCTCTTATGCGTATGGCTATTGACAGGCTGTCGCGATCAATCAGAACGTGTACTCCGCATCGATGGTTCGAGTACCCTATTCCCCTTAGCAGAGGCCATCAGCGAATCGTATAGCCGAACCTATCCTGATCGCAAGGTGGTGGTAGGACTATCGGGCACCGGGGGCGGCTTTCGAAAACTATCGCGCGGTGAAATAGACATCTGTATGGCGTCGCGGCCCTTGGGTTCGGGCGATCCACAAGAACTAACGGAGGAGCTGCGTTCTGGCCGACTCCGTGAAGTAGCCGTAGCGCGTGATGCAGTGGTGGTAGCCGTGCATCCCCTAAACCCCTGGGTCGATGCCATCGACTCAGTGTCGCTCGCACGCATTTGGCACAGTGACCGCCAGGGAAAGCCAGCTTATTGGTCAGAATTAAACCCAGATGCCCCTAGAGTACCCATAAACCTATACGGACCCGGCCCTGGTTCTGGAACATTTGATTTTTTTACCCGTCAGATTCTTGGGCAGGCCGGACATGGAAGAGGAGATTATTCGGCCAACGAGATCGACGCCATGACCGTGGCCGGAATTGCAGGTGATCGACTCGCACTGGGATACTTTGGATATACCTATTATCTCAACAATAGAAATCGTGTTAAAGCACTCGGCATCGAGGTACCAACGGCCCTTGGGGGAGGATTTGCGCTTCCAAGCGCCGAAAATGTCGACAACGGACGCTACCAGTTACTTTCGCGATACCAATACCTCTATGTGCGTTCCGATGACCCATCGAAGGCACATATAGATGCCTATGTACGGTTTTTTTTGATGAATCTCTCCAGCCAAAGATTGGTGGGGTCTTATTTGCCTTTAAAACAGGAGATGCATCGCGATCAACTCCAATATTGGAGCAGAAGTGAATCGAAACAACCATGAAGAATAGAGAACGCGCTGCTGGCTGGTTGATGGGTGCCTTAAGTTGGGCCAGCCTGGGCATCACTTTCATTTTTCTATGGTTGTTCACTCAGCTTTCTCTTCCATTCTTTTATCAATTGAACTGGGTTGCGTTTTTTACCTCCACACAATGGACACCGCTCTATGAGGTTAAAGCCTTTGGGATTCTGCCTTTGCTTACGGGCACTTTGATGTGTTGTTTGATCGCGCTGTTCGTGGCACTTCCGGTAGGCCTATCGACTGCGGTATTTTTACAAGAATTTGCATCTTCTTGGATAAAGGAACTGGCCCTTGGGGCGCTGCATGTATTGTCGGTGACCCCTTCGGTGGTTTATGGCTTTCTGGCCTTACACTGGCTCACACCACTGCTTCAGCGGTTCATTCCTCACCTTCAAACCTATAATGCCCTGGTGCCCGGAGTGCTTATGGGCATTATGATTTTACCCATCATCACCTCCATCACCCGAGAAGCCATGCAAGCCATGCCGAGTAGCTTGCGGGATGAAGCGGAGGCTATGGGTGCTTCGCGCTGGCAAATTGTGCGTATGCTGCTTTTGCCTTATTCTCGTAGGGGTATCGCTGCCGCTGCTATGTTGGCATTGTCGCGTGCCCTTGGCGAAACAATGATTGTGTCTATTGCAGCCGGGCAACATGCTGGCCTCACTTTAAATCCTTTAGAAGCTACCCAAACAGCGAGCAGTTATATTCTCCAGCTGAGCTTAGGGGATGTAGGCCACGATTCAACCGAATATTCATCTCTTTTCGCCGTAGCATTGAGTTTGTTTGTTTTTACCTATCTACTCAATTTGATCGGATACCGATTGGGCCGATCCCTCACCCATCTTTCTTATTTGGCTAAAGAACATGCGCCCATTTAGTCTGTTTGCTTTCTTTGAAAGAATGGAACATGGGCTGGCACAGCTCGTGCGTGGCGGCTTGGGATTGGCCGTTAGACTTATGACCATGACCATTATTTTACTGGCTTTGGTTTGGTTGGGCTATCTATTTTGGATCGGCAAGGCGCGCTTGAATACCGAATTTCTGTTTGGTTTCAATTCGGTGGTGGCGGGTAAAGCCGGGGTCTACCCAGCCCTCATGGGCAGCCTTTGGCTTCTTCTTATGGTGTTTTTGCTGTCTTTTCTGCCGGGCTTGGCCATAGCGGTTCATCTCGAGCGTGGGCACACGGGCCGGCGGGCCAAGCACTTCATTTCACTGAACCTATCCAATCTGGCTGGGGTGCCCTCGGTGGTGTATGGGTTGGCTGGGCTGGAATTATTTGCGCGGCAACTGGACTTGGGCATTTGCTTGCTCAGCGCTTCGCTTACGCTCTCACTCATGGCCCTTCCCACGGTGATCATCACATGCCGCGAAGCCATTAGACGTGTGCCGGCTGAACTTGAGGATGGAGCAGTCGCACTCGGTGCCACTCCGCTGCAGGCCTTATGGTTCCAGATCCTTCCCGCAGCCTTTCCGGGCATTTTATCGGGCGTTATGCTCTCGATCAGTCGGATTGTTGGCGAAGCCGCTCCTCTTCTTGTATTGGGTGCTGTGGCTTTTGTTCCTTATGCCCCGAGTTCTGTATGGGATTACTTCACCTTACTCCCTGTTCAGATCTTTTTTTGGTCGAATCAATCTCAGCCCGATTTTGCACCCAATGCGGCGGCAGCCGTGGTGATATTACTCGGAATAACCCTTATTTTTCATCTTTTGGCCCTATGGATCCGCAACCGCTGGAAAAAACGAATCCTTCTTTAGGTGATAAAATCAGCGTTTCGGGCGTAAACGTTTGGTATGCAGCCCAACAAGTGCTGTTTGATTTGTCTATTGCCATCAGGCCCTGTGCGGTAACGGCCATCATTGGCCCTTCGGGTTGTGGCAAAACCACCCTTTTGCGTCTGATGAATCGGATGAATGACCGGGTGCCGGGTGCCCGGATGACAGGGCTCATTCGGATGGATGGACGCGATATTTATGGACCCGAAGTGCAGGTCTCTGAGCTACGCAAGCGTGTTGGCATGGTTTTTCAAAAACCAAACCCATTTCCTGGCTCAATTTTTGACAACATCACTTTTGGCCTAAAAATAAGGGGCATGGTCCTGCGATCATTTTTGGATGATCGGGTCGAACGTACCTTGAGGCAGGTGCACCTCTGGGATGAGGTAAAAGACAAGTTGAAGACTTCCGCGCTTAATTTGTCGGGCGGTCAACAACAGCGATTATGCTTGGCCAGGGCATTGGCCGTGGAACCTTCCGTGCTCTTGATGGATGAACCCGCGTCGAGTCTAGACCCCATCAATACAGCCCGAATCGAGGAGCTCATCGTTCAGCTGAAGGCCCAGCATACCATTGTAATGGTCACCCATAACATGCAGCAAGCCGGGCGAACGAGTGATGTTACTGCTTTTCTGCACAAAGGAAGA
Source organism: Bacteroidota bacterium (assembly GCA_005799065.1). GTDB lineage: Bacteria > Bacteroidota > Bacteroidia > UBA7662 > UBA7662 > F1-60-MAGs140. The sequence goes on from SYHW01000041.1 coordinate 21,234, forward strand.
CTGATTGAACTTGCGGATACCGCCACTTTTTTCACCAACCCCAAAAGCCCAAGCACTCAGGACTACATCACAGGGCGATTTCGTTAATCAGCCGGAGGGGAACGGGTTCATTTGGTTTCTTTGTGTTTGACCACCGTCTTCCCTTGAAGCACGTCCAAAATATCTTGAATTTCTGTGTTTTGATGAAGACTTTGTAAAAATTTTCGTTGCGAATTGAATACGTAAACCGAAGGGATATACATTTCACCAAAATATTGATAAAACCGTGCCTGCTCATCCCGGCAAAGGTAGACCGATGGATGCGCGGCCAATCCTGTTTCCTGTGCATAAGCCTTGGCCTCATGGGCTGGTGCCCGCGACACAAAAACCCATTGAATGGCGTCGATTTCTGATGATGAAGTCGCCAATTCTTTTCCCAATTTCCGGCAATGACCGCAGTCTGGCCCGTAATAAACGACCACAACCGGCCCATTTCTGAGCAGATCAGCGCTGCATTTACCCTTTCCTTCCAGCAACGGAAATTCGAATTCGGGTAAGCGCAACAGCTTTCCTTGCGTGTCGAATACCGGCCTCGTTTGCTGCCAGTATATGTAGAGTTGAAACAAAAGGAATACAGCTGCAAAAAACACAGCTATGGGAAGTGCATGGGTGCGTAGCGGTGATCGGGCCATGGGTTGGTATAGACGTAACGGACTCAAAAACTCAAATTTATGCGGATAACACTTACGTCTGCCATACGGATGCAGATTTGTGACCACCCGATTTTTGCATCATGCGTTCAGGGCTATTGATCTTGGGTTTGGTTTCGTTTGGGTGTTCTGGTCAACCGGCAGTGGTTGGTGGTGGTGAACTCTGGGCAGGGGGGATCAGCATTCCTTGGTTTGGGGCGCAGGCTGCACGCGACTTCCCACAAGGTACACCGAAGACTGCTGGCTATGCCCTGGGCATTTCTGCGGGACAAACCTCGCACGGTCTGGCTCCAGAATTTATGGCATTGGGCATTCATCGTCGATATAAGGTTTTTCACGCGGCTGTGCTCGGTAGTGCATTAGGAGACCCACTCTATTCGGAGTACGGTTTTGGCGTGAGGAGCGGATTATCTACCCCAAAGTGGGCACTCGGATTGGGACTCGACAGATCCAGGCGAAAAATTGAACATCGCGTTCGAACAGGGTCCACAATCAGTGCAGGACTCAGTCTGTTCTGGGATCAAAATACCAGCCTTCATCTTCGATCCTCTTTCTTGGCCAGGCAAAGCCTCGACGACCCCCTTTTTGCAGATGGTTTTTCGTCGGCCTGGCTCATCAACCATAAAATGGGTCGGACCCTACTTATGGGTTTCCTTCAACAATGGGAAACCAAGGGTTGGGACGCCGGGATCGCTTGTTTATTCGAATTGGCTCCGAATTGGGAAGCCATGGTATGTGGTTCCTCCTTATGGAAGCGATTTAGTTTAGGCCTGAAAGGACATTACAAAAGTTGGCATATTTCTGTTTCAGGCATGATTTCTCCTCTGCCCTCCCCCGGCAGCCTTATTGACCTACAATTTGAACCCGAAAACCGATCGCCTTAATGAGAAAACCACACGCTTTTCTTTTACTTCTCTTTCATTGGCTGCCAATAATCGGTGTATGGGCCCAAACCCCAACAAGCGGTACGCGACCACAACCCGAAACCGCTGACACGTCGCATGTACTTTCGGGTTCCGACGACTTCTCAAGCGAGGAATTACTTGATGTACCCGAAAATCTGGAGTGGATACCCCTCGAGCAATTCGATGAACGAATGATGCAGATCGATGAGACTAATTTCATCCAAAAAGCAATCAACCTGTGCAGCATATCGTGGGACGAATTGGTTGGCTCTGGCCTACTGTCAACGCTTCAGGCCAGTGCTTGGGTGGCTTACCGCAAGTTATACGGCTGTCCGTCTGCATGGTATGAGCTTCAGGCCGTTCATGGCTTCGACACGGCACTCATTCGAATGCTCAGTAAAAAAACAACCCTCGAACCGGAAATTTCATTTCATTCGCTGGGATACAGCCTTCAACATGGCCGCGCAACCCTTATGCTGCGCAGCACACGGAATTTATCTGGCCTCCGAGGGTATGAGCCGGGTGATGGAGACCGTCCAGGTTTCAGTGCGTACAGGGGTGGACCACAAGCCCATTTATGGCAAATTCGCCATTCGGGTTACCGCCACCGATTGGTCCTGAGCCTTCCCAAAGTACAGGGTGCATACGGGATGGGCCAATTGGGTGGTGGGATGATGATGACCTCCGATCATGGTCTTCCAAGAGCTACTGGCGTGGCGGTGGGCGACTATCATCTACGGATTGGACTTGGTCTGTCTTGGAATACGGGCATGTCGGGTTCATTGACCTCCGGTATCATGGGATTGCGTTGGATGGGACAATCGATGGGCGTGGCGTCTGGAACAGCAACTTCGGTTCAGCTCAGGGGTATTTCCTTTCAAAAGGAACTCAAGAAGGGCATCAGTGTTTTGGCTTGGTCGGCGTACCAGCGGCCCGACGTCCGGTTGTTGTATGGTTCAGACAGCAGCCAGGTCTTGATCGGTAGTTTACCCCTCGGCGGAATGACACGTACACAAACAGAATGGCAAGGTCGAAAGGGCAGCACGTTTCAGTCATACGGAATGAGCGTAATGAAAGAATACAAACAGTTTAAAATAATGATTTACAGTAGTTTATATAAATATAATCTAGGATTCACTTCGAAGAATCTGCCGTGGCCATCCAGTATTGTACCGCCTCAGAAAAACGAATTGACGGGTCTATCATACCACCACTCCGGCAGACGATGGGAGTGGAGTGGCGAATGGTCATTCAGCGGAGTCAACGGATTGTCGACGCTGCAGCAGCTGATTCTGGCACCGCACGCCCGTTTGCAAACCGCATGGATCGGCCGCCGCTTTGCCCCTGGAGCGGCCCCACCCTTTGCAGGTGCTCTGGGCCGACAATCATCACCAATCAATGAAGAGGGATTTACTTGGATGACCCAACGGTTGGGTAAAGGCCGCAGTCGTATGCTGTGCGTGGCCGATTTTTATCGACACCCCATGCCCCGTTTTGGCACACCGCTTTCGGCGCATGGCCATCGGATCAACTTACAATATGAATGGTGGCCCCATCGGGAACATCAATTATTGGGCCGTCTGGATGTGCGAAAAGAATGGGGAGGCCAAAATCTTGGACTTAGCCTACCCTCCATATCTGATCAGGAACAAAAATCTTGGGTAATGAGCTGGATACATCAGTCGAGGCAATCCCCCATCCGAGAGTGCCGCGTCAGATTAGATGGACGAACGAATACAACGAATCAGACACCATATTTGGTGCGTTCTGTAGCGTTTTCAACCCGAATTCGATGGGTAGTGGGGCCTTGGCGCTTGAGTGTTCAGCAGGCATGGGTGAACGCACAGGAGGCCACAGGAGCATTCTATTTCTTTGAACCAGCCCCTCGTTTTGCATCGGGTATGTCGTCTGTGTCGGGCAGGGCAGTCCGACAAGTATTCCTCGCTGAGTACCGAATATCGCCAGCATTACGCGCCTGGATACGTTTTGACCGCACGCGCTACCACGATCGGGAACATGCGGGCAGTGGCTGGGAAATGACATCGGGTCCGTTTAGAGCAGCCTGTACCCTTCAGCTTTTATGCAGTCTGTCAGGTCCGCGCACCTTCACTCATGAAAAAATCGCTCATTGGCATGAAAATCCGCTACAGGAACCGAATGATGCCGTTCCAACTGATCCGAAATAATTCCGTCCTTCAATCCGAGTCCGGATACCGTAATTTTATTGACCTCAGATGCCTTCATGATTTGAGAATAGAGGGTGCAAGCCGGCAAGATGATATCCGCCCGGTCTGCATTGAGACCCCAGAGCTCCATCCGCTGTTTCAAGGTTAAAGAGCCCAAAATACCTTGAAGTGCATCGAGTTGTTTCCGCGTCGCAAACTTTCCTTTTTTCATCTCCAGCAAGTCGAATACCTTATTGATGTTCCCGCCGGTACCCAGAATGTATTTTGGACTGTGAACTCTAATTTGCGCACGAACCCACTGCTTCATTTCTTGCAGTACAAGCTCAGTTGCTCGCTCCCCTTGCAACAAACGAACGGCGCCCACCTCGAATGACTGACTCAGCCTTACGGTATTGCCATTGAGCAAACTAATTTCTGTTGAACCACCCCCAACATCCACCAGCAACACGTTTTTTTCAGACTCCAACAGCGCAAAGTGTGCCGAGTAGATTAACCGAGCTTCTTCTGCCCCACTGATGACATCAAGCTTGATCCCCGAGGACTTTTCTATGTTGGAACATATTTCACGGGCATTTATGGCCTCTCGTAAAGCTGATGTAGCACATGCTCTGTAATCCTGAACCCCAAACAGCCGCATCAGCTCAGCGAACACTTTAAAAATCTCTAAGATTCGATCGGCCTTGGCCGCCTCCACCATTCCCGTTTTAAAAACATCCTCGCCTAGTCTTAGTGGTATTCTAACAAATTCGAGCACTTTAACATCGGTGCGAGCCTGTTTTTGGGGGAAGAATCGGCAGATATAGAGTCGAGCGGCATTGGAACCGATATCGATGGCGGCAACGATCATTCTTTATTTATTTAATTTCAGAACACAACGAACAGATCAATGGGCTTCCCGAATTCTGTCGATCATTTCACTTCTGAGCAAGTCGAACATCTCAAATTGTGCCCGCACCAAGGGTCGGTCGTCGAAAGGAGGCTCAACAGCGTTTAATCGTCTGCTCTTCACATTATCGCTCCACTGAAGCAGCAGCATTTTTTTTAATCGTTGTTTTTGCCGGGGATTGATGATGGGAAAAGCCATTTCAATTCTGCGGCTTAAATTTCGGTTCATCCAGTCGGCCGACGACAAGTAGATTTGGTCGCGTCCGCCGTGTCCGAACCAATATATCCGCGAATGTTCGAGGAAGCGATCGACAATGCTGATGACTTCGATGCGTTCGCTCATGCCCGGCACGCCCGGAATCAAACTGCACATACCCCGTATGATCAGTCGGATCTCGACACCACTTCGGCTGGCCTCGTAGAGCAACCGGATCATGCGCTCGTCGGTTAAACTGTTCATCTTGAGCATCATGAATCCCACTTTTCCAGACCTGGCTCGCTGCATTTCATCGAAAATTAAGGCCTCGAACTGCTTGCGCATGTGTACGGGCGCCACGAGCAATCTCCGGAAAATAAACGATTCATTCGGATTCTCTATTAATTTAAACAAACGAAATACCTCAGCCGTTAGGCTTTTATTCGCCGTAAGCAGACCGTCATCGGCATAGAGTCGCGCGGTTTGCCGGTTGTAGTTACCCGTAGCCATATGTGCATAGCGCACCGGTCGTCCATGCTCCACACGCGTAACCAGACAAACTTTGGCATGTATTTTGGTACCCAATTCCCCGAAAATGACTCGGGCACCGGCATCTTTGAGTCGTTCTGCCCAATACAAATTGTTTTCCTCATCGAAACGGGCCTGTATTTCTATGACAGCCGTCACTTTTTTGCCATTCATTGCCGCGGTGATGAGTGAGTTCACGACACTGGATATGCGTGCTACCCGATACAGCGTGATTCTGATGCTGCGCACCTGCGGATCTATGGCCGCCTCCCTCAAAAACCTCAGCACATAATCATAGCTTTGGTAGGGGTGATGAAGCAATAGATCAGCTCCACGGATCACATCGAATAAAAGACCTTCTCCATCAAGCTCAGGACAAGGAACTGATAGAGGGGCTGGATACCTCAAATCGGGACGATTGAGTTCCGGAAAATCGGAGAATTGACTAAAATTATGATAAGTGCCTCCGGGGATGAGGTTAGATTTACCTACTGATAGATGCCTCACCAGAAATTGAAGCATATCGAGTGGCATGGCTGAATCATAGATAAACCGAACAGGATCGCCCCGCTTGCGGTTTTTCAGTGATCGGCTCATGCGCTCAGCCAAATCACCCCCTTCTTCACCCTCCAAATCCAATTCTTGATCGCGTGTTAATTTGATGGTATAGGCACCTGTTACCCTCAAACCCAAAGACGAAAACAAGATGGGCAAGCCTATTCTGATTAAATCATCCAAGAAAAAAATATGATGAGCTGATGCGTCTTCGTTGAATGAAATTTCCCAAAAACGAGGCAAAACACGTGTGGGAAGCTCAATCAAGGCATATTCCGGGCTTGCACCCGCTTTATTTACGGACTTCATGCGTATAGCGAGATACAGAAACGCATCCTTCAAAGGCACCGCGTGGTGGGCCTTACTGATCATCAGCGGCGTAAGGAATGGGAGAACCTTCAAGGAAAACAACTCCGTCAACTTTGGTAGCCAGGCCGCAGGAATCTGCTCTGGATGATGCAAAAAAACCTGTTCAGCGGCCAGATCAGGTTTTATTTCTTTATAAAATACCTGTTCGAGCCGCGACTGCATGCGGATAACCGACTGCTGAATGCGTTCCAGTACCTCCTCCGGGTCAAATAAGATCGCTCGACGCTCCCGGGGTTTCAGTTCCATCAATCGCTGTTGCGCTGCCACACGAACCCGAAAAAATTCATCCAGATTGGACGAGCAAATGGCGAGAAATTTAATGCGTTCCAGCAGAGGAACTTCTGGATTTTCAGCCTCTTGCAATACACGCTCGTTGAACTCAAGCCAGCTGATTTCTCGGTTCAGGATCAGATCCTTGCCCGTAAATGGGGCGTCGAAGTTAAAAACGCCCTTTGGTTTCCCGATCAAATGCATTAGAGAATGGTGGTATCGCTTTTGGGCGAGTCGAACCAAAGCAGCCGTCCTTTGCTGCCCATCAGTTCACGCCAATTCGAAACATCGAACTCCAATACCAGTATTCCGCAAGTAGGCAGGTGGTCCCATTGAACATCGGCCGATAAACGATTGGCTATTTGGGTAAGAGCTGGGTTGTGTCCACAATAGAGACAGGCGTGGAGGTGATTGGGCGCAGATGAAATGATGTTCAACCAGGTCAATTCATCGGCATGATATAATTCATCGACCCACTCGACATGCTCGTCGCCCTGACTCAATGGCTCTAGCAGTCTTTGAAGGGTCTGACGGGTACGCAGTGCGGGACTCCCCACATAATGTTGGGGCACCATTCCTCGTCCCAACATGCGATAACCCAGACGCACAGCATCCTGCTTGCCTGAAGGCGTGAGCATGCGCTCAAAATCCGACCCATCACTGAGTCCAAACTCAGCTTTGGCGTGTCGAAGAAGGTAGAGGGTTTTCACAGGTAAAATATACGAAACCTATGTAAATGAATGCGCATCAAAACCTAAAAACTGATTAATGCGCTAATTTCGCACAAAAAAGCACAGCTCAATCATCGTGTATACCAACATTATGAAATTTCTCTTATCCACATTCCTTGTGTGTGTTATTTTTTCCGAGGCTGGCGCACAAACGAATCGCCTCTACATAGCACACTACAATATAGAAAATCTATTCGACACGATCGACCAGCCTGAAACGGAAGATTCGGATTTCACACCGGCGGGCAAACTCAATTGGACCCAGGAACGGCTGAATCTGAAAAAGCAAAAGATCGCCCAAGTGGTGTGCGCTATGAATTCAGGTAATGGGCCCGATGTATTGGGGCTCTGCGAGGTCGAAAACCGAGCAGTGGTTGAAGAACTCCTCAGTCAGTTCCCTCGAACTAAACGCAGATACGGCATCATTCATGAAGAGAGTCCCGACCCCAGGGGCATTGATGTGGCCCTCCTGTATGACACAAAAAAACTAAAATTGGTCAATTATAGCGCCGAAGCCATAACAAGGAAGGAACAAGCCGACTGGCGTACTCGGGATGTATTGCGTGTGAGCCTGCGCACAGCCTCTAAGCAGCATATTCATGTTTTAGTTAACCATTGGCCTTCGAGGCGGGGCGGACAAGAACAAACGGACCCATTGCGGGCCACCGCCGCTCGCGTGGTCAGGCGTTTGGTCGACAGCCTTCATCGGGCGGATCCCGAAGGTCTTGTGGTGGTGATGGGCGATTTTAATGACAGACCGGCCGACGTCGCCCCTGCCCAAATACTTCAATCGGGTGCGGCCTGCTTGGGTGAAGCCACGACCGGATTGGAGGAGTCGATGAATCAGTCGGTGCTGTACAATCCCTTCGCTGCGATTGACCTTGGCCAAATGGGTTCGTACCGCTACAAAGACGAATGGCAGTTTATCGACCACATCAGCATCTCGCACCGCTCATGCAGTGTATCGAGTAAAATCCGCTATGTAACCGGCTCAGCAGCCGCTGTCTTGTTTCCCTATATGTTGGAGACTGAAGGCAAGTATGCCGGCAATCCATTACGCACATACGGGGGTGAAAAATACTTAGGGGGATATTCTGATCATCTTCCAGTAAAGATCGAGATAAATATACATAAATAACTGTTTATTAATAATATATGAATTGGTTTGAGTCGTGGTTCGACTCCCCTTGGTATCCCATACTCTATGCCCAACGCGACGAGCAAGAGGCATCTGAATTCATCGAAAAAATAGTAGTGAGCCTGAATTTGCCACCGGCTTCATCTGTTCTTGATCTGGCATGCGGACGCGGACGACATGCTCGTTGTATGGCATCCTTGGGGATGAAGGTGACCGGTGTTGACCTTTCAGAGATGAGCCTAACCTACGCCCGAAGCATTCCATTGCCCAACCTGAGTTATGTGAGACACGACATGCGCCAACCGCTGAACACCCAAGCATTCGATGCCGTATTTAATCTATTCACGAGCTTTGGCTACTTCGATGATCCGGAAGACGACCTCAAGGTCATTCACGCTGCCCGCTCGTCGCTCCGCTCGGGCGGCTACTTCGTGATCGATTATCTGAACCCAAGCGTCGTACTGCCCTTTTTACCCACCCAAGAGGATGTGGAACGGTCAGGTGTTCTCTTCCAAGTCAAACGCTACTGTAAAGCCCCTTGGATCTTTAAAGATATAGTGGTTCACGTTCAAGGAGTGTCTCATCACTACCAAGAAAAAGTTCGTTGCTATTCAGCCCTTGAATTAGCAGAAATCTTGGGCGCAAGTGGATTGAATATCATCCAACAATGGGGCGACTACCAGCTGAATCCTCCTCATGCGCAATCGCCCAGGACCATTTTTATCTGCCAAAATCCCATTTCCACCAGTAATTAGCCAATACTCCCTTCATTTGAGGTCGTCTTTTCACCAATCATTCAAACAAAGTTTCCATCATTTGAGGTGATCGCTCCACCATTTCGCCATAAAACAATGAAAAATTGCCCTGTAAGATGAGTATAACATCGCTTCTGGAAGCGGACCGAACGCTATTTTTCATCATCAATCAGTTTTTTGTTGGTCCCACCGCCGATCGGTTGTTCATACCCATCCGAAACCCGTGGATTTGGATGCCCTTATATGTTTTTCTGAGCGCTTGGATATCCCAATATTTGGGAAAGAAAGGCTTGCTGACCTTGTTGATTATTGCCCTGGTGGTGGCCACAGCCGATCAAATCAGCAGCCAGCTCATCAAACCCTGGATTGGGCGACCTCGCCCTTGCCAGGAGTTATTTGGGCATGTCAGACTGCTCGTGCCTTGTGGCTCAGGCTTCAGTTTTACCTCATCGCATGCCGCCAATCACTTCGCCTTCGCCATCTTCGTAGGCAAAATTATTCGCCTCTATAGACCGGCAATAAGCCGTTTGCTGTGGTTTTGGGCCGCTCTAATCTGCTATGCACAGGTATATGTGGGCGTGCATTACCCCCTCGATGTACTCTGCGGAGCCATCTTAGGCAGCCTGATCGCCCGGCTGGCCCACAGCATACTTGCCCGGCACCTCATCCCTCACGAATCATGAATTTCATATCGCTTTTGCTTTTGATGGCCTCACCATTGGCGGGGGGTCTCATCGTTTATCAACTCCACGGCCGATATAACGAATTTTTCAAATCCCTTCTCACTTTCTGTGGTGGCTTCCTCTTTGCAACCGCTGTTCTTCACCTACTCCCAGAGGTTTTTTCAACGCGCCACCGCTACGAAGGACTCCTGGTGATGGTCGGTTTCTTTCTACAGCTTCTGCTCGAAAAAATGTCTCAAGGGGTGGAACACGGGCACCTCCACCTCGAACAACCCCATGGACACGACCATGGGAGCCACCACCACCTAACCCATCCGCATACATCCTGGGGGCTTCTCATCGGGCTTTCCATCCACTCCCTTTTGGAGGGCATGCCGCTGAACGGTATGTTCAGTCTCGACGAACCGGTGTGGACAAACCCCCTCCTTCTCGGGGTCATTCTCCATAAATTTCCCTCTGCATTTGCCCTTTCAACTGTGCTGATCCAGTCGAATTATCCCCGAAAAAAGCAATGGATCATGCTGATGTCCTTTGTGTTGATGACACCTGCTGGCGCCCTCCTGGGGAATGCCATTCTTGAGCAAGGCGGTGGCGGTATGGATGAGTTTTTCCATACCATGCTGGCATTGGCCACAGGCTCATTTCTACAAATTTCCACCACCATCCTTTTCGAAAGCAGTACGCACCATAAATTCAGCCTTCAACCCATTCTGCTCGCATTTACGGGTGCCTTGCTCGCTTATCTGATGTAATAGACCATGGCCACGGGCGTCATAGACCATGGCCATGGTCAGTTTTTTCTGGAGCAATCAGCCGCTGTCAACTACTTTTTAGCGGTAGTTGATTTCACCATATCGAAGAAAAACTTGAGTTGCTCGCGCGGCATCATATTGGCAAAGAGGTTAAACTGACCCGCCATCAGGCGTTCACCCCCATCAATCGTTACACAATGACCATTGATGTAGCCGCTCATATCGGACATCAGAAACACAGCGAGATGGGCCAACTCTTCGTGTTGACCATAGCGTCCTGCGGGAATACGCTTGAGGTACTGTTCCTCTATGGATGGATCGGGCAGTAGTCTCGACCATGCCCCTTCTGTAGGGAAAGGCCCTGGAGCAATGGCATTGAGCCGGATGCCGTAAGGCGCCCATTCAACAGCCAACGAATTGGTGAGGGCATAAACACCCGCTTTGGCACAGGCCGATGGAAGAACAAAGGCAGATCCAGTTTCTGTGTAGGTGGTCACAATGTTCAAAATACAGCTGCCTTTTCGACCGGCTGCCATTTGAAGGCGGCCGAACTCACGGGTGCAATGAAAGGTGCCTTTCAGCACAATATCAACCACAGAAGAAAATGCATTCGGACTCAAATCCTCGGCCAGCGACAGGAAATTGCCTGCGGCATTGTTCACCAATCCGGTTAACCCACCCATTTCCTCTTCCAACGCGATCATCATGGCTGAAACCGCGTCGAAGTCACGCACATCGCACACTTTATACAGCGTGTTTGGGCCGATTTGTTCAGACGCTGCCTTCAACCGATCCTCTTTGCGTCCACAGATGGCCACCCGTGCACCATGCGCATGAAAGGAGCGCGCCATGGCCAATCCCAATCCACTCCCCCCACCGGTTACCAAAATGTTCTGGTTTTTTAAAGTATCTGCTGTAAACATCTTTTTTTTGTTTTTTGCAAGATACAGGAAATGTATTTTTGCAGCATCAATTCAACCCTATGAAACTGATCCTGAGTATTGTGTCTGTGGTTGCCTGTCTGGGCTTCTTCTCGTATCTTTTTTTCCTTGGTGCTACCCTCCCGGATGCCATACAAGCCCGCGATATGCTGATTTTGTGCGGACTCCTGGCTGTGGTGAGTTACTTTATCACCCGTGGCGCATTTGAAGATGTAGACCGCGAGCGTGGCAAAATCTGATGAATTCTGAATCAGAAGCACTGCTTCGTAACCACGGATTGCGGGTGACGGCCATAAGATTGAGTGTGTTGAACGCATTGAACCGCCGCAGTTTCGCCCTTTCCCAGTCCGAATTGGAAGTCGACCTTGGTGGCAGCTGCGATCGGGTAACCCTCTACCGAACGCTCAATACACTTTGCGAACATGGATTGCTTCATCGCATTATGGATGAAAAGGGCACTTCACGTTATGCACCCTGCCGCGACGATTGTGGGGCCACCGATTGGCATTTTCACACCCACCTACACTTCTTCTGTCAGCATTGCCAAGAAACCCGATGCCTCAACGAAACAGAAATAGCTATTCCAGCACTCAAGGATGGTTTTGAGATTCATAACGTTCAATTTTCCGCCTCCGGAATTTGCGGGCTTTGCAAAGCGAAGGACCAGAATCCCCAAACCTGAAGTCATTGAAGAACCCGCCGCCCCTTCCTTCATTAGCTCAGTACCGATCTGAGTTTCACATACCGCCTTTCGGGTCGGATGAGTTGGCTTATTTCGCTGGGAATTCGCTCGGGCTGATGCCGCGCACGGTCCGGGCCATGCTCGAAGTAGAGCTGAACAGCTGGCAGGAACATGCCGTGGAAGGTCATTTTCGCGGACAAAACCCTTGGATGCATTATCATCATTTGTGCACCCCTTCGCTGTCCAAGATAACCGGGGCGGAAGAAGATGAGGTGGTGTGCACCAACAGCCTTACCACGAACCTACATCTGCTGATGGTGAGTTTTTTCCGCCCGACGGATCAGCGCAACATCATCCTCATGGAGTCGGGTGCTTTCCCCTCCGATCAATATGCTGTTGAAACACAGCTGCGCTTTCACGGACTCAACCCCGCCGATTGTTTGGTGGAACTCAAGCCAGCTGCTGGCCGCCGCACTTTATCGTCCGAACAAATCCGCGACGCCATCCACCAATACGGAAATCGGATCGCGCTTGTTTTGATGCCCGGAGTTCAGTACCAAACCGGACAAGTATTCGATATGGCAGAAATTACCCGCTTGGGGCACGCGGTGGGCGCTGTAGTTGGCTTTGACCTCGCCCATGCGGTGGGCAACATAAACCTAAAACTGCACGAATGGGGCCCCGACTTTGCCGTTTGGTGCTCCTACAAATACCTCAACAGTGGACCGGGCGGCCCGGGCGGATTGTTTGTGCACCAAAGACATGCGCAAAACCCCGATCTTCCACGTTTTGCCGGCTGGTGGGGACATGATGAATCGTCGCGTTTTGAAATGCAGCCGGGCTTCAAACCCATGCATGGGGCCGCCGGATGGCAACTCAGCAACGCCCCTGTTATGGGCATGGCCGCCCACCGCGCTTCGCTGGAAATATTCGATCGGGCTGGCATTGAGCACCTGCAGGTGCGTGCTGCAGCCCTCAGTGCATACCTCCGTCACAGACTCGAGGACATTCAACAAAGAAGGGGGCGCCATGCCATCGAGCTCATAACACCACATGAGCATGGTAGTTATGGCTGTCAACAGTCGTTTTCCGTTGGCCATCGCGGCGAAGAATTGCTTCGATACCTCCAGCAAAATGGCGCCCTGCTCGATTTTCGCAGACCCGACATACTGCGTATGGCGCCTGTTCCCCTCTACAACCAAGCCAGGGAAATCGACTTGTGTTGCGACTTGATTGACCATTGGCTCGAACAATATTCATGCACATGAAAGCCCTAAAATGGCTCGAACAATATTCAAGCACATGAAAGCCCTAAAACTCGTTTTAACGGGCACTTACTTTGTGTTATATTTGTTTTCACAACTTAGTTTTGCGCAGAATAAGCCGGTTGTACTGAGTGGTTACCTGCGTGAGGCGGGAAGCCGCGAGTCGCTGCCAGGAGCCGCTGTCTATATCCCTTCCCTCAAACAAGGCACCACGGCCAATGCCTTCGGATTTTACTCCCTTTCCTTACCCCCGGGTCAGTACATCGTTCAGTTTTCCTATGTAGGGATGGCGTCCATGATCGACAGCCTCGATCTCACACGATCCACCGTTTATGATGTGGAGCTAAAACCGGGAAAGCAATTATCGGAAATAGAGATTGTTGGGGATGAGGCCGACAAATCCGGGGCCGCCACCCTTATGAGCCGTATGGAACTGAGTGGTCAGCAAATTGGTGCAGTGCCCACCCTTATGGGAGAGAAAGACCTGCTCAAAACCGTGCAACTCCTCCCTGGCGTGCAATCAGGTAATGAAGGTCAATCCGGACTCTATGTGCGTGGTGGGGGCCCCGATCAGAATCTGATTTTGCTCGACGGTGCCACAGTTTACAACGCCTCTCATCTATTCGGGTTTTTTTCGGTTTTTAACGGCGATGCCATCAAGCAGGTGAGCCTCACTAAGGGGGGGTTCCCAGCCCGTTATGGTGGTCGGTTGTCGAGCGTACTCGATGTTACAATGCGTGATGGCGACAAAAGTCAATTCCGGGGGGAGCTCGGATTGGGCGTCATTAGTTCGCGCTTACTGGTGGAAGGCCCCATTGTTCGCAACAAAATGTCATTTGTGGCCGCGGGACGGCGTACCTATGCCGATGCCCTCCTTCTGCCCGCCCGCTGGATCACGGGCGAAGACCCCGGGGTGGGCTACTATTTCTACGACCTGAGTGGACGCATTCACTACGAAATCAACCGCAAAAATCGATTGTTTTTGAGTACCTACACCGGACGCGATGCGTTCGCCAGCAGGCAGGAACGCGACGAGGGCACACGGAGGGCCAACATCAGCTGGGGTAATGTGTCAGGAACCCTGCGTTGGAATCATTTGGCATCGGAACGCTTGTTTGTGAATACCACATTCATATACACCGACTACCAGTTCAATACTTTTCTGCGCGAAAGCAGCGATGCACGAAACATCACTGCGGGATACTCCTCTGGAATCCGTGATTGGGGAATCCGAAGCGATGCGGAATATTTACCCTCACCTCGGCGAACAGTCCGAACCGGAATCTCCATACTCAGGCATCGTTTTGTGCCCTCGGCCTATGTACTGCTCGACGCACTCGTTCCCGGATTAGGTACCCAGCGGGTCGTTCGTTCCTATTCGGTCGAATCGGGCGCTTATTGGGAGGAAGACCGAAAAATTGGCACCCGCTTGGAATCGAACATTGGTCTGAGGTTGAGTCATTTTACCGCCGACGGCCGCACCTACGGGCGGGCTGAACCCCGAGTAGCACTCCGTGCGCTCTTAGGTGCCGATGCATCGATCAAAGCCTCCTGGGCTGTAATGAACCAATACCTCCATCTCCTCAGCAATACCGGAATTGGCCTGCCCACGGACCTATGGGTGCCGGCAAATGCCGCTGTTGGTCCGCAGCGCTCTCAGCAATGGGCAGCAGGTTATGAACAGATTTTGCGTGAAGGAAGATGGGTTTTCTCTGTTGAAGGATTCTATAAACAATCACGTGATGTCATCGGCTACCGACCCGGCGCCAGCTTTCTACTCATCGACCCCGATGAACTCGATTCTGGCGAACCCCGAAGCATCAATTGGGAGCGCCAGGTTACGCAAGGCCAGCAGGAATCTTATGGTGCCGAATTCTTCTTACAAAAGAAGAAAGGGATGATCAAAGGATGGCTGGGTTATACGTTGTCTCGCACGTGGTTGCAGTTCGACGAACTTAATTTGGGCGAACGCTTCCCGGCACGCTACGACCGCCGCCACGACCTTAGTCTTTTCGCCTACCACGAGCGGCCTCGGTCTGAGGCGGAGGGCCGCACACGAAGAATCAGCGGCGCCTTTGTTTTCGGTACAGGTAATACCGTTACCATCCCTTCTGGCTTGTTTCAAGCCCCTTATCCTGTTGCCCCGGGCAACCCCAATCCAAACCCCTGGTTTCCCGTCTATGCCACCGACTTTGGTCGACTCAATCAATACCGCCTGGCACCCTACCACCGCTTGGACCTGTCCATTCAATGGAGTAAAAAGAAAAAATGGGGCACGCGCAGCTGGGAGATCAGTGTCTACAACCTCTACAACCGAGCAAACCCGTGGTTCATCGATGCCGTTCAGCGCCCCAACGGCACCGAACTGGTTCAGTACAGCCTGTTCGGGATCGTCCCTGCCCTTAATTATCATTTTCGTTTCCGATGAATCTGCGGATTTCATACCTATGGCTGTTGATGTCTGCGTTTGCCTTATCAAGCTGCCGAGAAACCCTTATTGGCGTTCCCGATATCGATTTTCCACCGCGCATCGTGGTGGGTTGCTTCATCGACCCCTCCTACGACACCCTCACAGCCACCCTCAGCTTATCCATGCCCCTCTATCAAGAAGGCAATGAAGAGGATTTTCGGGGCATCACCGATGGAATTATTGTTCTGGAAGGGGCAGGAATGGTGGATACGTTTCGATACGATACCGTTCGGCGGCACTACCGCTTGCCTTCGTCGGCAGTACCGATCCTTCCCGATTCGAGCTATACCCTGAGGGTGTACCGTTTGCGTTCCGACACTGTTCTGCTTGGATCTGCTCGTTGCACTGTTCCGCCACGCCGAAGTCCCATGGTCGAAGTAACAGCAGAGCGCGACAGCAGCGCCCCTACTCCATTCTACCGCGAATTTGTGAACCTTGTTGTGCGGTGGCCCGCACAAGCATCACCCGAACGCTATTACCGAATGTTGTACGGACTCAAACAACGTTCGGCAACCGATTCGGCCATCAGTTGGATCAATGATGCGCCTGGCAAACCCCAGGTGTTTACGGGTACCGACGCAACCGATGGTTTTATACGGGTGAGCGACCGTTTCGTATTTTGGGGATGGGGTTCGCCCACAGTTGGGCGCACAAACGCCATCGTATGCCTTCAGGAAACCGATGTTCATGCCTTCCGCTACCTGAATGCACTGAATGCACAGATCAACCAGCCCCCAGGGCCCTTTCAGGAAGGGGTCTTGCTGTACAGCAACATTGAAGGCGGATTAGGCTGTTTTGGCGCTTCTAACACCTATTTTATTGAAAGTCAAGACCTATAAACCCCGTTTTAAGGCACCCGCACATTACATTAATTGCCTATTTTTACCACTCATTAAAACGACATGAACACTGCACTCCACAACTTTTCGGCTGGCCCTGGTATTCTACCCCCATCTGTTATTGAAGCCTCTGCACAAGATCTCGTGAACTTCAGTGGCACTGGTCTTTCGGTCATTGAAGTATCGCACCGCGGCAAGGAGTTTGTGGCTGTGATGGACGAGGCCCGTGCTCGTGTGCGCCAACTGCTGCAATTGGGCGGCGACTACGAAGTGCTGTTTTTACAAGGTGGGGCGAGCCTTCAATTTTGCATGGTTCCCTACAATTTGTTACCCGAACAGGGGATGGCCGCCTACCTCAATACCGGGGTTTGGGCTACCAAAGCCATCCAAGACGCGCGTCTATTGGGGCGGGTGGAGGTCGTGGGCACCTCAGAAGACCGGAATTTTTGTTATATCCCTCGCAACTATTCCATCCCATCCGATGCTGCCTACCTTCATATTACATCCAACAACACGATTTTTGGCACCGAAATGCATGCATTTCCCGAAAGTCCTGTGCCATTGGTTTGCGATATGTCGTCCGATATTTTTAGTCGACCGATCGATGCATCAGGTTTCGGGTTGATCTATGCCGGCGCCCAGAAAAACATGGGGCCAGCGGGCACGACCCTCGTGGTCGTGAAGCGCGAACTTTTGGGCCGCTCCGGGCGACGACTCCCAGCCATGCTCGACTACGCGGTGCACAGTAAGGGCGACAGCATGCACAATACACCCCCTGTTTTCGCGGTATTGGTATGCATGCATACCCTTCGCTGGATTGAGGATATGGGTGGGTTATCGGCCATGCAACAGCGCAATCAGGACAAAGCGCAACTTTTATATTCCGAAATTGATCGAAATCCACTCTTCCGGGGCACGGCGGATCTTGCCGATCGTTCGCTGATGAACGCGACCTTTGTGCTGATCGATGAGCAACATAAGTCGGCCTTCGATGCGCTGCTCAAAGAAGCCGGAGTCAGCGGATTAGAAGGTCATCGGTCGGTCGGTGGATACCGCGCCAGCATGTACAACGCCTTACCCCAAAGCAGTGTTCAGGTGTTGGTGGATGTGATGCAAGATCTGGAACGGAAAAATGGTTGACGGAGAAATAGATGACGGAGAAATAGTTGATGGAAAAATAGATGACGGAGAAATAGTTGATGGAAAAATAGATACCAACTGATTATCAATAAACACTGAAATGAACATACTGGCCAACGACGGAATAGACCCTGCCGGAAAAGAGATTCTGGAACAAGCGGGATTCAAAGTGGACACCAATAAAATCGCCCAAGAGGATTTGCCAGAAAAACTCAAGTTTTATAACGGCATTATTGTACGAAGTGCTACTACCGTTCGTGAGTCTCTAATGGATGCATGTGGCGATCGCCTCAAATTTATCGGTCGAGCGGGTGTAGGCCTCGACAACATCGACGTAAAGGCGGCGAAAGACCGCAATATTTTGGTGCTCAATACCCCAGCGGCATCATCCTTATCTGTAGCTGAACTCGTCTTTTCGCATTTATTCGGATTGAGTCGCTTGATGCATCGGTCGAATCGTGAACTAAACGATGGTTCGGCCGCGCAATTCAACCGCCTCAAAAAGGAATTTGCTGGTGGATGGGAGTTGTTCGGCAAGACACTGGGCATCATAGGTTTCGGAAGAATTGGCCAAGAAGTCGGGCGAATTGCCCGCGGAATCGGTATGCAAGTCATGGTTTTCGATGTGATGTTTGAGACATCCGATTCCTTAGCGCGAGAAATGGAACACAAGCACGGTGTTGTTGTGGCCTCCTTAGATGATGTGCTTGGCAAAGCCGACTGCATCAGTCTGCACACGCCTGGGCTCGGCAAGCCACTCATTGATGCATTCGCCATTAATAAGATGAAAAAGGGAGCGGTGCTCATCAACTGTTCGCGTGGCGGCATTGTCGATGAACAAGCTTTATTAGACGCACTCGATTCAGGTCATCTCTTGGCAGCTGGCTTGGATGTTTTTTCCAATGAACCCACACCCGATCCTCGGCTCCTAAACCATCCCCAAATTTCGGTGAGTCCACATATTGGCGCTTCTACAGCTGAGGCACAAGAACGGGTGGGGATCGAAATGGCCCAGCGGATCATCGCAGCATTCAACCCATAAAATGCCTGAATTTCGGCCATTTCGTCCGTTTCTTCCCAAGCAGGAGGCTATGCCTCGCTTATTTAGAATAGAAAAGCCACTAACGAAGGAGGGGCACCAAACGAAGGAGGGGCACCAAACGAAGGAGGGGCACCAAACGAAGGAGGGGCAC
>SYHW01000042.1 GCA_005799065.1 Bacteroidota bacterium
CCAGAATGCGAAGCTCCAGAATGCGAAGCTCCAGAATGCGAAGCTCCAGAATGCGAAGCTCCAAAGGACTGTGTTCGCCCCAGTTCGAACACTCAATACCATGAATAATATGCCATTAGACCACCCACCAAAACTGCGTCGCTGGCCCAACCTCATGGACACCCTCATGGAGGATGGCTCAGATGGCTTTTCTTATTTGGCTCAATGCGATGCCTTGGCCATAGATGCTGGCAACTCACGAATTAAAGCGGGATGGTTTTCCGGTCAACATCTCATCGAAGTTTGGCACATTCCAGTGCCGGAGTTTGGAGCGGGGGCCCTCCCCGCACTACCCAATCGCACAGTGGTATGTTCGGTGAGCTACCCGGAAGAACAGCTGAAGAATTGGCTGATCCAACGGGGGTTGTCCTCCATTCATGTAATCTTAAAGGAGGATCCACTTCCATTCAAGACCCAATACTCGACCCCGGAAACGCTGGGAAGTGATCGTAAGATGTTGGTGCATGGCGCTAATGTGCTGCGCCCCGGAATTCCGAGGCTGGTGGTCTCGTTGGGTACTTGCATCACCTATGATTGGATTGGCCCCGATCAGGTCCACCTGGGCGGGTACATTAGCCCTGGCTTACCCATGCGTTGGTCGTCGATGCACGAGTATACGGGTAGATTGCCTTTGGTATCACACCCCGATTTAGATGCAGGTGCGAATATCCCTGCGAAGAATACGGAAGCCGCACTTCAATGGGGCGTTGTGGAGGGTGTTCGTCATGAAATCCGCGGTTTTTGGCGGAGTTTCCTGCATCAAAATGACCCTTCATCTCAAGCACAACTCATTCTCACTGGGGGAGATGCACATTTTTTTGAAATAAGCCCAGAAGAGAGGATATTTGCCGCGCCCAATCTTGCGTTAATCGGTTTGCATGCCATGCTTTAGTTCGGCCTTTTTTTCATCAACTAAATAAAACAGCGATCAAAAGTTATCCATTTATACAGAGGATTTTTACCGCTACGGCGCCCCTGGTCCTGTTTTTCATTGGTTTTATGCCCTTTCAAACACTGGGGCAAGCACTCAATTTGGGGTCACCTTATTCATTATATGGAGCTGGGGATGTGCAGTTGCCCACCCTAGCCCAACACAAGGCGGTGGGTTCCGCACTCACGGGCTGGTTCGATTCAACCTCATTGAACGTATACAACCCAGCCGGATTATCAGGGGTACGTTTAACAAGCCTGGAGATGGGCAGTATTGGCTATTTTGCCCGACTGAGTGATGGTCAACGCGAATTGGATCGATCCAATCTCAATTTTTCTTATTTGTTGGTGGGTTTCCCCGTTTCGCGCCGTTGGTCAACAGCTTTCGGATTTATGCCCTATTCTTTCGTGAATTATCAGGTCGTGCAGCAAGTCGACTCGGGCTTTGCGCAGTGGCGTGAAGAATTCAGAGGCAAAGGAGGCCTCAACCAAGTGCTGTGGGTTCATGGTTTTTCTTTAAGTAAGCATTGGCACGTTGGCCTCTCCACACGATGGGTTTTCGGGAGTAAGGGACAAGAGCGACTGCAAGTTTACCCCTTTCAGGATAGTTTATTTCGCTACAACCTACGCATGACCGAACAAGCACGGATCTCTGATGTTCAATTCACGACCGGACTTCAATACAGACGTGTATTTGATGCCAATAAAACGACATCCGCTTCAGGCCGCGCCCCATCAGGACGCGAGCAAGCCAGTGGTTTTCGGTTTATCCAGGCTGGTCTGTCGGTAGATTTACCCGCCACATTCAATGTTCGGCAGTCTGTTGTGGCCGATCGCTTCACCTACCAGGGGAGCAACTTGATTGTACGCGACACCTTGCAAAATACAAGCAGAGTAGGGGTGGCTATGAACATTCCGATGGGATGGTCGGCTGGTTTTCATTGGGGCATCAACCGGAGGTGGCAGTGGATGGGCGATGGTGGGCAAACTTCTTGGAGCAGGTTCAGATTTGCCGATGCAACGGACTCACTCAATAATTCTTGGTTTGTGCGCAGCGGATTCCAGTTTACCCCAGCATGGGATCGCTACAAAGGTGACAGTCGACTCAAATCAATTCGCTACCGGATGGGGCTGAGGTTCCAGAAGGGGCCTGTGGCCATCATGGGCCAGTCGATCGATGAGCTGGGATTAAGTCTGGGGATGGGAATTCCTGTACGCCGAATTCTATCGCAACCGATGCTGCACGCATCACTCGAAGTGGCCCAAAGAGGCACGCTCAACCAAGGCTTGGTTCGGGAACAGATGATTCGGCTCAGTTTGGGGCTTACCCTCAACGACACATGGTTTATTAAGCGTAGATACGATTAATCATGCCCGAAAATTTGGATATTTGCCGCCCGATTGCACAGCCCACTCAAGTTTGGCGGGGATTTTGCAGGAAACAATAAAGACCATTACGCGTTTTAGCGCTCATCCATTAAACATAACATCAGCTCATCATTTTACTATTCCCATAAAAAACATAGCCCATCATGAAAACGTCACGCAAACTGTTCATCCTGTTTATTTTTACCCTTGCACTCACATCAGCCAGGGCCCAAACCAACCTATGTACTCAGAAGTTTGGTGTTGATAGTGTAAAGGCCATCCAGAGCATTTCGGTCTATCGCGAATTTTTTAAACAAAAAAATTATGCGTCCGCTTTAGAGTCGTGGATGTATGTTTTCGACAAAGCCCCTTGTGCGCGGGAGCAAACGCACATCGACGGCGTAATCATGTACAAAGCTTTTTTGGCCGAGAACCCGTCTGCCTCCCGGAAGGAGCAGTTGATCGATACCATTATTAAGATTTATGATGCCCGTATTTTCGCTTTCCCAAAATCGGCGGCTTCCACAACAGCGAGAAAGGGCGTGGATTTATTGGCTCTTCGCCCGGAGCCTAATGTGGAAGTGATGAATACCTTCAAAAAAGCGTTGGAATTAGGTGGCAACGACGTGGAATCCTACGTACTAACCAACTATTTCAAAACGGTCCTCAAAGAGGTTGCTGCCGGGAAGTTCGATAAATCGGTGGCGGTAGATGTCTACAACCAACTGAATCAAACTGCGGATTTCAACATAGCCAATTCAAAGGATAGTACAGGCAAGGAGGCGGAGAAGTTTAACCAAGCCAAGCAGGTGCTTGATGCCGATTTAGCAGGCAACTTGGTGAAAGATTGCCAGGACATCCTAGAAAATTTCGGATCTCGATATGAGGCCAACCCAAGCGACAAAAAACTACGTGATTTGGTGTATGGAATGTTGATCGGAAAGGGATGTACCCAAGAGCCAATATTTGTTAAGGTAGCGGAGAGTCGATTAGAGGATACCGGTGAAGAACGGTTGGCTTTGTTGTTGGCGCGCGTGTATAAGCAAAAAGATCAAATGGAGAAAGCGATGGGCTTTTATCAGAAAGCCGTTGCCGCGGCCCAGATTGACTCAACCAAGGCTCAGTATTGCTATGAAATGGCAGCAATCTACAGCGACCAAGATCAGCATGCTAAAGCGAGGCAAATGGCGCAGGAGGCTATCAAATACAGGTCTGATTGGGGGAAACCCTATATTTTCATTGGTGATTTGTATGCGTCGAGTGCTGGTCGGTGTGGCGAGGGAATCGCATCGCAATCGGTTTATTGGGCTGCCGTAGACAAATACAAAAAAGCACGTGAGGTTGATCCGTCGTGTGCCGACGAGGCTGCTCAGAGAATCAGTAAATACACAGGCTATTTTCCAGACAAGGAAGCATTGTTTTTTCAGAGCATCACAATCGGAAGCGGCTATTCTGTGGGCTGTTGGATCAATGAAGGCACAACCGTAAGGGCCCGGAATTGATCAGCGGGTGTACGGTAACGGTTTGAGGCTGCTTAGACCCGCTGCGCTTTACCTTGGAGTGCTGGCGGTTGTTATCTGTTCCTGCACAAAAAAAGAACGAAATGTTCCAAAGCCTCCGGAGGTGGGCGTAGAAATTGCGCGCGACGTAGAGTTGATTTTTTCGGATTCTGGACGGGTGCAAGTGGTGCTTCAGGCCCCCTTGGTTGTGCGGCGACAGGGAAATGACCCAGTAGTAGAAATGACTCGGGGCATCAAAGCGACTTTCTACGATCAAAATGGTCGGGTCAATAGTTACCTCACGGCCCGTGAGGCATACCGATTTCCCCGTAAGCGTTTGATGCAAGCTCGAGGAAATGTGGTGGTAACGAACAGCGAGGGCGATACACTTTTTACAGAGCGATTACAGTGGGAGGAACAAAAAGGGCGCATCAGCAGTGATGCCTATGTGCGTATTGTGCGCCCCGATGAGGTTTTGTATGGGGATGGGCTAGAGTCTGACGATCGTTTCGAAAATTATCGCATTATCAATACCCGGGGGTCTTTTAAAGTGCAGCAATAGGCTGTACGGGTGCGGATGCATTAACGCTTGCGTATTTTTGCAGACATGGATGTTATCATTATTATTTTGGCTTTAGCGTTTTCAGCCTTTTTCTCGGGCATGGAAATAGCCTACTTTTCCGCCAATCGCTTTCGGATCGAATTAAAGAACAAGCAAGGGCAGTTGGGGGGGCGAATTATGTCGGCTTTCGTGCACAGACCCGCTGAATTCCTGGGACTCATTTTGGTGGGCAATAATTTTGCACTAGTGGTCTACGGGTCTGTGATGTCTGCCCTGCTTCAAGAGCCCGTTCGTGCGTGGTTGGGCGCTACCTATTCGACCCCTTCTTTAGAACTTCTCGCTCAGAGCGTGTTATCAACCCTGGTCGTTTTGATTTTCGGTGAGTTTTTACCCAAAAGTTTATTCACAATGGCCGCCGACCGCTTGCTCATGTCGCTCGCTGTGCCCATTCAGGTATGTTATTTTCTTTTTTACCCCCTTGTGAAAGGTGTAGTTTGGATTAGTCGCGCCTTGCTTGGTCTTTTCGGGTTGAGCAAAGACGACGAACGGTTGATTTTCGGAAAACAGGATCTCGACCATCTGCTGCAGGATAAATCGGGTCATGCTGATGGTAGCGTGGGCGAAAGCGCAGCCGAACTGGAGTATTTGCAGAATGCCCTCTCATTTACAGAAGTCAAAGTACGAACCTGCATGGTGCCGCGTACAGAATTGGTGGCAGTGGCCATCACAGAATCACCTGACCGGTTGCGGAAGTTATTTGCAGAATCAGAACATTCCAAGATCTTGGTGTATGAAGGAACGATCGACCACATCACAGGCTATGTTCACTTTCAGTCGATGTTGGGCGCCGCTCAAGACATCGCTTCCGTTACCCTGCCCATTCCCATTGTGCCAGAAACCAAACCGGCAATGGAGTTGCTGAGGGAGTTTAATGTTCATCGGAAGAGTATCGCTTTGGTGGTGGATGAGTTCGGTGTAACCAGCGGAATTGTTACGGTGGAAGACCTGATTGAAGAGATTTTTGGAGAAATAGAAGATGAACATGACTCTGAAGACCTCGTTGAGCAAATGGTTGGCGCGGATGAATATCTGTTTTCGGCTCGGTTGGAGGTAGATTACCTAAACGAACAATATGATCTGAATTTACCATTAGGCGACTACACCACGCTCGGCGGTCTTATTCTCGAGCAGGACCCCGACATTCCCGAGGCGAATAAGGAAATTGAACTTCCAGGTTATCGGTGTGTCGTCATCAAAGTTAACCGCACGCGAATCGAATTGGTGCGTTTGATTCGGGTAGAACCCGAATAGGAAAAGGCTGCAAAGGCTAAAGCCGCTATTCTTCTTGTTTTTTGTCTTAATTCCCTTATTTTTGCACACTTTTTAATTTTTTAAGAATGTCAATTATCACGCAGATTAGAAACAAGGCCGGTTTGATGGTCATATTGATTGGTTTGGCCTTGGTTTCGTTTTTATTGATGGATGTTTTCTCGCAAAACAGCTTATTCAATCAAAGCAACTCCAACGTTATAGGAGAAATTGATGGTGAAGAGATTACCGCACCTATGTTCGAAGAGCGTGTGGCAGAGGCTGTAGAGAACTATAAAGCCAATTCAAAAACCGATAAAGTCGATGAAGCGACCTTGTCCTCACTGCGCGACCAGGTTTGGAATGAAATGGTGCGCGAGCGAATCATGAAAAACGCCACCTCCGACCTCGGACTTGCTGTTTCCCGTGAGGAGTTGTTTGATATGGTGCAAGGATCTCAAATTCATCCCACTGTAAAACAAGCGTTCACAGATCCCAACACCGGGAATTTCGATCGCAGTCAAGTTCTAAAATTCCTTCGGGAAATCGACCAACAGCCTGAGGAAATGCAGAACAAATGGAAGGCATTTGAAAAATACCTGGTCTCGGACCGGGAGAATGAGAAGTACAACACGCTAATCACCAAGGGTTTGTATGTAACTAATTTCTCGGCACAGTCTTATATGAAGCAGGTATTTGAAACGGCTTCAGGACGGTTTTTGCGCGTTGATTACAGCACAATTGCCGATAGCAGCATTGAAGCGCCGGAGGAGGATTTGCGCAAATGGTATCTGGAACATGCCTGGGAATTTAAGAGCAAGGAGGTACAAAGAAATTTGGATTATGTGGTTTTTGAAGTAAAACCTTCAACAGAGGATCGTGATGCATTGCTCAAGAAAATGAATGAAATCCGCGTTTCTTGGCTATCCTCCGACGACGACTCTATGTTCGTCGTTATGAATTCTGAGCAACCCGGCGATGATCGTTTCTATGCCCAAACTGAGTTGACCGACGAAACCCGCAGCAGGTTGTTTGGTGATACCATCGGTGCGCTTAGTGAGGTATATCAGGATGGAAATATGTTCAAGCTGACCCGTTTGGCTCGTAGAATGGTACGGCCAGACTCTGTTAAAGCGCGCCATATTTTGGTCAAGGTGAAAGACACTGAAACGGAGGAGACCGCTAAGAAGCGTGCAGACAGCTTGTTGCAATTGGTGAAAAATGGAGGAAATTTTGCTGCCTTGGCACAGGCCAATAGTGAGGATCCAGGCTCAGGAATGAATGGTGGCGATTTAGGCTTTTTTGCCGAAGGCGCCATGGTTAAGCCTTTCAATGATGCTTGTTTTGAGGGTAAGAAGGGTGATCAAGTACTGGTTAAATCAGATTTTGGATTTCACATTATTGAAATTACGGATCAAAAGGGTGGTCGCACAATGGCACGTTTTGCCACCGTCTCTTATGAGTTGAGTGCGGGCACCGAAACCTATCGAGTGGCTTATGATTCAGCCTCAGCTTTTGTGTCTAGGGTAAAAGACAAGGAAAGTTTTGAGCAAGAGGCCAAAAAATCGGGAATTGAAAAGCGTTCAGTCGAAGGTTTAAAAACAACTGATCGCGGTTTGGCGGGCCTAGAAAACACGCGTGAAGTGGTTCGTTGGGCCTTTCGTTCCGAGGACGGGGCAGTGAGCCCTGTGTTTGAATCGCAGCAGCAGTTTGTTGTGGCCATTTTGACTGTGAGCCTCCCGAAAGGCATTAAACCTTTTGAGGCGGTTCGCACTGTTGTTGAGAGCCGGTATAAGCGGGATAAAAAGGCAGAGCAGATTTCAGCCAAATTAGAGGAAACCCGTAAGAAGGAAGGCAATAGCGTTGAGCGTATGGCCATTGGCATGGGAACAGTAGCCCAAACCTTTGCTTCTGTGAACTTTGGATCTGGTTTTCTCAACAATATTGGAATGGAGCCTCAAGTTTCGGGTTTCATTTTTGGTGGAAAGAAGGGGATCCTCAGTAAGCCCATTCATGGCAATAATGGGGTGTTTGTGGTTGTAGTAGATTCCGTTACCCCCATGCCGAAAGAGGCAGAACAAGGCCCAACACATGGTAATTTGCGCAATCAATTGAAGTCGCGCGTTGCTGGGGAGGGACTCTCTGCGCGCAAAGAACTCATCTCCATCAAAGACGAGCGTCATCTTTTTTATTGATGTACCATGAACCAACTGCAGCATTTCTGCGTTGGTGCTGATTTGTGATATGGGTCTGACCAATCGGGTTGCACTTAGCGGTTTGCAAGTGATTGATCCACAAAAGTGGATGGAAAGTCAATTTTGCTCTGTTTTTGATGTCGCGCTTGGATTGGAGCGTGGAATGTTGCTGAGAGAAAAGGAATTTCGCTTGTTTTTAATGGAGCAGGAATGGTCTGCCTTCGCCGACCGTGATGTCGCGCTTTTTTGCAGTACCCCCGCTTTGTTGCCCGCGTGGACGTACATATTGGTGGGTAGGTATTTGGTAGAGGTAAGCGCTCGCCCGTTTTTGGGGACACAACATGAATTGAGAATTCAATTAGCCATAAATCAAATCAGGTACGAAGATTTTTCAGCGTTTCGTGATCAGCGGATTATATTGAAGGGTTGTGGCGGGGATCGATCGGGTCAATTGGGCCTGGCCTTATTGGAACGACTTCAACCGCTTGCACGATCGATTATGTTTGGTGAGCCGTGTTCTACCGTTCCAATATTTAAAAAGGGGGCATGAGGAATCTATTCCACAATAAGCGGCTCAGGCAAGGTTTTTTGCTTGTTGTGATGCTTGGATTTCTATTTAAGTTAACTACTTCGAGCCGCAATTCCGAAGAAACACGTATGTTGGATGAGTTCTGGAGTCGCTATTCTGTCCATGCCGTCCCCATTCCAGATGATATGGAATTTGCAGGTGAGCAAGTACCCCTGGAAGATTTGGAGGTACGTGAACGAGTCGATCGCGAGTTGTTGGTCAATACCTATTTCCAATCCTCAACCGTCCTCAGCATGAAAAGGTCGGCTCGGTGGTTTCCAATATTCGAACCTATCCTGAAACAATATGGGGTTCCAGACGACTTTAAGTATTTAGCTGTCATCGAAAGTGGACTCGCTAATGTGGTGAGTCCGTCACAGGCCGCTGGATTTTGGCAATTTGTTGAGTCGACGGGCAAGGCCTACGGACTCAAGATCGAAGAAGGTATCGACGAGCGTTATGATCCCATTCGATCAACCCATGCCGCATGTCGGTTTTTGTTGGATGCTAAGCGGGAATTCGGTTCATGGGCAATGGCTGCTGCGGCCTATAATATGGGGACGAATGGCCTTCGTAAGCAAGTACAACAACAAGGTTTGAGTCAATACTATGAGCTTTGGTTGAATCAGGAGACCAGTCGGTATTTACCCCGCCTGATTGCCACAAAATACATTTTTGAACACCCCAAGAGTTACGGATACCGATTAACCGCAGCCCAGAAATACGGACCATTAACAAATCGGACGATCAAGATCGATACGGCCATTAAAGATGTAGCACAGTGGGCCCATTCGATGGGATACAGTTATAAGGTCCTTCGAGCGCATAATCCCTGGATTCGTTCTTATTCCTTACCTGCACCCAGCGGAAGTCAGCCGTATACTTTTAGAATACCTGAGGCAGATGGTTCGCTGGACCTTCCAGAATTATCGGATCTTGCTGATCCGGGTTCGATAGATAGCTTGGGCTATCGATCAAAAACCGAATCGATGCCCACGCAGTCCAATCAGACACCGCCGGCCGTTTCAAGACCTGTGCATGCTGCAACGCAAGCCAAAAGGCGCCACATCGTGCGCCACAAAGTTATAGAAAAGCAGAAAATTGAAGAGGTGGCCAAGATGTTTGGCGTTACGGTTACCGAGATTGTACTGTGGAATTCACTGGAAAACACCCGATTGGTGGGGGGTCAAACATTGAAAATCGAATTGAGCACAGATAGTTCGAAAACGGAAGGAGACAAATGACGTCTTCTAAACAAAATGATGGGCATGGGGTTAAAGCCGTTGATTTAATACAATCCGGCAACAATACAAAAGACACATTCATCGCATCCGACGAGGTTCGGGTGGTGGGTGCTCGAGAACATAACCTACGCGATATCAATGTGCAATTTAAGCGCGATCAGTTGGTGGTCATCACCGGTCTGAGCGGTAGTGGTAAATCTTCACTCGCATTTCAGACCCTCTATGCCGAGGGTCAGCGACGCTATATGGAAAGTTTTTCGGCCTATGCCCGACAATTTATTGGTGCAATGGAACGTCCCGACGTGGATGTGATTGAAGGATTGAGTCCGGTGATCTCGATCGAGCAAAAAACTGTTGGACGAAACCCGAGGTCTACCGTAGGCACCGTAACCGAGGTGTATGACTTCCTCAGGTTGTTGTACGCAAGGGTTGGGGATGCCGTATCTCATAAGACAGGCAATCTGATGCAGCGCCTGACCGAAGAGGAAATACGCCGTATTATTTGTTTGGATTATGCGGATCGGAATGTTGTATTGCTTGCCCCACTGGTGCGGTCTCGAAAGGGCCATTATAAGGAACTTTTCGAGCAATTGAAAAGGCAGGGCTTTATGCGTGTGCGGGTGGATGGGTCGTTTCGCGAGTTGAAGGCCGGGATGCAACTCGATCGCTACAAAACACATGAAATTGAACTGCAGATCGATAAATTAAAGGTGGCCTCGGAGGGAAGTAACAGACTGACGGAATCGCTAGCCCTCGCGCTCAAACAAGGGAAAGGCGTGGTTTTATTGTGGGATGAAGAGCAAGGTGTAGGACGTTATTTTAGTCGATTTTTGATGGATCCAGAAAGCGGGGTGGCCTATGACGAACCTCAACCGAATACTTTCAGCTTCAATTCACCCCAAGGTGCCTGTCCGATATGTGATGGTTTGGGGAGCCTGGCCGTTGTTGACCCCGAACTGGTGATGCCCGATCCCTCTCTGAGCATTATCGGGGGCGGAATTGCCCCATTAGGGGAGTATCGTGAGATTTGGGTCTTTAGATTGGTGACCGCTTTAGCCAAAAAATATAAAGCCAATTTGAGTACTCCGGTGGGCCAGCTCGATGAAGGATTTAAAAAGGCTTTGCTCTACGGTTCAGAAGCCCTCCTGGAGGTTCCCGGACGTTATGGTGAATACGGCAACAGCATGGTTCGCTTTGAAGGCATAATACCCATGTTACAAAAGCAGCGCGACGATTCAACAGGTTCATCATTCCAGAATTGGGCGGAGGAATTTCTGCAGTTTCAGGTGTGCTCGGGTTGTGGTGGTGCGCGCCTCAAGACGGAGTCGCTGCATTTTTTGGTCGATGGCAAGAATATTGCCCAAGTTTCTTCCATGGAGTTGTCGGATCTCTCCGTTTGGCTGAACGGACTGGAATCGGGCTTCGTCGGACAAAAAGCTCGGGTAGCTGCTGAAATTTTGCGTGAAATCAGCACCCGGGTGTCTTTTCTGCTGGGCATCGGATTGGGGTATTTATCACTCGACCGACCGGCACGAAGCCTCAGTGGGGGTGAATCGCAAAGAATACGACTGGCTACTCAATTGGGATCGCAGCTGGTGGGTGTCATGTACATCCTCGATGAACCAAGCATTGGGCTTCATCAGCGTGATAATTTGCAGTTGATCGACTCCCTCAAAGCGCTACGTGATTCGGGCAATACCGTACTCGTTGTGGAGCATGATGAAGAGATCATTCGGCAAAGTGATTATGTCATTGATTTAGGCCCGGGTGCCGGTCGCTTTGGAGGTGAGGTGGTGGCCAGCGGGCATCCTACTGATTTTATCAAGATGGAATCGCTCACTGCCGCTTATTTAAGGGGTGAGAAGACCATGCCGTTTCGTGCAACCCGAATTCCTGGCAATCATTGGCTAACGCTCAAAGGAGTACGCGGACATAACCTCAAGAATGTAGATGTGCGCTTCCCCTTGGGTAGTTTAATATGTGTTACAGGCGTTTCGGGATCGGGTAAATCGACCTTGGTTCATGAAAATCTCTTTCCCCTATTGAGTCAAAGACTAACAGTCAGCCGTCGACGGCCCCTTGGAGTAGATTCGGCGGAAGGGATCGAGCACATCGACAAAGTCATTGAGGTCGATCAAGCGCCTATTGGGCGTACGCCAAGGTCTAATCCGAGTACCTACACCGGCGTGTTTACCGACATCCGGCAGTTGTTTGCAGAATTGCCCGAAGCCAAGATTCGGGGGTATAAGCCCGGTCGGTTTTCGTTTAATGTGAAAGGAGGGCGGTGCGAAACATGTGGGGGCGCTGGAATGCGCATTGTCGAGATGAATTTTCTGCCCGATGTGGAGGTGCGGTGTGAGGAATGCAACGGCCGGCGCTATAATCGGGAAACGCTTGAGGTTCGATATAAAGGCAAGTC
Organism: Bacteroidota bacterium; assembly: GCA_005799065.1. Taxonomy (GTDB): domain Bacteria; phylum Bacteroidota; class Bacteroidia; order UBA7662; family UBA7662; genus F1-60-MAGs140. The sequence goes on from SYHW01000042.1 coordinate 12,133, forward strand.
CATCAGCGAGGTACTGGACATGAGTATTTCCGATGCGCTTGAATTTTTTGAAAAAATACCAGCGATCAATCGGAAAATTCAGACCCTTCAAGAGGTTGGGTTGGGCTATCTAACGCTCGGACAGTCCTCCACCACCTTATCGGGTGGCGAGGCCCAGCGGGTCAAGCTGGCATCGGAGTTATCACGGCGCGATACGGGGAATACACTATATATCCTCGATGAGCCCACCACAGGACTTCATTTTGAGGACATACGTGTGCTGATGGAGGTTTTGCACCGATTAGTAGACCGAGGCAATACGGTTCTTATCATTGAACACAACCTCGATGTCATTCGCTCGGCAGATTACCTCATCGATATGGGCCCGGATGGAGGAAAGGCCGGTGGTCGGGTGTTGTATTCTGGTCCGCGTGATGGCCTCCGCAATGTGGCTGAGAGCTACACCGCACGTTATTTGATGATTTGAGCGGTGTGGTTTTTGGTGTCGACCTTCTCAATGACATCCGATATGATGCCGTTCTCGTCGATGACGAAAGTGACCCGATCGGTACCCATATACTTACGACCGTACATACTTTTTTCGACCCAGGTCCCGTAAGCGGTATGAATGCTTTTGTCTTCATCGGCCAGTAGGTCGAAGGGCAATTCATATTTACGAATGAACTTATCGTGCGATTTCACGCCATCAGCACTCACGCCCAAAACCACATAGCCCGATGCCTGCAGCATTGCGTAGTTGTCGCGCAAATTACAGGCCTCGGCCGTACAGCCAGGCGTGTCATCTTTTGGATAAAAATACAGCACGATTTTCTTCCCCAAAAAGTTCTGAGAATCGATGGTTGCTCCATTTTGATTGGGGCCACTGAATGAGGGAGCTTTTTGTCCGACGGTAGGTCTGCTCATGGTATAAAAACAGGGATTTTAAGGTTGGCCTCATTGCCAACAGCATCAATAACAAGCAAACAGAGCATTTGATTGCCTCGAGGTGCATTTTCATCGATGCGTGCCGTGAGGGTCGTAGATTTTGCATCCCATATCAGCTTATTCCAGAATTCACCCACATAAAAATGAAAGTTCTTGATGCCAGAACGCGCATCGCTGCAAGTAAAAAATAGGGAACTGCCGATTTGTAGGGTGTCGCTCTTCAGTTTTCCCTGCATACTAATATGAGGGGCAATGGTGTCAAGTGCCAAATAAAAACTACCGAGTTGACGGGCCTTGGTTTCAAACCACTCGCCTTTCCATGTGCCCATATGGGCCACTTGCACACCCTTAATGTTTGTTCCGATGGCAACAACTTTGTTTTTTAAGCTTTTTGGTACGTGTTGGGCCCGGAAAGACACAGGGAAATAATGATGAACCGGAATGCGGGGGCTGCCGATCCGATATTCCGACGAGAGGGAGCCAGCGGGACCTGCTCGGATGCTGATGCGGGTATTCAGCGTATCATAGATGGTTCCCGGAGGCAAATGAATTCTAAAATTATCTTGTTCAAGGTTCAAGGCTCGATCGGGTAGTATCTGCGATTCGAACCGATGGGGCGCAGCAGATTTCAATCCAAGAGTAAGATTTTGGGATCCTGTTAGAAAGAAGCTTCCCTCCGACTGATTTCCATAGAAGTCGGTTGCAATGATTTGGTATTGTGTTTTTACGCCGACTTTTGGGTATAGTATTCCGTTGCTGAGTTCAGTATTGAGCAAACGAAGGTGGTTGCCAGGCGAACGAAACATGCGATAGAATGTCTCATTATTGAGCATTTTCGCTTCATAATCCATCACAGAATTGGCGTAGCGCGTTTCCGAATGGGCGTAACGATCTGCTTTGAATGCGTAGAGTGTATCCAAACCTTGAATTAGAAGTAATTGGTAAATGCCCTGCCGCAACTCATTTTCGGTGTGCTTGTCCCACACTTTAACCTGTACATAGCATGCCCCGGCTACTTTTGCTTCTTTATTTGCACGCCAGAATCCCGTGCTGTCTTGTAAAAACTGGAGTCGAAGTGGGGAAGGCTTCCCGCCAACTAAACTGCCAGGGCCAAGGGGAACAACTTCCATGCAATCAAAGGTTGGGCGAACATGGTCGGCTACCTGCAGGCCAAACCAATGCGGGTTGATGAGCTCCTCGGTTTCGGTGTGTCGAATTTCGAAATGCAGATGCGGGCCTCCGGATGCGCCCGTATTGCCACTCAGAGCCAGCAATTGGTCTTTTCTAACTGGAATATCATCTTCCTTGAGCCAGAGATCTAGTTCATTTTCTTGTAACTCGTGATGTCGACGATTAACCCACGAACGAATGGGCTCTTCGAAAGACAATAGGTGACCATATACGGTTGTGTAGCCAATGGGATGATTAATGTAGAGGCAATTGCCGTAGCCATGACCAGACACCCGAATACGCCCAACATAACCATCCGCAGCAGCATAAATGGGGCGGCCCTCTTCACCACCCGTTCGAAAATCCAATCCACCATGCAGGTGGTTGTTGCGCAGCTCGGCAAAGCCGCCCGATAATTTGAGCGGGGTGTCGATGGGGGACGTAAAGTAATCTCGAGGGAAACGAGATTGGGCGACTGATTGGGAAAGAGCTATTAAGGAGAGTACGAAAACAAAGGGCACGTGCCTCAGCCTGTGTTTGTATGTACGGTTCTCTCCATCGAAGAACCTGAACAGTACCTTTGGCATGTCGGATCAGCTGGGGGATGGGAATTAAAAATTGGGGCTCAGAATGAATTTGCTGTAAAAATCCTCGATGTGCTGTACGGCTTCATCCGCGGTATCTACCACGGCCATCAAATCAAGATCTGCTGGGTTGATGTTGCGCTCTTGCTCAAGCATAGTGCCCTTCAACCAGTCGATGAGGCCTTTCCAATAGGTTGTTCCCACCAAAACCACCGGAAACCGGCCCGTTTTTCGGGTTTGAATGAGGGTAAGCGCCTCAAAAAGCTCATCCAACGTGCCAAAACCGCCTGGTAATACCACGAAACCTTGTGCATACTTAATAAACATCAGCTTTCGAACAAAGAAATAATCGAAGTTGATCAATTTATCACTATCGATGTAGGGGTTGCTAAACTGTTCGAAGGGCAGGTCAATATTCAGACCAACGCTTTTGCCGCCGGCCAGTTTGGCGCCCTTATTACCCGCCTCCATAATACCTGGCCCACCTCCCGTAATGACTCCATATCCTTTTTCTGTCAGTTTTTTGCCAATTTCCTCAGCCAACGAATAGTAGGGATGGGTGGAAGCGGTGCGTGCAGACCCAAAAATGGAAACACAGGGGCCGATTCGCGATAATTTTTCAAATCCCTCTACGAATTCAGCGATAATTTTAAAGATTTGCCATGATGAAGCTGCTTTGATTTCAGTCCAGCTTTTTTGTTCAAATACATTTCTAAACTTGTCTTGTTCTTCAGGTGTCATGGGTTGGAATTTTTGTGGATCAAGTGTGCTTTAGGTGGATCAAGTGTGCTTTAAGTGGATCAAGTGTGCTTTAAGTGGATCAAGTGTGCTTTAAGTGGATCAAGTGTGCTTTAAGTGGATCAAGTGCGCTTTAGGTGGATCAAGTGCGCTTTAGGTGGATTAAATTTGTTTGGGGTGGATCAAATCTGCATTCTGTAGATTAGAATTGCTTTTGGGGAAAGATAAGGAAATCAAATGAAGTAAGCCAAAAGTTAGGGCTCCGTTCAGGACCAGTAATTCAAATCCGAATACATAACCATTAAGCCAGGATTTCGAGTTTTGGTCAATGACAAAACACAATAATGGTGAAAGCAGAGCGATGACGGGCACCCAAGAATCGCGGGGCATCCGCCGGGTGAGCATGCCAAATCCGTACAGACCCAACAAGGGACCGTAGGTGTAGCCTGCAATGCTGAACAGTTGCTTCAGCAGCGCGTCGTGGTGATAGGCCCTAAACACGAGGATTTGAATGGCCAATAGCCCCGACATACCCAAATGGACCCACATCCGAGTTTGTTTCGATCCCTTAAGTTCATTAAATCCCAAAACATCCACGCAAAAGGACGTGGTGAGCGCGGTGAGGGCAGAATCAGCACTGGAGTACGCCGCAGCGATGAGGCCTATCGTAAATACAATGGCTACGGATGGTCCAAAGGTATTTAAAGCTAGCTGCGGAAACAATTGGTCGGATTTTTCGGGCAAAGCGATTTGTTCCTGGCCACAATACATGTATAGAAGTGCACCAAGCATCAGAAACAGAAGGTTTACCCCCACCAGAACCAGGCTGAACCATTGCATGTTTTTCTGGGCTTCGGGTAGGCTTCGGCAACTGAGGTTTTTCTGCATCATGTCTTGGTCGAGACCCGTCATGACAATCGTAATGAAGGCGCCCGAAACAAACATTTTTAAAAAATATTCGGGATGGCGCCAATCGGTTTCCCATATGTCAGAAAATGGACTCAGATTGACTTGTCGCGGAATTTCGTGCCAAGGAATACTCAGCTCATCTCCCACCATCCCAATACTCATCAAGACCGCAAGGAGTAGAAAGGCCGTTTGAAGGGTATCGGTCCAGATGATGGTTTTGATTCCGCTTTGAAACGTATACAACCAAATGAGACCAATGGTGGCGATGGTGGTGAGCCAAAATGGGACGCCGAGCGGGGCGAGGATCCATGTATCTAGGACCATGGCCACCAAATAGAGGCGTAAGGAAGAGCCAAGGCTGCGCGAGATCAAAAATAGAACTGAGCCAGTAAGGTGACTGCCTCTGCCAAATCGATCGCCCAAATAGGTGTAAATGCTGGTTAGATGACGACGGTAATAAAGGGGAAGCAAGAACTGGCTCACTACCCAGTAGCCCGCTAAATATCCCACAACCATTTGAAGGTAATGAAACCCGCCATTGCCCACCATGCCTGGAACGGAGATGAACGTAACGCCCGAAATGCTCGAACCAATCATGCCAAAGGCCACCACATACCAGGCTGAACTGCGCCCAGCCAGAAAAAATGAGTTGTTATCGCTGTGCCCCCTATTGAAACGTGAAATGCCGATGAGTAAAATAAAGTAACCCGCTATGATGGCGGCTAGAAAAAGTGGATCCATAGCAAAATAAAACAGATGATGCTCGCAAGGTAGTATTTTTGAACCGTGGAATATCCTTCAAAATTGTTGGAAGAAGCCGTCATGGCATTATCGCGACTGCCCGGAATAGGGCGCAAATCGGCATTGCGTTTGGCTTTATTCCTGCTGCGTAGCGATGCCGATGTATCGCGCGATTTGTCGAATGCTGTAGGTCGACTTCGATCAGAGATGAAGTACTGTATTCGCTGCAGCAACATGAGCGATGAAGAAGTATGCCGCATTTGCGCCAGTTCATCGCGTCGTAGAGGAATAATATGCGTGGTGGCTGATTTTAGAGATGTCATGGCGATCGAACAGACGCGGCAGTTTACAGGTACATATCATGTATTGGGAGGGCTGATTTCGCCTATGGATGGCGTCGGCCCAGAGAAATTACGCATCGATCAGTTGGAGGGCAGAATTGTAGAGGAGCACGTTCAGGAGATCCTGATTGCTTTGTCGGCCACTATGGAGGGCGATACCACTGCATTTTATTTAGCGAAGCGACTCGAGCCCTACAAGCTTACCCTCAGCACGATTTCGCGGGGTATTGCCATAGGGGGAGAACTAGAATACGCCGATGAACTCACATTAGGACGCTCCATACAGCACAGGGTGCCATTCGGGTCACAAGGCTACTAACTTCTAGGATCACAAGGCTACTAACTTCTAGGATCACAAGGCTACTAACTTCTAGGATCACAAGGCTA
>SYHW01000043.1 GCA_005799065.1 Bacteroidota bacterium
CCAACCCGCACCCACCGCACAAAGCCAAAAAAGTCAAAAGTCAAAGTTCAATCCCGGGCGCAGCGAACCGAAAAACCAATTCGGTGGTCGTAGCTGCCGCGGTACGCAAATGCATAGTTGGAATTCAGATTACGGAACCAGGCATAGCCCGATCCAGCATCCGAAGAACTCCACCAGTTCCCGTAGTTGCCCAAATAGTCGAACCCGCCACCAGAGTCGCGGAGGCCACCAGGCAGGCCCGTGAAACCGCTCGAATTCGTGGCGCCCGTGTTCGGCGCATTCCAACCGCCCGGTGTGGGTTGAATGGCCGTGCTCTTCATCGCTCCACCTGCTTCGGATTCTCCGCCTAAGAAAGTGGTGAGCGTCATCCACTCCCCATCCGATGGTACATGCCAACCCGTAGGACATAATCCCCTACTATCCGTGACCGCATACCAGTTGTAAAGCTTGCCGTACAATCCATCATTCGCCGAACTATTGCCGTATATGGCATACGCCCCTGATGTAGTTGAACTCCATTGAGTATTGCTCAACCCAGTCGGAATAATATCCCCGGTCCTATACTTGCTCACCTTCAAATTGCTTTGAGTCCAGCATTGGGTGCCGATTTGTACCGTGGCATAGGTGTTATTGTCCACATCCGATACCGTAGAAGTTCCACAGGTAAAAGTTGAGAGCGTCGTGAAGCTGACCTCATTGCCGTAAGCCGTGCCCGCAGAGTTCGTGGCATAGGCTCTTACATAGTAAAGCGTCGATGCCGTCAGGCCCGTAAGCGTGCTGTTGAACGCACCTGTTCCCGTGCCATCGCTCGTTGTACTGTTTGCAGTCGTAGGAGTTTGCAACGTGCCGTAGGCCACACCGCGGATCGTTACCGCAGCTCCGCCGTCGGCCGTTACATGGCCTCCCACCAAGGCAGAATTGTGGGTTATATTCGTTGCTAAAGAGGTGGTCACTCGGGGAACACATCCACCCCAAGTGGGGACTCCCTCACAAAAATACATAAGCTGACCGTATCCTCCTGGGGCTACCGTTACCCATGCACTCCCATTCCAATAATTCATCTCTCCGGCCTGAGTGCCTGGGGGGAATGTGCCGGCAGGACCTTGCGCGCCGGCAGGACCTTGTGGGCCAGCCGGGCCTTGTGGGCCCACAGCACCCGGCACTCCATCCGCTCCAGCAGGACCTTGTGGGCCAGCCGGGCCAGTTGCGCCAGTTGCTCCAGTCAAGCCCTGTGGGCCAGCCGGGCCTTGTGGGCCAGCCGGGCCCTGTGGGCCTTCTGCTCCTGGAATTCCATCCGCACCAGCTGGTCCCTGAATACCTTGTGGACCCATCGGCCCAGCCGGTCCAGGAATGCCAGGCACATCCGCCGTTCGTGCATGAAGGGCATAAGGCACACTCAGTAATTCACGCGTACTACTCAATAAAAAATTGGAACCCCCCGCTGGATCCACCTCTGTTTTTAGATACACTTGCCCACCCCCCCAAAACACGCTGTCCATATGTCCAAAAACAACAGTACCACCACCCACTTCCACTGTGTATAGGCCATTCGCATTGGTGGTCACGGAATGGGTTTCGCGATAGCGCAAAACAGCCCCCGAACCCGTGCCTTGTTCTATGCTGATGCGCAGACTTAAATTGTGATTGGGTAATAGTTGCCCACCGCCATCCCGAACAACGGCTTGATGGTTGAAGCGCATGGGTATCTGAGCCTGAACCGACCCATTCCACAAAAAGCCGCACATAAAAACCAGGAGCGGAAAACATACTTGTGTTATTTTGAACTTATTCATGATGGCAAGGTTTAGTTTTTTATGATTTCAAATTTAGTTTTTTACAATTTTTATGGTTCTGTATTCTGATTCTCCCGACGTGCCCTGCCACACAAGCTGCAGTTGATAGGCTCCCTGCCGCATGCGCTCAGCAGGCAGTTCAACTTCAAAAACCGAAGCCCGATTCACATCAGTGGCGCCTGTCCAAACCATACGCCCAAACGCATCAATCAATCGGTAGCTGACTTCGCCCAAACTGGGCACGGAACACCACAATCGCCCCCATTCACCCATCGGATTAGGCAGAACGCGTGCCTCAAGCCCACTACTCGACCATTGCGGCATCGACAAGCGAAAACCCGATATGGGCCGCGCCCAACCATCAGCCATTTCGCTCTCAGATCCATATTGCCAGGGAGCTCTAGGCACGCCCCTTACTTTCAGGCGGATGAGTTCGCCACCCGGCTCCACCTCCCACGGGTTCAGACCATACCAGGCCACCCGCAATACATCGTCCGTTTGGTGGTAGTAAAGCGATTCACCCCCGACACGCGATTGCCCGACCACCACCTGATCCACCTCCACACCCTCTGGCACCTGCATCTCCAACGTTATGGCTCCTACATTACCACCCTCTAACCAATGTATGGGCCATTCATACACCTCGTCTGCCTCACCAGCAGACATCACGCCCCGCGGCTCAACAGGAACCCACCGTGTGCGCAGTGGTGCACCCGGATTGTAACTCCCATTTACATCACCATAACACAATGCGGTTATTGGCACCACCATCGATGGGTTTTGAGCGTTTGCCTGTGCCGCAATGCTCAAACCATACCGATCGTAGAGCCAATCGCCCGCCGCAAACTGGTTCAATAATCGTATGGTTCTTCGGGCTATGCTTTGCGCCTCCATGGCATTGATCAGGTTGCGCGCATTCACATCCGCAGCCTGCCTATACAAGCCTTGCAATAAGATCCCGTTGGAAAAGTGCCTTAACACGCCCAGTGCATCGGTAGCATTCACACCCCGCCAAGGGGTCGGGTTTTGATAGGTCAACTGATACTGCCCAGTGTCCACCATTCCAAAATCAAATTGGCCCCCAGTAGTGGTGAAGGCTGATGCCAACAACTGAGATCCCTGGCGCAGCTGAACCTCGGTACCCACCAACGGAGTGGCGGCGGCATTGCCATACAACAAGCTCCCCGAAAGGCGCGTCTGCAACCACAGCGGCATCCTATACGGCTGTTGAACACCCCATTGAATCTGGCCGCCTGGATAATCGAGGGTTTGCACATCCCACTCACCGAGGCTAGAACTGATAATCAAACCACCAACCGTATCCACCCCCCCCGATGATACCGTGGCCCACTGGGCTTTGGCCACCTGTAGATTGATCAATAATATCAAAAACGCCCAAGTAAATAAACGCATCTTAGGTACTATTTTGTGTATATTGTTTATCATATCATTATTTGAAAATCGTTGACAAAAATAAAGAAAATCGTTGACAAAAATAAAGAAAATCGTTGACAAAAATAAAACAAAAGTTACAAATTGTTATTACGAACAAACCCCTTCGTAATTCCTCTTTGGATCAGCGAGTCAACGCCTCCCAAATCAGGTCCTTCAGGGCCATGAGATTATATCCACTCACGCTGGAGATGAACACCGCCGGCACGTCCCCGGGCAATGTAGGCCGCATTTCCTGGGCCATTTGCTCATCGATCATATCGCATTTGGTGATGGCCAAAAGCCGCTTTTTATGCTTTAACTGAGGATTAAAGCGCTCCAACTCGCGGTCCAGTATGGCGTATTCAGCAGCCAAATCGTCGCTGTCGGCGGGAATCATAAACAGGAGTAGGCTGTTGCGTTCAATATGCCGGAGAAACCGCAATCCGAGCCCCCTTCCTTCCGAGGCTCCTTCGATGATCCCCGGTATGTCGGCCATAACGAATGAGCGGTAATCGCGATACGGCACAATCCCCAGGTTGGGCACGAGGGTGGTGAAGGGGTAATCAGCAATTTCCGGCCGTGCCGCGGAGATACTGGCCAACAACGTACTCTTCCCCGCATTCGGAAAACCCACAAGACCTACATCAGCCAATAATTTTAACTCCAAAATGAACCACTTCTCGAGAGAAGGTTCGCCGGGTTGAGCGAAGCGTGGGGTCTGATTTGTGCTGCTTTTGTAGTGATGGTTGCCTTGTCCGCCCCGACCCCCGGGCAAGAGCACGACTTCTTGTCCGTGTTCGGTAATCTCTGCACACACCTGCCCACTTTCGGCATCCAGGGCCACCGTACCCAAAGGCACTTCGAGAATTTCATCGCGACCACAAGCACCGCTGCGCAGGGCGCTTCCGCCCGCCTCGCCCCCCTGTGCCATCACATGTTTTCGGTATTTGAGGTGAAGCAAGGTCCACAGTTGGCTATTTCCCCGCATCAGAATATGCCCGCCCCGACCTCCATCGCCTCCGTCCGGGCCCCCTTTTGCGGTGTGCTTATCGCGGTGGAAGTGAACACTCCCCGCACCACCGGCCCCACTGCGGCAGCAGATCTTAACGTGATCAACAAAGTTTTGCTCAGGCATAGGTCATCAGACGGCGCAACCGTCTACCTCCCTACACAAAGCCTGAAAAATCTCTTCTATGGCACCCACACCGTTCACTTCCCTTAACTTGTTCTGTTTGTGGTAATGCCCTGCAACTGGCGCCGTTTTTCTTTCGTATTCCTGAACACGGGTGCGGATTACCGACTCATCGCTGTCGTCGGCCCGTCCCGAATCGGCACCCCTTTTCAGCAGGCGTGCCACCAACTCGGGCTCCGAAACAACGAGCGACAACATACATCGCACCGGCGCGCCGTGGGTATTGAGCAGGGTGTCGAGTGCTTCCGCTTGGGCTATGGTACGCGGAAAGCCATCGAAAATAAATCCCCTGGCGTCTTGTTGGGTCAATAAGCGCGATTCAATCATGCCTATTACAACAGAGTCGGGCACCAAAACACCCTGATCCATCAACTTCTTTGCTTCTAGACCCAACACCGAACCGGCGGCGATTTCAGCACGCAGCAGATCGCCGGTCGACAAATGAATCAGGCCGTAGCGCTCCACAAGCCGCTGCGACTGGGTTCCCTTTCCTGCACCGGGTGGACCAAATAATACGATGTTCAACATACCTTATCCTTTACAAGGACCCCGCCTATTCGCGAAAGGCCAAAATGCAAAGATACGGCGAACCACGGCTCACGCAAAGCGAAGGCGGGCACGGATCAGGTCCTCCGGGGTGTCGATCCCTGCTTCGGGCTGATCTACACAAGCCATTCGAATCGAATAGCCCCAATGAAGCAGCCGCAATTGCTCCAGCATTTCTGCTTGTTCTGTGGCTGAAGGCGCCAATCGGGTAAATGCCCTTAGGGCATCGCGGCGAAAAGCGTAAACCCCAATATGCCGGTGAACTTCTGAAGGAATGCCGCCCCCCCGTGCATATGGAATCGGTGCCCGAGAGAAATACAGCGCATCGCTCAGATGATTGCATACTACCTTCACCACCGATGGGTTTTCGTATTCTTCTGCGGATCGCACTTTACTCATCAAACTACCCACCCGAACCGATTGATCCCTGAATAATTTCATCAGTGGATGAAGGCAGGCGCGGGTCACGAATGGCTCGTCGCCCTGCACATTCACATACAAATCGGCCTCCACCTGCATGGCCACTTCTGCCAATCGATCACTACCGCTGTTGTGCAAAGGGTCGGTCAGCATCCCCTCCCCGCCCGCTTCTTCCACTACACGAAGAATGTCGGGGTGATCGGTCGCCACCAGCACCCGTTCAAACAAACGCGTTGCACAACAAGCCTCCCAAGTGCGCACCACTAAGGGTTTTCCGCCAAGATCGGCCAGCATTTTGCCGGGAAGTCGAGTAGAACCCATTCGAGCGGGCACCACCGCTAAGCTGTTGGGGTAGGGGGAGTCGAATAAGTCGGACATAAGGCACATATAAGGTGTATGGACTTGATTAGGGTTGAGACCGCACAATCTGAACAGTTGCTTTCTGGCCTTTCTTAAGATTTGATTGAAATTCTACCTGCGAGGCCCCGGTAATAGCCACTACAGCCGTATTCGGTGGTCGCGTTCCTTCATGAACCGCCTCAAGTGTGAACACATTCTCTCCTTCATGCAGCGCTATACTCATCCGGCGCGGAATGGAGGACACCCTGTAGGCAGTCAAGAGAGGCTTGTTGTTGTGAAAAAAATTAATGACGTCCCCATCCTCAAGAAACTCATCTCTGAAAGTCAATATCAGGGAGTCTGTTTGAACAAATACGCTCAATTTTTCACCAGCATTCAGGCGTCTTGACTGCAGGCTGTCATATAATTGCACAAGACTCGCCTCTGCGTGCTTATGATTTATTCCTTTTTCTGTTTCATTGATTTTGTTTGTGAATTCGGTCATAAGTTGACGCACGCTGGCAGTTCCCAGCATCATCAGGCTACCGCGTGCACAGGGTTGTTGGTTTTTGTAAAGCCCTGTGAATTCTCCCTTTACACGTGCAATCCCGGAATCGGTTTGAACTTTCCCTGAGAACCGCACAAAACAGAATATTTCACGCTGCAGAGCAGACTTTGTGTACACAATGGCATCTTCACGAAAATTAATGAGTCCATTTGCCGGAGAATAGGTGCCTCTGATTTCGTTTTTGGTCTCATGCGGCCCAAAAAGATCCGTGATAGAGTGTCCGCTGATTACTCCGTTTGACAGTGTAAAATCGATGCGGTAGCTTATGGGCTTCGTTTTCTGTCCATTCAGCATTAACGCTCCTTCAAATGCATAATTCTGGGCGTGGACAGAAAAAGCCAGGCCATATAGCGTGATAAATTTGAAAAAAAACATTTTGATAATTCGCTCAATCATTCTCGGATTCTTGTTTATTTTTGGGCAAACTTACTAATCCATTTTTTATGAAAATCAAAATCTTATTTTTCCTTATTTGTTTTGTGAGCGCTTTCACCATGAGTCGCGCTTCATTCCCCGTTCAGAAGAACGAGCTCAAGGAGTTAGCTCCTGTTGTTGCACCCACTGAACAAATCGAACAAGCATCACCCGTGGCTTCTGATGTGCAAAAAAGTACTCCGGCTGCACCGGCGCCGGCCGCTGAACCCAATGGTAAAAGTCAGCTTGTTGCTCTTTTGCTTGCCATTTTTGTAGGCGGCTTTGGAATCCACCGTTTTTATTTGGGCTATACAGAAATTGGCATAATTCAGTTGTTGACTGCCGGCGGTTGTGGTATCTGGGCTCTTATTGACCTCGTTAGAATCATTACAGGTGACCTTCAACCCAACTCGGGAAAATATTCAAAAGAACTATAGATTTGTCTGGTAGTTTTCGCGGATTTTTTACGCGGGTGATGCACACATCTATGGTGACATTACCCGCGTTTTTGTTTTTGTTGCCAATCGATTTTTTTGACTCAGGTCAGTCTGTGTGTTTATCCGTTTTGCTTTTAGACATTGAATGCTACGGGTGTGGAATGACCCGTGCCTTGATGCATCTGATTCATTTCGACTTTGCAACCGCCTGGTCTTACAATAAACTATCCTTCGTAGTACTTCCCGCCTTTTTTTGGCTTTGGTTGCAATCCGTTTTTTTTCTGAGTCTGCCTCAAAAAATCAAGCGCATTTTTGGTTCCAAAGCTTCATCGCAATCCCCCCATGGTTGAACTTCGGCTACAGCGCATCCCCTTTGCCAGCCCCGCTTATGCCCTCAGCATGGCCCTGCGCCACACCATTCTGCGTGCGCCACTGGGTCTTCATTTTTCACTAAAAGAGCTACAGGCCGAAAAAGATCAAATCCACCTGGGCGCCTGGGCGGGGGATGAACTCGTGGGCTGCCTGGTTCTCGCCCCGGTTGACCTGCATACGGTTCGTATGCGTCAGGTGGCGGTGCGGGCCGATAGGCAATCCCATGGCGTGGGAACCGCCCTGGTGCGTTATTCGGAAGAGGTGGCCCGCGAACATTTTTTCGACACCCTGACCCTCCACGCGCGCAAAGCAGCCGTTACGTTCTATCAAAAATTGGGCTACCGGGAAGACCCCGGAGAGTTTTTGGAAGTGGGCATCCCACACCTCCGCATGTGGTTAACATTATAAGTGCCGCGCGGCGAGTGTCTCACCGGCGCACCTTGAAATACGCCCGTTCGGCGCACCTTGAGATATACTAGACTGACTATGGCGCGTATCCTGCGATTCTAAATTTGGACAATCTTATCTTTTTTAGGGAAAAACTTTCCCCCACATCGCGTATTTTTGCATTTTCATTTTTCACCAATCACCATCAACCAGAACCAGCCGATTTATGTCAA
>SYHW01000044.1 GCA_005799065.1 Bacteroidota bacterium
ATTGCCATTATTATGGATGGAAATGGCCGATGGGCACGATCGCAGGGCATGAAGCGAATATTTGGTCACCGCGAAGGCGTACGTGCAGTCAGGGAATGTGCTGAAGCATGTGCCGAATTGCAAATACCGTATTTAACGCTCTATGCTTTTTCTGCAGAGAACTGGTCGCGTCCCAAGGAGGAAGTCAACGCCCTTATGCGGCTGTTGGTCGATACAATAACTTCGGAAATGAACACCTTTAAACGCAACAACATCCGCTTAAACGCGTTTGGGGCACTTGACAATCTTCCTGATTATTGTCGCAAAGGACTTTCGACCGCTATGAACAAAACTGCCCAACATACTGGACTTACCCTTAATCTGGCCTTAAGCTATTCTGCACGCAATGAGTTGGTTCATGTGGTACGCACCTTGGCCAAGCGGGTTCAATCGGGTGCCTTACAGACGGAGGACATTGATGCCGAACACATCGCTGCGTCTACCTACACTTCGGGTATGCCGGACCCAGAGCTGATGATTCGCACCAGTGGAGAACAGCGTATTTCAAATTTTCTTCTGTGGCAACTTGCCTATGCAGAATTGTATTTCACCCCTGTGTTGTGGCCCGATTTCAATAAGGAACACCTCTATCAAGCCATTGCCGATTATTTGACCCGTGAGCGTCGTTTTGGTAAGACGGGAGAACAAATTCAGAAAATCTGATGTTCCGAATTGCCCTACTTTTTCTGGCTTGTTTGGTGCTCAACTCCCTACCGATCAGGGGCATAGCCCAGGTGAAGCGAGACGCGCGTTCCGCTGCTGCGCCTGCAGAGCCGGTGGTGCGCACCTATACGATCGGGGGCATTCGTGTGGAAGGCGTTCAGAACTTTGATACGGAGATTCTCCTGATGTTGGCGGGTTTAAAAGTAGGCGATGCCATCGATTTGCCGGGTGAGGTGCTCACCAAGGCCGTTCGCAGTTTGTGGAAGCAGGGTTTGTTTGGGGATGTGGTGATCGAAGTCGAGCGGTATGAGGCCAGCATTGTTTTTTTAAAGGTCGTGTTGCAGGAGCGACCGAGGCTGAGCAAATTCGCTTTTAGCAAGTCACTTCGAAAATCTTATGCCGACGACTTAACCGAAAAGTTAAAGGATTTTAGGGGCAAGGTGTTTTCAGATCATATTAAGGCCTCTTCGGTCGAGCTCATCAAAAACTATTTCGCGGAGAAGGGCTACGGTGATACACGCATAGAGGTAAAAGAAGAGCTCGACACCACCCACCAGAACATGGTACTTGTTCGGCTTTATATCCAAACAGGAGATCGGGTGCGTGTGGGGTCGCTGCATGTGGAGGGCAATCAGGCAGTGTCTTCCAAGAAAATTTACAGAAAGATGAAGGGCACTAAACCCTATCAGCGCTTTAATATTTTTCGAAATGCTAAGTTTGATGAGCAAAAGTATGTGGAAGATAAAGAAGCGCTGTTAAAAGTGTATCGAGAGGAAGGATTCCGCGATGCACGAATTGCTCAGGATACGCAGTGGCGTGATCAATCGATGGTGCACATCAGAATCCGGGTCGAAGAAGGAAATCGATATTATTTCCGTAACATACGGTTTTCTGGAAATACCCTGTATCCCGACTCCATTCTCAGCAAAGTTTTGGGGATCGAGCCGGGTGAGGTTTATAGTCCCAAAACGCTTGAAAGTAGGCTGCAAATTGATCCAAACGGTCGAGATATCTCCAGTATGTACATGGACAACGGATACCTGTTTTTTCAGGTCAATCCGGTTGAGGCCCGTGTAGAAAGTGATTCTGTTGACCTCGAAATCCAAATCTATGAGGGTGCTCAGGCAACGGTAAATCGGGTGACGGTAACGGGAAACACTAAAACTAGTGAGCATGTTGTGCTTCGGGAGTTGCGCACAAGACCCGGACAGAAATTTAGTCGCAGTGATGTCATCCGTACCCAACGCGAATTGAGTCAGCTGGGTTATTTCGACCCTGAGCAACTGGGGGTAACCCCCACCCCAAATCCGGCTGATGGCACAGTCGATATAGAGTATAAAGTAGCAGAGCGTTCCAACGACCAAATTGAGCTTTCTGGTGGCTGGGGCGCCGGACAGGTGGTGGGTACACTCGGGCTTGTTCTCAATAATTTCAGTGCCAGAAAATTGTTCGATCCATCCGCATGGAATCCGGTGCCCTCCGGAGATGGACAGCGCTTGAGCATCCGCGCTCAGGGTAATGGACGGTTTTTCCGGTCCTATAATTTTTCGTTTACAGAGCCGTGGTTGGGTGGACGAAAGCCCAATGCCCTTTCGGTGAGTGCCTACACCACCTTGCAGTCGACTGGTTTGGCAGCGAACAATCCCAATGCAGGTTCGCTCACCCTCAATGGACTTACGGTGAGTCTGGGTAAACGCCTCAAAGTGCCAGACGATTATTTCACCCTTCTCCATTCGATCAATTTTCAGCAATTCGTATCGCGCAATTATCAGATCACCGTGTTTTTGCCCAATGGATTGTCGAATAATTTTTTCATCCGTGAAACATTGGCGCGCAACAGCATCGATCAGCCGATTTTCCCCCGAAGTGGCTCCAATCTTTCCTTATCGGTTCAGTTAACCCCGCCCTACACTGCGCTAGGCAGAAAAGTGGGGGTCGATGAGGATGCCACCGACCGTTATCGCTGGATGGAATATCATAAATGGCGCTTCGATAGCCAATATTTTCTAAAATTGGCAGGCAATCTGGTGTTGATGAGCCGCGTTCAATTGGGCTTCCTGGGCAATTATTCGTCCTCCTTTGGCGATATCCCCCTTGGGCGTTTTTATGTAGGGGGTGATGGGTTGATGGGTTTCCAGCTCGACGACAGGGAGTTGATTGGCTTGCGGGGATACCAAAATAATTCGCTGAGTCCACGCAATGCATCCGGACAATTTGTTGGCGCAACGGCGTTTCAAAAGTATACGATGGAGTTGCGTTACCCGCTCACGCTCAACCCCAGCGCCACCATATACATGACCTCTTTCTTGGAGGCAGGCAATAGTTTTATGCGCCTTCGGGATTTTGAACCTTTTACGAATTTCCGGTCAGCGGGTTTGGGCGTGCGCTTTTTTCTACCGATGTTTGGGCTTCTGGGGGTAGATTGGGGATATGGTTTTGATCGTGTGCCCGGTCTTGAGGCACATAAAAGCAATTTTCACATCACTATCGGACAAAACTTTTGATGATGCGGTATCAATTCGTATTTGCTTTGCTGCTTGGTCTTTTCCCGTTGATCGCTGCTGCTCAGAAGTATGCCTACATCGATAGTGAGTACATCCTCGCCCAAATAACGGAATACAAGGCTGCGCAATCAAAAATCGATGCTATGGCGGAGGAGTGGTCGACCGAGTTAACGGAGAAAAGAGCGCACATCGAAAGTATGCATCGTTCGTTTAAAGCCGAACAGGTATTACTGACGGCTTCGATGCGGGAAGAGAAAATGGCAGAAATTAAGGAAAAGGAGGCCGAATTGGAGGAGCTGCAATCGAAGCGCTTCGGCTATGAAGGTGAATTGTGGCGAAAGCAACAGGAGTTAATTAAGCCCCTCCAGGACCGGATCTATGAAGCCGTTCAAAAATATGCCCGCGAAAAGGGATATGACCTTATTTTTGACCGCGCTGGGGCTGTAACCTTGATCTATGCCAATGGAAAGTTTGATAAGAGCGACGATATTCTGACTGAAATGGGCGTGGCACCGTCCGCTGCTAAAGACAAGTCACGGTCGAGGACACCCGCACTTCCTAAGGTCAATATGCCCGGAATAGAGCGATTGAAGGAGGAGATTAAGGGGTCGGATCGAGAAAGTGCCCCCGATGTTCAGCCG
>SYHW01000045.1 GCA_005799065.1 Bacteroidota bacterium
ACGAATGAGTTGCTCTACCAGCTGAGCTAAGAAGGCAAAAATAAAGTGACAAAGATACGATGAAGCGAATGAGTCACAAACCTAGGAACCCGATTTTCGTTCCCATCTTTGCCGCAACAATTCAACGCTCAAAGAAAAACAAAGTGCGAAATACAAATAGCCTTTGGGCAATTCGAAGTGAAAACCTTCGAGCAAGAGCATAAAACCAATGAGCATCAGGAATGACATAGCCAAGATCTGCATTCCGGGATTTTTTGTAACAAAACTTTGAATGGGTTCTGCCAGCCAAGCCATGACGGCCATGGACAGTACAACGGCCGTTATCATCAGCCAAAGTTCATTGCTTAGGCCGACGGCGGTTAAAATAGAGTCAACCGAGAAAATAAGGTCAATTATGACGATTTGAGCCAATATCCAACTTTTTCTATTGGACTTTCTCGGAATGGCAGATTCGGAGGTCTCACCCTTTATGTGGTTGGGATCATTCACTTTTTTATGAAGCTCTAAAGTGCTTTTGGCCAATAAAAATAACCCACCCAGCATGAGGATCAGATCGCGAATGCTGATGCGCTTATCATCGAGGTTAAATAATATCTGATTTAACCCAATTAAATAGGAAAGACCCATGAGCATCATCAACCTAAAGACCAAAGCCAGGGCCAAACCGGTCCTGCGTAATTGCTTGCATTCATCCCCAGAAACATGCCGGGTGAGCAGCGTAATAAAAATAATGTTGTCGATACCCAAAACAATCTCCAGGAGTGTTAGGGTGACCAAAGCTGCAATCATTTCCATTTAACTAATATTTAGCGTTAACTACTTCAAGCGCAGGTGCTTGTTTCCAATGGGCACGAAAAAGTACGGACAAGAAAAAATAATGCAGCAGAGCCACTGCTTCAAAGCCCAAAATGTAGTAGGGCCATTCACCGATGATCAGCGGATTATCGACATGGGGTGGTTCAATCAGATACATATAGTTGGCGCCCAGCCAGAGGTTCATGCCAAAAATGGGGACGAGCAAGAGATTGTTGTATAATAAAGCCTTCAAGAAGTCGTAGCGCTTCAAGCGCCAACCGTGTACCCGAATCATATAAAACGGCACTAAAATGATTGAGGTATGATATATGTAGTACTCTGCGATTAATAAAGGATGGTTACCAGACGTAACCTGTGGCGTAAGCAAGGCCTGTATACCCCCTACTGTCCCCCAGAAAAAAAGGGGAATAAAAAAACGTTTCTCCCGAAAAAAGAGCACAGTGATCGACAAAAGATTTGAAATGCCGCACAAATGAAACGGAAGGTCGTTGCTGAGCCGCCACCAACCTTTCAACGCCATAAAAATCTGGGCACTTATCCACGATGCAAAAATCATGACTCCCCAAACGCGTTCCCAAAATCGTCGATTTTTGACACGAGGGCTCTTCGACCACCACCAAATACCAGACGAATAAACAATCAAAAATAAAAATCCCAACCACCAGACTTGGGACCCAATCGGTATGGCATAGTGCGATTGCATCAGGAATCATTGGTGTTATGACTCTTCGAAACATTGGGTGGACCCGAAACGGGCCCTTTAATGCGCATTTCGCCCAATCGATCGCGTCGAAAACATACTTCTTTGTACTTCTCTGAATAGTCCTTTCTCAAAGTTCCCAATAAACGGTCCCAAAACAAAAAATAGAGCGAGTAATTTCCGGTAAAATATTGGTGATGCTGATTGTGGTTGACAGAGGTATTGACCCAGCGCCCCCATTTGCTCTCCGAAAAACCGCGAGGATATAGTTCAAAACCGAGATGGCCATAGACGTTGTAGGCAATCATGGCCAAAAAAAACAGAAGGATGTGGGTTAAGTGCACGGGAATCGTGAACAAAAATAAGGGCAAAATACCGAATTCAAGTAGGGCTTCGAAAGGATGAAAAGAATAGGCAGCCCAAGGCGAAGGATTTGTTGACCTGTGATGAACCTTATGCACATGCTTGTATAGAAATGGTGTGTGCATCAACCTGTGGATCAAGTAAAAATAAGCATCATGAACAACAAACAAGGCGGGAAACAACCCGAAATAATAGAACCAACCCCGGTCCGAAATATGGGGATATAGAGTGGTTAATGGACGAATGTTGGGATGGTACAACAATAAGGCACCCATGACCGCAAACAGGGAAATTGTAAGTGCCGAATAAAAGAACTCGCGCAAGTATTCAGAATTTTTGGGAAACTTGTTTTGAATTTTCTTGTATGCCCAGGCGCGGCCTTTCCAAACGTAGAAAATCAAAAAAAGACTGCCTGCGAATATCAGATAGCGTCCGCCTATGCGCATGATGACAAATGGAAACACCGACCAATCCATGCACAAAAATAGAGTTAATGGAGTTTAGACCAACTAAAGGTCCAAAAAAGTAAGTTGATCCTTATTTTTGCTCCCCATGCATTTTCTAGAATTTGAAAAACCCATTCAGGAACTCCACGAAGAGTTGCAGCGCTTAAAAGGCATTCATGCCAAGGGCAAAACCGATCTTTCTACGGCCATCAAAGAACTCGAGGATCAATTTATGGCCGAACGAAATGCACTGTACGGCAAACTTTCAGGTTGGCAAAGAGTTCAGGTTTCTCGTCACCCCGATCGACCCTACACTCTTTTTTACGCTGAAAACACCTGCACCGACTTCCTGGAAATTTATGGGGATCGATCATTTCGCGACGACAAAGCCATTGTAGGTGGTTTCGCACGGCTTGATGGCAAAACCGTGATGATCATTGGGCACCAAAAGGGAATCAACACCAAAATGAGACAATATCGAAATTTTGGTATGGCCAATCCTGAGGGTTATCGGAAAGCACTCCGACTGATGAAAATGGCTGAAAAATTCGGCAAACCCATCATCACCTTTATCGACACCCCTGGTGCTTTTCCTGGCTTAGAAGCCGAAGAACGTGGTCAAGCAGAAGCAATTGCGCGAAACATCCAGGAAATGATGCGGTTAAAAGTTCCCGTTATTTGTCTCATCGTTGGCGAGGGCGCTTCGGGTGGAGCCATTGGAATTGGCGTTGGAAATAAGGTATTTATGCTGGAGAATACATGGTATTCGGTCATTTCACCCGAATCGTGCAGTTCTATTCTTTGGCGCAGCTGGGATCACAAAGAACAGGCGGCTGAGGCGCTGCAACTAACGGCTGAAAAAATGTTGGCGCATGGACTAATCGACGGTATTATTCCGGAACCAGCAGGTGGAGCACATAATGATCCTAAGGGCATGGCCGACATCCTGCGCAAACACCTCATTTCTGCGCTGGCAGGGTTTGACGGCTGGACACCCGCGCAATTGGTGGCCGACCGAATTGAAAAGTTCTCTTCGATGGGTGTTTTTCAATCCATCCAATAGGGAATGTTCAGGGACTTAGCGGCATAATCGAGCACATTAATGTATGTTAATAAGGACATGCGAAACGGATAGAATCGGGCAGTTGGCACGCAATGCGTCCACCAGCATCTGGGTTCCAAATGTAGCCGGTTGTGCCGTTCCATCCAACTAGCCTACTGAAATGCCCATCGAAGTGCAGATCCGAAACCTCATCCTGAAATCGTCGCTGCCACGCCCCGTTTTGAACGTCCAATGCCGGTTGGAAATTCCAAATACCGCTAACCCCTGCCAGCCAAAATCCATCACGTCCGGCAACAATGGCTTTAAACCGATGCTCTATATTGTTTGGTGACTCTTCCTGCAGTTGTTGGGATGACAGTTGATACCGCCAAAGCCTCCCTATACCCGAATTTTGTTGCTCAATCAACAACACCCAGGCATCGTTCGCGATGCGCGCTGCCCCCAAAATATTCCCACCCACAGTAAATTCCCTCAAGATTCCTTGAAAATCCGCGTGGTAAATTCTAATCCGGCGTATGGAGGAAGGAGGTCGGGCGCGAAGTTCCACCAATAACTGTTCTTGCTCCCGGCAATTGAATACGGGAACAAAGTCGGTAGGGATGAGAAATTGCCCTCCCAATGCCCCTGAGTTCGAAAAGCGCAGAATATCCCCGAGTCCGCGGGATGCATAAATACCTTGCTCGCTACTGCTCAAAAACGTAAAAGGCGACTGACCGGGATCAAATACAGTGTTATAAACAGGCCTCGTTAAACTTGAATCGAGATCAAATAGCCACATAGTCGCGGAGGTTCGTCCGCGCAACCAAACCTCCCGTAATCCGGGAGCAGATGTAGCTTGAATCAGATCAAAAGCCATTTGCGATTCAAGCGGTGCCATGATCCCTTGTGAATCGCATCGTTGAACAGCAGCCAGCGTTCCCGATCGTGTAAACCATACCACCCCTTTAAATGGGTGTGGAACGGGCCGGATATTAAGAGGAATAAATAAAGAACGGGTCTGATCGCCGGAAAAGGCCTGCAAAACCAACTGAAACTGACCCGAAGGCAACATCGAGTCGGTTAACGCCAGAGTCCATACTAAAGTCGTATCTTGATTCGAAAGAAAGCGAACGATTGGCGGAAGGAGCGCAACACCATCTTGCCTTTGCACACGGAGTACGGCTCGGTTGAGTACTTGATCGGAACGTATTCGAACCTGAAAAGAAATCGTATCAGGAATCTGTACATCAAATGTACCCAAAGCAGACAAAAGTTCAATGGTGGGTGGGGATATGGATTGACGATCCGGTTGACAAGCCATTAAGAGAAATATTCCCCAAAAAAGGGCAAAGTGCATGCATTTAATGCCCCAATATTTCATGAGGCTGTTCAAGTTTTTCGGGTCCATCCGCTGACTTAATGGGAACAAATTACGATATTGGAGGGTTATTTTCCTATGAACGAGGAACAAGCCCTGCATCGGATTCTCGCGCTCACGCGAGAACTCAACGACCACAATTACCGATATTATGTGCTCGATCGACCCATCATAAGTGATCAGCAATTCGACCACCTCCTCTCCGAGCTCACAGGACTTGAACATGGCTGGCCTCACCACACCCAACCCGATTCGCCAACACGTCGTGTTGGCGGTGAGCCCCTTGAAGGATTTGAAAGCGCGAACCACGCTAAACCCATGTTGTCGCTGGGCAACACTTATTCTGAATCCGAATTGCGTGACTTCGATCTTAGGGTACAAAAAATGTTGGGCAGAGCCACCCCGTACCTTGCGGAACTCAAGATTGATGGTGTAGCGATTTCTTTGACCTATGAGAATGGCATACTCGTACAAGCCATCACACGAGGCGACGGCAGCAGAGGCGATGTGGTTACAGCCAACATACGAGCGATCCCCAGTATTCCCATCCAATTGAGGGGCAATGACTGGCCAACAAAAATGGAAGTGCGCGGGGAAGTATTCATCCGAAGACCAAAATTCGAAGAGTTAAATCGAAGGCGCCTCGAAAACGGCGAAGAAACTTATGCCAATCCAAGGAATTTTGCATCCGGAAGTCTGAAATTATTGGATGCCATGGAAGTAAAAAGGCGTGGGCTTGATGCTTATTTCTATGCATGGAATCAAGAAAATTCCAGCCTCGGCGACCAAGAAGCGATGTTGAAAAAAGCAATAGACTGGGGAATTCCGATTTGCACCCATAACAGTGGTGCGGGCAATCTCGAACTGATCCTTGGGTTCATCCATTCATGGCAAACAAAACGGGAATCGCTTGATTTCGATATCGATGGAATTGTGGTGAAAGTAAATAGCTATGCTGATCGAGAAGAATTAGGCCATACCGCTAAAGCACCGCGTTGGGCCATAGCCTACAAATACAAAACCCAAGCGGCCTCCACGCAACTGATCTCGGTGGATTTTCAAGTGGGCCGTACTGGTGCGGTAACCCCGGTGGCCAATTTAGCTCCGGTTTGGCTGGGCGGCACAACAGTGAAAAGAGCATCGCTCTACAATGAAGGCGAAATTGAGCGATTGGGACTTCGCCTAAACGACCAGGTCTGGGTAGAAAAAGGCGGTGAAATTATCCCAAAAATCACAGGAATAGACACATCTACGGGCGAACGGGGCCCAACAGCGATCCAATTTCCACTAATCTGTCCGAGTTGCTCGGCTCCGCTACATAGAATTGATGCGCTTCATTATTGCTTCAATGCAAAAAATTGCCCACCCCAACAGCTGGGCCTGCTAGAACATTTTGTGGCCAGAAAAGCCATGGATTTGAACAGTCTAGGCAAGGAAACGCTCGAATTGCTATGGCAGCACGGACTCGTTCGCAAGCCCGCCGATCTTTATGATTTGCAACATGATGCGCTGAGCGGACTGGAGCGTATGGGTAAAAAGTCGGCACAACTTATTTTAGACGGACTATCCGCTTCCCGATCTGTGCCCTATCACCGGGTCTTATTCGCCCTAGGAATACGTCATGTTGGAGAGACTATAGCCAAAAATCTAGCCAAACACTTCCCCAGTATTGATTTGTTAGCTTCGGCAAGCCTGCAAGAATTGTTATTCGTTCATGACATTGGAGAGAAAATAGCTGAACAGGTGGTGAACTGGTTTTCCGACACCGAAAATCTTCATCAAATAGCGCGTTTAAAGCGTTCCGGACTTCAATTCACCACCGTTTCTCAAAATGCGTCGGATTCCAATCGCTCCCAAAAATTAATGGGGCTCTCTTTTGTGGTGAGTGGTGTCTTTGAACGACATGAACGGGAGACACTAAAATCCCTCATCGAGCAACATGGTGGTCGGGTAGCAACCACTTTAAGCAATAAGACCAATTACCTTCTATCTGGTAGCGATGCTGGACCCAGTAAACTGGAAAAGGCCAAGGCACTCAATGTACCACTGCTTTCAGAATCCGACTTTGAACAGCTCATCGCATGAAGTACCCCAACTGGATTCGTCATTTTCTTTGGATGCAAACATACCGTTTGCAAATGAGGAGACCTGCTTTGGCTGTTCAAAAAACCAATTCGTGGCTCATCATTTTTGATGCTCGGGATCCTCATCAATTGCAGACTGCTCAATTACTCAAAACCCAGATTTACCCCCGGGTTTGTCGATGCATTGCCTATGAACCCGACCGAGTGGAAGATTGGTTTATTCCGATATGGCAATCGCAACTGGATCTGCGTTGGCAAGCACCCACGAATGTAAAAGGCGTTGTTGTCGACAACCATTATGCCTACCTCATTCAGCTGGGTCCTGACCCACACCCGAGCATGAAATCACTCGAATTACTGGCACCTGTGACCTACAGAGTGGCCATCAACCCGGTCAAGGAACTCCCCCATTATCAGCTGACCTGCCGGTGGACCGAAACCTGTAGTGCGGCCGAGGCATCGCAAAGGATTGTCAAGTATATAGAAAAGTATATTCGTCTATGAAATTTAACCTAATAGGATCGGGCGTTGCCCTGATCACACCATTTGACAGCCAAGGGAACGTAGAGCATCGCGCGCTCCAAACAATGGTCGATTTTATGGTGGATGGCGGCATCGATTTTATCGTTGCCCTTGGCACAACAGCTGAAACCCCCGCCCTCAGCAAAAATGATCGTGAGGCTGTTCTCGATACCATTCGAGGCCGTTTGAATGGCCGCATTCCGCTTGTTTTGGGTATGGGCGGAAATGATACCCATGAGCTTTTGGAGCACATCAAGTCATTTGACTTAACAGGTGTGGATGCACTCTTGTCGGTTACACCCTACTACAACCGTCCATCCCAAGAGGGACTCTATCGCCACTATGCCCAGGTTGCCAACGCGACAGACCTACCCATCATTCTTTATAATGTACCATTCAGGACTGGATGTAATTTAACCGCTGATACCACACTCCGACTGGCCCACGATTTCCCGAATATAGTGGGAACAAAAGAAGCATCAGGGGATTTTGGACAAATTGCAGACATCCTGTGCCATCGCCCTGCCGGCTTTAAAGTCTATTCGGGCGATGATTTGCTCAGCATCCCACTGATATCATTAGGGGCCGATGGGGTCATTTCGGTAGTAGCCAACGCGTTTCCTAACGCATTTTCTGAATTGGTCAAAAATGCTCGAGCAGGGAATTTTAAGCAAGCTCTTGCTTGGCACGAAAAACTACTCCCGGTAGTCAAGCACATCTTTCAAGAGGGCAGCCCCGCTGGGGTCAAGGCAATTTTAGCCCAACGCGGCATGATTCAGCCGCACTTACGTCTACCACTGGTCGAGATTTCTGAAAAGCTTAAGTCTGCACTCAAAGAGCTAGACGACGATTGGCTCGGGCCAAAATAAAAATCATTTGATCAGACCGAATGGCCGCCGAGTCGCGCACGCAAATCCAGACGATTTTTTCGGGCCGTGTCCTTCGCTATATCGTAACCGGCATCCATATGACGTATCACACCCATACCGGGGTCATTATTTAAAACACGCTTCAAACGTCGTTCCGCTTCATCGGATCCATCGGCAACAATCACCATTCCGGAATGTATGGAATAGCCCATCCCTACGCCGCCGCCATGATGGAGGCTCACCCAACTGGCACCACCCGCGATGTTCACAAAAGCATTCAAAACCGGCCAATCGGCAACCGCATCAGACCCATCCAGCATGGCTTCAGTTTCACGATTGGGAGACGCAACTGAACCCGTATCGAGGTGATCACGACCGATCACTATGGGTGCCTTCACTTTTCCTTCACGAACCAATCGATTGAAAGCCAAGCCCGCTTTTTCTCGTGCGCCTTGGCCTAACCAACAAATTCTTGCCGGAAGACCTTGAAAAGCAATGCGTTCAGAAGCCATATGAAGCCAGCGATGCAATCCGATATCATCGGGAAACAGCTCTTTAAGCAGAGCGTCCGTTACCCGAATGTCATCGGGATCGCCCGACAAAGCCACCCAACGAAACGGCCCTTTCCCTTCGCAGAACAAGGGTCGAATATAAGCGGGCACAAAGCCAGGAAAATCGAATGCATGATCGAAACCAGCCTCTAAT
The DNA here is from genome assembly GCA_005799065.1 of Bacteroidota bacterium. Classification (GTDB taxonomy): domain Bacteria; phylum Bacteroidota; class Bacteroidia; order UBA7662; family UBA7662; genus F1-60-MAGs140. The sequence continues at coordinate 8,926 of SYHW01000045.1, forward strand.
GCCCTCCCGCGAAGGTTATTACCATAGTCGAAGGTAACCGACCCCTTCGCCTGCATGTCTACCATCAGTTCGGTATGAAGACGCATATCATGGTAGGCCATTTCCAAATATCGTTTAGGATCGGCGCCCCTCAGTTCCGTTGCCGCTTCATTGGATAGCCCTCGGGGTATGTATCCCACCATAGGATCATGCGCAGAGGTTTGATCGGTGAGCACATCGGGTAAAATGCCGCGGTCTCGGAGGCGTTCCAAGAGTTCGACCGCTGTGCACAATACGCCCATGCTTCGGGCCACGCCTTGTTTCTTCCACGCCATGACCTGATCAATGGCCTGATCTACATCGACAGACATCTCATCTAAATATCGGGTCTCGATTCGTTTGCGCATGCGCCATTCCTCAACCTCCGCCGCAAGACACGTACCTTCCGCCATGGTGATGGCCAAGGGTTGGGCGCCACCCATACCTCCTAATCCGGCTGTGACACACAATTTACCCTTCAAACTTCCCCCAAAGTGCTTTTGCGCTACTGCATTGAAGGTTTCATAGGTGCCTTGCACGATGCCTTGAGATCCTATATAAATCCAGCTACCCGCCGTCATCTGACCATACATCATCAGACCTTTGCGCTCCAGCTCATCGAAATGCGCCCAATTCGCCCAATTGGGAACAAGCAGGGAATTGGCGAGCAGTACCCTAGGGGCGTCCACGTGTGTGGGTAATATGGCCACGGGTTTACCACTCTGAATGAGTAGGGTTTCGTCGTCATTTAAATCGCGCAATGCATCTAAAATAAGTCGAAATGATTCTGGATCACGAGCAGCCTTTCCCCTTCCCCCATATACAATGAGCTCCTCTGGTCGTTCCGCTACATCAGGGTCTAGATTGTTGAGCAGCATACGTAAAGCGGCTTCTTGAACCCATCCTTTGCAACTCAATTGCAGACCCGTAGGCGTTGGATAATGCTTCAAATCTATTGTTTCTGGTTTTGAGGTGATCTCTGATTGGGTAGACCTGTTTGAGGTGATCTCTGATTGGGTAGACCTGTTTGAGGTGATCTCTGATTGGGTAGACCTGTTTGAGGTAATCTCTGATTGGGTTGACATAGATACAATGGGATAAAATAAGTAGGGGCTTGCTTCAAAACAACAGTGCAAAAATACGCTTATGGGGTGGCAATTTCCATTTTATTCAATGCCTTAAAAGCTTACCTTTGCGGCGAATTGTCATTTGCCTATGTAACCACCCAACAAATCCCCGCGCTGCAGAACATGATTCAATTATTTCAAACCCAACAGTCTAAGCTGCAGGAAGTGGATCGTCTACATGAGGGAGATTGGGTGAATGTGGTAGATCCAACCTATGAAGAGCGAACCTGGCTCGAGCAAAATTGTCCTTTTGTATTAGATTACCTAAACGACTCGCTCGATTCAGATGAGTTGGCGCGTGTTGAAAAGGAAGATGATTATTTATTGGTTGTTATTCGCCTTCCCCATTTCAGAGGTGTTGAACACGACACGCCCTTCAATACCCTCCCGCTGCTGGTATTTTTGACTGAACAACATTTTATCACCCTATGTAAGGAAGAAAATGTAATTATTCAGGAGTTCATCCGGGAACGCGTGCGCGGATTTAACACCGCCAAGCGAAATCGTTTTCTCTTGCAATTGATGCTTAAAACAGCCGGAAAATTCCTGGTTCACCTGAGAAACATCAACAAAATTGTAGAGCAGCTCGAAGATGAATTAGAGAATTCTTTGCGAAACCGGGAGATTATGGAGCTGCTTCGGTATGAAAAAGCGCTCATCTATTACACGACGGCCCTGCAATCGAACGGCGCCATGATGGAACGTTTGCGCCGGCTTCGGATCTTCAGTGCATTCGAAGAAGACGAAGATTTGCTGGAAGACGTGCTCATCGAAAATCAACAAGCGATTGAGATGACCGGTGTGAGTGTGCGAGTATTGGGACAAATGATGGAGGCTTATTCCTCCATCATCAACAACAACATGAACAATGTAATGAAAACATTAACATTGGTTACGATCGGCCTCGCCATCCCCACGCTTTTCGCCAGTTTGTATGGCATGAATGTACGGCTTCCGCTTCAAAATAGTTCCTTAGCATTTGGAATGGTTTTGCTTTCGAGCATGGCCATCATGGCCTTAGTTTATTGGTTTTTTAAGCGTATACGGTGGTTTTGATTGAACAACTGAATCATTTGATTGAAAGGAGCCTTTGTTGTGGTAGCATATGTTAAACGACTTTTAAGTTGATGAAGGTCATTTTTGACAGCGCATTCAGGCATCTATCAAACCTGTAACACGCCCATATTGAATTTACGCTCAATAGGGGCATGATTCGCTGCTTCAATTCCCATAGATATCATACTGCGCGTTTCTACAGGATCAATGATCCCATCGACCCACAACCTTGAAGCAGCGTATTCTGGCAAGGTTTGGGCTTGATACCGCGCGCTAATCTTATCCAACAACGAAGCCTCGGCCTCAGGATCAGGCGCAGTTCCTTTAGACTTTGCCGATGAAAGTTGTATTTGCAACAAAACCTTAGCGGCTTGCTCCCCACCCATGACCGCCATACGCGCGCTTGGCCAGGCATAAATGAAACGCGGATCATAGGCCTTTCCACACATCGCATAATTACCCGCGCCATAACTATTACCAACAATGATCGTGAATTTGGGAACCACGGAATTGGCCACGGCATTGACCAATTTGGCGCCATCCTTAATGATTCCACCATGCTCAGAACGAGAACCGACCATAAATCCCGTAACATCTTGCAGAAAGACTAAAGGAATGCGCCGTTGGTTGCAGTTGGCAATAAAACGTGTGGCTTTATCCGCCGAATCACTGTAAATTACTCCACCAAATTGCATTTCCCCTTTTGAACTTTTAACCACCTTTCGTTGATTGGCCACTATGCCTACGGACCAGCCATCAATCCGTGCATAACCACATACCAAGGTCTTACCATAGCCTGATTTGTAGGGAATAAATGAATCGGCATCAATCAGATGGGCAATAAGCTCCTCCATATCATAGGGCCTGGCATTTCCTTCCGGAAATACGCCGTAAATTCCTTTGATGTCTCGCGAAGGGGCTTTAATTGTCGTTCGATCGAATCCAGCAAGCTGTGGCGCACCAAGTTGCCCGATTAATCGCCTCAAGGTAGCCAGGCAAGCTGCATCATCGGCCATTTTGTGATCCGTAACCCCTGAAATCTCGCAGTGCGTGGTGGCTCCGCCCAGCGTCTCATTATCGACATCCTCTCCGATGGCCGCCTTCACTAAATAAGAACCCGCCAAAAAAATACTACCTGTTTGGTCAACAATCAGGGCCTCATCGCTCATAATGGGCAAATACGCTCCACCCGCCACACAAGAACCCATGATGGCAGCCATTTGAACGATGCCCATACTGCTCATCAATGCATTGTTTCGAAATATCCTACCGAAATGTTCCTTATCGGGAAAAATCTCGTCTTGCATGGGCAAATACACCCCTGCAGAATCAACCAAATAAATAATCGGCAAACGATTTTCCATCGCGATTTCCTGCGCTCTAAGGTTCTTTTTGCCCGTCATAGGGAACCATGCGCCTGCCTTTACTGTGGCATCATTGGCCACAACAACACACTGTCGACCACTGACATAACCTACTACCACTACTACCCCGGCGGACGGACAGCCCCCATGTTCTTCATACAATCCCCAAGCAGCCAGGGTTCCTACCTCCATATAAGGGCAACCCAGATCTAAAAGGTGGTTGATTCGTTCCCAAGCCGTCATCTTTCCCTTCTCCTTGTGTTTGGCTGTCGCTTTAACACCCCCACCCTGTCGAACTTGTTCGTGCATCTGTCGGTAGCGTTGCATCAATAGTCGGTAGGCGTCTTCATTTCGATTAAACGCCAATTCTTGGTTTGTGGCTATCATGTCAACAAAAATACTACAGGAAAGCCTGTCCTTTTACAGTCCCTTTCAACTATCTTTGCGACGGGTAAGTCTTGTACGGCCAGCTCCTGCTGAATCCCCCAGGGTAGGAATACAGCAAGGGTAGGTGGTTGTAGCGGCGCGATGCAAGTAGCTTACCCATTTTTTTTTGCTTTTTTTTGAAACTTCATATGAAATTTTTCATCGACACCGCTAACCTCGATCAGATTGCCCAGGCTCAGGCATTAGGCGTTTTGGATGGGGTAACTACCAATCCGAGTCTCATGGCCCGCGAGGGAATTAAGGGTGCCGACCGAATTATGGCGCACTATAAGGCGATTTGTGATTTGGTGGATGATTGTGTGAGTGCCGAAGTAATCAGTACTGATTATCATGGCATGATGCGGGAAGCCGAGATGCTCGCCGCCATCGATCCCAAAATTGTGGTCAAAATACCGATGCTTGCCGATGGCATAAAGGCCATTAAATCCCTCTATGAAATGGATGTACGCACCAACTGTACGCTTATTTTCGGGGCAGGACAAGCCCTTTTGGCCGCCAAAGCAGGTGCCACCTATGTTTCTCCTTTTATAGGAAGACTCGATGATCTGGCCATAGAAGGCATTGATTTAATTCGTCAATTGGTAGACATTTTCGATGTACAAGGTTTCGAAACTCAGGTGCTTGCTGCCTCCATTCGAAGCCCACTCCACATTGTGCAGTGTGCAGAGGCTGGAGCGCAGGTTGCAACCTGTCCACTTTCTGCGATTATGGGATTGGTTAACCATCCATTAACGGAAAAAGGACTGGCACAATTCCTGGCCGATCATGCGAAAAATAACGGCTAAATCGCGATGGTAACACCATCCATTCGTCCAATTCGACGGCTCCTCATTGCGAATAGGGGAGAAATTGCACTGCGGATCATGCGAACATGTCGTGAAATGGGCATCACGAGTATCGCTATTTTTTCTGAGGCAGATCGTTTGTCTCCTCATGCCCTGTATGCCGATGAGGCCTATTGTGTGGGCCCTCCACCAAGTCGCGATTCATATTTGCGGGGCGACTACATCATTGAGCTGGCCCTGAAGCACAAGGTAGATGCAATTCACCCGGGTTACGGCTTTTTGAGTGAGCGTTCTGAATTCGCACGATCTGTAGAAGAAGCAGGTTTAATTTTGGTGGGTCCCTCTGCCCGAAGTATGGATTTGATGGGCAATAAATTGTCGGCCAAGCACACGGTGGCTAACTTTCAGATCCCCATGGTGCCTGGTTCGCCCGGGGCCATCACTGATCCAAAGCTGGCGCTGGTGGTTGCTCAAGAAATCGGTTTTCCCGTTCTTCTGAAAGCGGCGGCTGGAGGAGGTGGGAAAGGAATGAGGATTGTGGAATCGTCGGCCGAATTTTCAGAACAATTGCAGCGTGCTCAAAGTGAGGCCTTATCGGCTTTCGGTGATGGTGCTGTTTTTATCGAGAAATATGTTGCAGCCCCCCGTCACATTGAAATTCAGCTGATCGGCGACCAATATGGCAACATTGTATATTTATTCGAGCGCGAATGCAGTATTCAACGGCGTCACCAAAAATTGGTGGAGGAAGCCCCTTCCACCTGCCTGAACCCAGAAGTTCGAAGAGCTATGGGCGAAGCAGCCGTTCGTGTGGCTCAGGCATGTGGTTACCATAATGCGGGAACCGTTGAATTTCTGGTTGATGATCAACTCAATTTTTACTTTTTGGAGATGAATACCCGTCTTCAGGTTGAACATCCTGTCACCGAACTGATTACGGGATTGGACTTGGTTCGTCTTCAAATTCGAGTAGCCGAAGGGCATCCCCTGCCCATACAGCAGGAGCAAATCCAAATTCATGGACATGCCATCGAATTGAGGGTATGTGCTGAAGATCCACAGCAGCAGTTCTTACCGGATACGGGCATACTCGAACGGTACCGCAGGCCTCAAGGACCCGGCGTTCGGATCGATGACGGTTTTCGCGAAGGGATGGAGATTTCCGTGCACTACGACTCTATGTTGTCTAAGTTGGTGGTTCATGCCGGGCATCGAGATGAAGCCATTCAACGGATGATCAGAGCCATTCAGGAATATGAAATACAAGGTGTTGCTACTACCCTGCCCTTTGGCCATTTTGTGATGCAACATCCAGCTTTCCAGTCCGGACAATTCGACACCGATTTTATTGCAAAGTATTATAGCGAATGCGATCTATACAAACAGCCTTCTGATGACCAACTTTTCTCAGCCGCACTAACAGCGGTTCTGCAGCATGAACATGCATCAGGAGTTCAAGGAACTATAAAAGCTTCATCCCCGCCAACATCACCGCCCGAAAACAAGCGTCCGGTTGCATCCGAATGGAACTACAAACCTGGTTTTGCACCTTGGCGCATCAACCGAGGGTTTTAAGGAATTTGGGGGTTAAATCAGCCATCGTGACCTTCAAAAAAGAGGCAGGTGGAAACAGTAAGAAGAAGTGCCCTAACGCGATACACCCATCTCTTTGATGAGATGACTGGCTCCGGCCACTTCATCAAGCATCCACAAAACAAATCGGATGTCTACCCCAATTGAACGGCTATACTGCTCGTTCCAAGCAAAGTCGTTGATGGTTGCCGTAAAGGCCCGATCAAAATTGACGCCCACCAATTCTCCTTTGGCATTCATAACAGGAGAACCTGAATTGCCTCCGGTTGTATCCAAATTGTATAAGAAAGCAACTGGGATGGAATCCGCAGAACGATCCGACTGCATGCGCTCATGCAAGGGCCCAAACAGGGCATAATCAGCCTCTAAATCGGGATCACCTACGGCCGAACGTGCCTTAGATTGCATGCCGGCCAAATGAGTGAAGGGAGTCTGCACTTCCCCATCAGCTGGTTGATATCTGCGTACATGTCCGTAGGTCAAGCGCAGGGTAGCGTTTGCATCCGGAACAAAATCCTCCCCTACCAAAGCCAATTTGAGTTCCAAGTATTGAGGCAACAGCACCGACAACTGAGCATTAATGGCTTTTTCTCGGTTCGACAAGCGTTGGGCCTCAACAAGCATCAAATCCGCCAAGGCATCGAGAGACCCCTTAGCATTCAGCGCCTTTTCGGGGTTCGATTTAAACTGTGCTGCTATTTTTTGGGCATCGAATGGAAGGCCCTTCCCGTACCAAAGACCCACGACCACATCACTTTGCTCGAAGAGGCGATACTGTTTCCAAAACGACTCTACTGCTTCAGTCCGATGCTGCGCACCCCAACGCGCCGGCGCACGCATCATAAATCGCAGAAATGCGGTATCCAATTGCGGTTCGTATCCCGCCCTGAATCGTTCATTTTGCTTGAGCACATTGGCAACCAAAAGATTTCTGATGCTGTCGCTACCTGGCTCGCTGCCTTTTCCCCATAAACGACGGGCTTCCGCACGGGCCATGGCCATCGAAAAAGTGGGGGAATTTTGTTGGATGTTATTGAGCCATAACTTCAATGGCGCGTCTTGAGACAACAAAGAATAGAGGCTATCGAGCGATTTTATGACCCCTGAACGATGCGCGAAGGCTGCCCCAGGCAACGTTAGACGACCCAGCTCAACTTCCTGCCTGCGTTTTTCGCCGATGATGTCGACTCTTCTCAGACCTTGAATTTTCCCTTTATAGTTTTTCGTAACATTAGCCAGTGATTTCTGACGCGACGCCAATCTGATTTTAGCCTCTGGGTCGGCGGACCCGAGTCGATCTATGGCATCAATCAACCAATCGTAGGTTTCTGACGTAATAGGCAACAATTGATCGCGTTGATATTCTAAATAGGAGGCCGGATAATGACGAAATGTACGTCCGGGATATCCGAGAATAAACACAAAATCCTCTTCGGCTACACCTGTGGGGTTAACCCTGAGGTGGTTCTGTGGAACAAATGGTTTGTTGTCTGGCGAATAAGCAGCTGGTCTTCCATCAGGCCCTACATATGCCCTTAAAAAAGCAAAGTCGCCGGTATGCCGGGGCCAAACCCAATTGTCACTTTCGCCACCAAATTCACCCACACTGCGCGGAGGCACATAAACCATCCGAATATCATTGATGGTTTGATAATGAAACAAAACATAAGAGCGTCCTACAAACATTTCCGAAACCTCATGCAGCAGTTCGGGCTGCGCCCCTTTAGACTCGTCTTCGATCCGCTTGATATTTCTTCGTATTGCATCGGTCCTACGAACTGGGTCGAGTTCATCACTCAATCCAGCAAGGACACGTTCAGAAACATCTTCGAAACCGATGGTGATTCGGACCGTCAAGCCCTTTGCAGGAATTTCGTCGGCACGCGTTTCGGCGAGGAATCCATCGGTGATGTAATCATTTGATACGCTGCTGGCTGCAGCTACGGCTCCAAATGCACAGTGGTGGTTGGTGATGATGAGGCCTTCCGACGAAACAAAGGAACCGGTGCAACCGCCCACCCGAACCAAGGCCTGCACCAGACTGATATCGCCTGTCGAAAAAATCTGCTCATCACTCAATTGTAGTCCGAGCGATTGCAGATGCCTCTTTTTGAGTTGATTGAGAGGCAACATTCCCTCATCGGGTGGCGAAATGCGGTTTAGATTCGGCGTGGAGGAAGTGGCGGCAGCCTGTATAAACAACAGCTGCGCCATGCAGAAAATCAAAAAATAAGCGGTCTTTTTCATTAGCCCAAAAATATGTATTTCCCTTTAGTCAATTTTTCTTCTTTTTGAGGAACTTTTACCTCCTCTTTGTTTGTTAGGTAAAAATTGCATTCAAATGGGGCTGACCGGAATCGACAGCTTGCCATGATGACACTGTAAGCATGCCGAGCCTTGGGTAGGATCTCGTAAATCAGAATGCCCACGCCTTAATCGGCAACCAATCTTACGCACTTGCTGCCTAACCCCAGAGGTTAGGTAACCAAGGTTCAGCCTACCCCCAGGGGGTACTGCTGTGGCGCTTCTTCCACTGGGTGTTTACTGGCGGTGGATTTTCGAAGCGCGCCCCGCACCAGTAAAATAGCAGCGGGCCATCGGCGGTCCCAAAGCGAAAAACATACGCTGATAAGGGCAGTTTCGGCAAGTCACCGGCCACAACTACCCCGACAATCAACGGTCGACTAAGCATGTAGAAAGCTGTGGATCAGCTTGACTGGACCAGGGTTCGACTCCCTGCAGCTCCACGGATGATGGACCCCGATTGTTCAAGCAATCGGGGTCTTTTCTTGAAAAGTTTTTGAAAAGTTTTTGAAAAGTTTTACGATCGAATTCGAAAGCCCAACCACGACCGATGACAACCAACCACGACCAATGACAACCAACCACGACCGATGACAACCAACGACAAAAAAATCCCCGCTTGTTTGTTTCGACAAGCGGGGATTTTTCAGGTCAAATAAGAACTATCGAACCACCAATCTGCGATTCAATGTGCGCGATGAGTTGGCATCTACCAGATTGATTTGGTATACACCTGAAATCCATCCATCAACATTCATTTGAAAATGGGCGCCTTCAGAATCAAGAGTTCTGGATAGCACAACGCGTCCCAAAGCATCTTGTACACGGATATTTCCTTCCACGAAATCTTCAGGGTAGGTAACGGAAACCACATCGCTCGCTGGGTTTGGAAAAACCCCCAACAAGGCAGGGTCTAAATTTTGAATGGAATTGGGAACAGATGGAAGTGGGATCAGATTTCCACCAGCAGGTGCGGCAACCCACAATCCAAAAGAGGCTCCGTTGCTGTTTACTGCCGGATTTAAGAAGCCCGATGCCACCACAGTGAGGGCAGCACCTCTAAGATTGAGTGTTTGCAGAGGTGCTTGAAACCAAGCTATATTAGCAGCACCCGTTGGTGCAAGAGCCACGGTGTAGTTCGCCGGATTTAAAGGAAGATAGCCCGCAAAATTACCGTATGACAAATTGGTTACCAGTCCTGGGACGGGTACACTCACTTCATTCACATCAACCGCCGGGGCATCCGTACTGCCATGGAAGACGAGCAGATCCGTTTTCGTGGTATCTGATGCCGCCTGTCGAGCCTGAGCACGAATAATTAAATCAAATGGTCTGTTCGGGGTATATCCCGTTTGCGACACGATACCTGAAGCAATCACCGTGTATTTTTCGTTGGGGGTGAGTGTTAAACGCTTAACAAAAACAGCACTGTTCGTATCGGCCGCAGCATTTGGGGTAATGTGAATGCTCAAAGGAATCCCAGCGGGTAAGGCAGTAAATGGAGTCGCCGTCCGGAATCGAAAATTAGGCAATGCACGTGTTCCGTTCACCCAAACGTCGACCGTGTCAGCCGCAGCATCGGCGCAGTTGTGGATCACCTGAACTAAAGCAGTCTGCTGGGCTGTCGCAAAGGAGACAAAAAACAGAAAGCAGGCGATTAGGGTAGAAAAAATTTTCATAAAGTTGGATTTTGGTTTAAGTGGATTTATAATATTTTAGTTCGTTATAAACAACTGCATCGTCGAAATGTTTGTTCGGTTAGATGAAATAGCGAAAAATTGCGTTTGCATCCAAACATAAATGTCGATAAAATGAAAAGTAGTTATAGTTTTCTGCTCATGACTCCGCACATCCAACTCAAAACTACGGCGCTCTTGTTCCTTGTTTCGTTTGTGACCCATGCCAATCCGGCTGGGCAGCGCGTGTCGTCGAAAGTTACCGATGTTCAAGTGAGTTTAGACGGCGCACTGATCACCCAAACAGCAACCTTCGTTCTGAAATCTGGAAACAATCGGGTTGTTGTTGATGGGCTAGCAACAGATGCCGATCTGTCGAGCCTTCGCTTCGCATTCACCCAAAAAGGAATCAGTATGGCGGGCTATCAACTGATCCCTCGGTATCCGCGCCAGGAAGATCAAACACCTCTGATGCGGCAACTGGGCGACAGCATCCAACAAATAAAAAGGCGCTCCGAAGAGGAGCATCTCGAAAGTAATGTACTGCTACAAGAGCGTGAAATGATCTTGGCCAACAAGAGCTTGGGCGGAGAAGGGAATTTCAGCGTGGCGGAGCTCGAGAAGTTAGCCGATTTTTACCGGACTCGCCTCAGCAGTATCGACAACAGAGTTTTGCAGATATCGCGCCGACAGCAGAAGTCGCTCGAGCGGATGCAAGGTCTTCAACGACAGCTCGACAGCCTTTCCTTAGAATTTCCAGAGCAAGTTCAGCAACTCATTTTAGAGTTGAAGGCCACGGAAAGCGGTTCTACCGGATTGAAGGTGACTTATTTGAGCAAGTCGGCCCATTGGCAGCCTGAATATGAACTCATCAGCCAGGGCGCAGCCTCATCCATCGAGCTCAAAGTGCGGGCACGGGTGGTGCAGCATACTGGGATCGATTGGACTGATGTTCGTTGGACCCTATCGACTGCACGTGCACATGGGCGCACAGAAAAGCCAGTCGCCCTGCCTTGGGTGTTGAGGTTTTTGCAACCCATGACCCGAAAATTGCATATGTATGCGGCTCCATCGTCTAGAAGCGATCAGCCCGCGATGTCGGGAGAAGCCCTTTCGGTCGACTCGTACTTCGAAGCCGCGGAGTCTGCCGAACGAACGGAGCAAACGCTCAATGTGCTTTTTCAAGGCAAAGAACCGTTGCGATTGCCCAGCGGAGCCGAACGACTACTCGATTTGGAACAACGAGAGCTGACTGCACAATACAGGCATGCCTTGGTGCCGCGACAAGATCCCCAAGCCTATCTGATCGCCCGCGTGGTGGGTCTCACCGGACTCAGTTACCTGCCTGGTCGCACCTTGTTGTACTTAGAGCAAGATTTGGTGGGCGAAACCACCCTCTATTTTCAACAGAACAGCAGCGATACGCTGGATGTTTCACTGGGCGCTGACCCCCGCGTGACCGTTCAATTCACGGCAGAACCGCCCAAAATTTCTGAAAACGGCATCACCAACCGAATAGAGCGGGCTTATAAATATAAACTGTTCATACAAAACAAGCACAACCGTCCCATTCAAGTTCAGGTTGATGAATCCATCCCGCATTCCGCTCATGAAGATATCCAAGTGGTTGATGTCCGATTGGATGGCGCTCGGCCTGAGGGCGAACAGGGCTTGGTGCGCTGGCTGTTTGACCTGGGAAGCACTGGTGAAAAATCCATCCAATATTCCTACTCATTGCGTTATCCGCGTAACAAATTGGTGGGACCCTTGTAGTGCCCATCCCTTCACCAAAGGATTATCTAATTATGGTTTGAAATTGAGCAAAAATGGCTTTGTTTTGCGCCGTGAATCCGAAATCTCATCCCGTCATCGGCCTGCTTCGAGAGGGCAAAAACCCGCCAGACAAGCGTGTTCCCCTATCCCCCACCGCATGCAGTCAACTCCTTAAACTTTGGCCAGACACACGAATCGTCGTGCAGCCCGCTATTATTCGATGTTTTTCAGAAACGGCTTATGCTGAAGCAGGTTGTGAAATCAGCGAAGACCTGAGTGCGTGTAATTTGTTAATGGGCGTTAAAGAGATTCAAATAAATGACTTAAGACCAGATAAAACTTATCTTTTTTTTAGTCATGTTACCAAACGACAGCCATACAACCGTTCATTATTGCAAGCTGTGCTTCAAAAAGGGATCACCCTTTTGGATTATGAGTTATTAACCGACCCAGAGGGACTTCGCACGGTAGCCTTCGGTCGCTTTGCGGGCATTGTGGGGGCGCACCATGGCCTTGCGGCATTTGGAAAAAAAAACCAAGAATTTGAGCTTCCCGGTGCTTGGCAAGTCGATCGTTTAAGCGATTTACTGCACCTGTATGGGCGAATTAAATGGCCTGCGATGAGAATTGTCGTGACCGGTGATGGACGGGTGGGCAAGGGAGCGGTTGAATTGCTCCGCGCCGCGGGCATTCAAGAGTTGTCTGCAGCTGAGTTTTTAGAAGGCCACTTGACGGGAGAGGCAGCCGTTTTTTGTGTATTAAAATCGAAGGATGTATTTCGTCGCAGCGGTACTTCTGAGGGATCCGTGTGGGATCGTTCGCACTTCCACGCTCATCCAAACCATTATGTGAGTCAGTTGGCACCATACTTAAGCCAAGCAGATATTTTGGTGAACACATTATTTTGGTCTGCTGGTGGCCCCAGGCTTTTCGAACGATCCGATATGCGATTGGCATCGTTTCGGGTACGAACCATTGCCGACATCAGCTGCGACATCAATGGAGGGGTGCCTGCGACGCTGAGGTTCAGCAGCATTGCGGATCCTGTTTATGGCTATGACCCTCATAGCGAAACCGAGGTTAAACCATACACAAAAGATTCGATCGACATCATGGCGGTTGAGAATTTGCCTTGCGAACTTCCTGTGGATGCATCGGAGTTGTTTGGGCAGCAGCTATTGGCGTCGTTTTTCCCCGCCTGGATGAACGAAGGCTTGGAAGCTGAGGAGATAAAACGAGCCACGATAACCAGAGCGGGGGCACTAACCGAAGGCTATCAATATCTGGGACCCGGATATGGGTTCGATTAGTTGCGGGCGCTGAGCTCAAGCTTCGAAAAACCAGGTCCGTAACACAAAAAATAGACTTCCATATTCGTTTACTTCTTACGTTATTGTGCGCGATGAATGGCCTTTTCGGCTAGTCAAATTAGCTTTGTAGCCCAATTGCTGCCGACGGCCGCGGCAGGTTGATACATTCCTTTTCTTCAACCTTAAACCCATTTTATGGAATTCATCCGTACGCCCATACTTTTCTTGATTTTCCTTCTCTATATCACCCTATGTGGCTTGACTTCAGGGCCGTTTACTGCCCGGGCACAAGGGCCACCCCTACCTCCATCAACCTATGTACCTAATCTTCAACTTCATGCGGTAGACACTCATTGGGGGAACATCACCTACGGAACCATTCACACTCGATTAATGAGCTTTGAAGTGAGTGGTCAAGATCTTTCCGACACCGTACATGTATTGGCACCGGAGTTTTTTGAGATGCGGATCGATAGCCTCACCGGGTTATTCAGGAACCGCATCAGCATACCCGCCGTGGGTCAATTATCCCCCACCCGATTTTATGTGCGCTTAAAAGATAGTCTGCCGGCCGCAACCTACACGGGAGAATTAATGGCCCTGAGCAACGGACAATTGGGCATCGCTGCAGGAATTGAACCCGCTGTGGTTTCGCCCCGTACCCTACAGCTGGTGGGTCTACAAGCGCTGAACAAAGATTATGACGGCAACCAACAGGCCCAGGTAGGTGGGCAAGCCGTATTCGACGGATTGGCCTTTGGGCAGCAGTTTACGCCTGATCTGAGCGGATTAAACTGGAACTTTGTTTCTGCAAACGCAGGTACCGACATCTCTGTTGTTCCCGTGGGGCTCCTACCCGCTCCCAATGCAAATTATATCGTATCTACACCCAATATTCGAGCCTCTATACTTCCTAAACGAATCTCCATAGGAGGTCTATCCGCGCAAAATAAAATGTATGATGGGGGAACATCAGTGAGTATATTGGGAATTCCTCAATATGTTGGTTTGGTGGCCGGAGAGACATTTGGCCCTCCCAGTATGGGAACATGGGCATTTGAAGACAAAAGAGCCGGACTTCAGAAAGCGGTTCGTTCTTCTGGGCATTTCATGGCACCTTCAAACAATTATGTGGTAGACACATTGGTGCTTAGGGCCGACATTGCTCCAGCTGTGTTAACGGTCCAGTCCGCTGTGGCACGCAGAAAAATATACGACAGAAGCGCGGTGGCAGTAGTTGATTCTGTAACCATCCATGGTATTTTACCGTTTGACACGGTTATCGTTTCCTCAAGCGGCATTTTTCAGCAATTTCGGGCAGGAAATCAGATTCCCGTTACCTTAAACATCCAATTATCAGGAACCGATGGCCCGAATTATACAGTCGCTCCATTTTCAGGACTATTTGCCGATATCAACCCGCGACCCGTTTTTATTGGGGGGTTGTCTGTGGCGGAGAAAGAATTCGATGGTACCCGAACTGCTACCCTATTGGGGGTTCCGCAATTACAGGGCATATTAGCTGGGGATGAAACCGACTTAATTCTTGGCGGTCAGCCCACCGCTTTGTTTGCCACTTCGGATACAGGACGAAATATATCGGTTTCTGTGAGCGGTTTTCAACTATCGGGTGTGGCCGCTGGAAGCTACGACTTGAGGCAACCAACAGGCTTGCAAGGCAATATTGTTTTATCGGTGTTGGCGGCCTGGACATTCCAACCCACGCGGGGCACGCTTCAGCAACCCGAAGCCAATGTTGGACAGGGCTCGATGTCACTATTAGGCTCCATGAGCTCTACCTCTTGGTCGGGCGGGATGAACAGCCAAAATGGATGCGGGAATGCCGGAACCACCAGTGCAGGCGATACGGCCTGGTCAATCAGCAACACCAATCCAGGAAGTGTCAATGAATCGAGCGGGATTCAAATCATGCTGAGCAGTTCCCAGTTTCGAAACATCAAGATGGAATGGGAACAACGCTGGTCGGGCTCATCACCCAACACCATACGGCTGCAATACAGCACCGATGGCAACCAATGGGTGAACATACATATGACCGACAGCAATACTACCTATTGCCTGGGCAGACTCGATCTTGGACGCTTCGAAACAGATTCAGCCGCCGATAAATTCCGGCGTATTCGAGTAGATTTATCCCAAATCCCGCAGGTCAACGAGCGAGCTATCCTTGGTTTTCGCATTGTTGCAGCGCATTTCCGGGGCACGGGTGCTTTTAGGCAAGTCATCAACCCATCAACAGCAGCTGTATCAGGGGCTTGGCGATTCGACAACATACGAATTACAGGTAATCGCGCTAACCCGACGGTTTGGAATGGTGTAATATGGAGTCAAGGCCCGCCCGACACGAGTATTCATGCCATCGTTTCCGCACCTTTACGCATCACCCATAATTTAAGCACCCATCGACTTGAAATTGACAGCGGCGTTTTATTCAGTTTAGACTCCGGTGCTGTTTTGAATGTTCGGGGATCTCTGATCAACAGAGGCACGATGCATGTGGTTCATGGCCGAGCCATCCTCAGAAATACCTATTCGGGCAACGGATTGATCAGGGGCAGTACCCGTGCGACTTTGGAATGGCATGGATTAATCGATGTGGGTTCAGTGCTGATGGATAGCCTATCGGGCAGTAATGGGCGCACTTTAGAAAACCTTATTATGAATATGGGGCCTCAAGGCCGACTTCGTTTAGGAAACAAGATGGTTGTGATGGGACATGTGGATCTGAATGGTGGAGTTCTTCAAACACAAGACAATCTCTGTTTATCATCGACTTCTGATCGCTTCACAGCACAAATACGAGGTGGCACGAATGGTTCCATTCAGGGGAAAGTTGAGACGGAGCGACATCTACCCTGGATGGGCGTGGGCCACAGCGGATATCGATTTGTGGGGAGCCCACATCGATCGGCCATCCCTTTCGCTCAAGTAGGCGGACTTCCCTCAACACCCAATGGCGTGATTCGTTTCAGCGAGCCATTGAATGCCTATCTGTCCGTTCCATCGAGCAGCAACCAATGGAATCCCGCCCAGGCCTATGGTATCTGGACCGACAGCATTCGAACCATTCGCATGATGGGAGAACCCCAGCTCAACCCTGCCGGGCCCTATTTCCTTCAAAACCAGTCTGCACGTTGGAATTTGATGGGCAACCCCTTTCCCAGCGCTGTGGCGTGGGATTCCGTACAAAAATCCAATGCTGATCAGGCGGTTTGGGTATGGAAGAAGGACAGCATCATTCCGGGTGCCGGAAATTGGGCTTCTTATATTAACGGAGTGGGCATCAATGGGGCTAACGGAATTCTTGCACCCCTACAAGGCTTTATGGTGCGTGCCGGTGCTTTGGGCCTATCCTCCATTTTCTACCCAATTAATGCGCGGCAACCCGATTTGTTGACTGCTTTTTTTCGTCAAAACCAACAGGATCCTCGCCTCAGCATCGAATTGGAACAGGCCTCACCCCATTTTCGAGAGGAATCACTGATCCAATTGAAAACCGATGCTACAATCGGGTTTGATATTCACCATGATGCCGGATACCTCGGGGACGAAACCTACTTGTCTCCCTCTCTTGCGAGCCTCGACGGTAACGGATCGGCCTACAGCATTCAATCCATCCCGGATCCTGCCGGAATGCCACGTGCTATTCCTCTGCGAACAGAATTTGGCCAATTGGGCAACTATCAACTTCAGCTACAAGCTTCAAATTGGCCTTCAACATCACCCATTTTCTTAGAGGATCGAGTGCTCCAGCGCATTGAAACGATTTTTGGCCATTTGAGTTATCTCTTTTTTGCGAATGGACCATCAGATTCACTTCGGTTCCGTATTCACCTGAATTCGGTGGGTGTGGGTGTCGAAGCGCATGACCTTACAGCTATTCAAGTTTATTATCACAGCGGTATGCTGCATCTGAGGGGGGCAGAAGCCTTAAGACGAATGGAAATTAGGGATATGAGGGGCAGATTGGTGCAAATAGGGTATCATGAAGGACAGCATGAGATCCATATGCCTTTGGACTTGGCGAATGGCGCTTACAGTGTACGTCTATTTGGCCAGCAAGGTTCAGTAACCAGAAAGCTGTTGATATGAGTGCCATTTTTTTGAGATGTTAACAATTTGATTTTAGGTATAGTGGATGGCATTAGGTATGTTTGCATTTTAAAACATTTCCTATGAAATCCACTCTTCCTTATTTTGCAGATCGCGCGAAAAAAACATCGTGCCATTCGTTCTTTCGGGCATTTTTAGTTTTCTTCTTGGCCTTCGCCATATGGACATTTGGCTTTGTTCGGCCTACGCTCGCCCAAACCGACACTCTAGCTACCTGGGAGTTGACTGGCTTGTTGGTTCCAGCTCCTTCTCCAGTAAACTGGGGACCTTCCCCTCTTCCAGCTCAAGTTGTTTCGCCTGCCATATCTGTAAATGGGTGGACTCGTGGTGCAGGCGTTTTGTTTACAGCAGCAGGTGTTGCTACTACAGGCTCTCCGGCTGGTAATGCCTGGGGGGGGAATGGTTGGGACGGTTTCACCACGTCAGGAGCCAGTAGCATCGACTCAGCCATATCAAGGGGAGACTTTGTAAGTATCAGCTTTAATGTTGTTGCTGGTCAAACGGTTAGCTTTACTGGAATACCTGCTTATAACATTCGCAGATCTAGTTCGGGCCCCACGACTGGTCAATGGCAATACAGTACCAACCCGAATGGCACATTCATCAACATAGGAAGCCCAATTACTTGGGGAACAGTTACAACAGGCACCGGAAACCCTCAGCCTGCTATTGATCTCTCAACAATTACCGATTTACAAAATTTAGGTGGCGGTTCTACCATTACATTCCGAATTGTGAATACAGGAGCTAGCGGTTCTGGTGGTACCTGGTACATAAACCAATTAACCACAGCTGGCCGTGATATTACATTCATGGGCAGTGTAGGTGGCGGAAGTTCTTCAACAACACTCACTTTAGGTGCCGTAACGCCTGGGATCTTTTGTACCATGACTAGTGGTCAATCGACCGTTACGGCCAACTACACTTCAACAGGGACATTGACTGGTCCGGTAGCATTGCAGCTATCCGATGCTCAGGGCTCTTTTGCGAGTCCAACGGCATTAGGCTCCTCATCTGCTGCTTCCGGAACGATCACAGCTACCTTGCCCTCAGGATTGCCCAACGGCACAGGCTACGCTTTTCGCCTTGTTTCAGGAAGCACCACAAGCTCGCCATCATCATCCGTTCGAATCTACAGTACGCCTGCTGAGGCCAGCTCATTCACCGCTGTTCCAGGCGATGGAATTGTAACGCTCACTTGGACCAACCCATCCGATTGTTTCGATCAAGCCTTGGTTGCGGCAGATTACAACGCCGTCAATGGTGTTCCATCGGGTAATATTTTCATTGCCAATCCTGTTTTTGGCTCAGGCGCCAATTTGAATAATGGACACGTTGTTTTCGCCTCTTCTGGCAACAGTGTTACCGTTTCGGGACTTACCAACGGCACAACCTACCATTTCAAAGTATTCACACAAAGTGGTAGTACATGGAGTCCTGGAGTGAGCGTACAGGCAACCCCATTCGCTTCAGGCGTTTTGCCCATTTCAAACATAGGTTCTTTTGTAGGTACAGATTCTCTTGGCGTGCTCACAAATTTAGGTACGCGCTACCGCATCTCGGGTGTGGTTCATGGCATTAACCAATATCGGAGCTCAACAACCCCAGTTGGTGTTCAATTTTTTGTCTTAGACCAAACTGGTGGGATAACAGTACGTCGCGCTGGCACTAATTTCGGGATCACTGGTCTCTCCCAGGGAGATTCCGTGGTGGCCGAAGGCGTATTAGAGCAATTCAGTGGGTTGGCTCAGTTGAATATCGATACAATGATTCGTATTTCCACTGGAAATTCCCTCTACCCGCCTCAGGTAGTGAACACCGTTTCGGAATCCACTGAAAATAAGCGTATTCGCATCAATAACTTGTACATTCTTTCGGGAAGTTGGCCAACGACTGGCAATGGAAATCTGGTAGTTACAAATGGCACCGATACGTTGCAATTGTTTATACTCAGCCTCACCAATATCCCAGGAACTACCCCGCCTGCTGGCCTATTCGATGTAATTGGTTATGGTAGCCAATATGATGTAAGTAGTCCATTTAACTCTGGATATCAACTGCAACCGCATTTCTCTGCTGACATCATACCTGTTTCTGTGGCCACACCGACCCTGAATTTCACCCGGGTGGATACATTCATTCAAAACGCCGTCACGAGCCTGCAATTGACATTGGCCATTCAGAATCCAAGACCTACCGCGCAAAGTGTGAGCATCTCTGTCAATTCCAGTGCCGGGGCCGCTTATGGCACCAATTGGGAAACCTTCCCGTCGGTAGTGGGAAGCAACCTCACGCTTCCGATTCCTGCCAATGCAACCAGCGTTAGCTTTAGTTTGATATTGTATGGTAATATCCCTGTTGGTCGAATTGATACCATGAGATTCACTATATCTTCTGCGACCGGTGGATATATTGCAGGTCCTTTATCGAGTGCGGCTGTTCGGGTTGGAAATCCTACCCCACCTGTTGTTCCAGAATACTTCATCGGCATCATCCGTGGTAATGACCAAGGGGGTGTTGCCGATTCTATTAACGTCAATGTTCGAACACGTGGAGTAGTTTTGGGCCTGAACAAACGCCCTGCTGGATTAGAATTTCACATTTTCGATAAAAATAGTAACATGGGAATTGGCGTTTTTCGTAATACGGGAAATCTGGGCTACACAGTAAGAGAAGGTGATTCTATCTTGGTTCAAGGGATTGTTGCCCAATTCAATGGGCTGTCACAGATCAATGTGGACCAAATAACACTGCTTGATTCTAACCGAGTGCTTCCATTGCCGCAGCTCGTAACCGCAATGTCTGAACAAACGGAATCACGTCTCATTCAATTGAATAATCTCACCATGGTCACGCCATCTCAATGGCCAACACCGGGAACTACAGGTTCAGGTCGTACCGTACGTGTGACGAATGGCGTAGATTCCTTCGACATTCGAATTGATGGAGATGTGAGCTTATTTGGAACGCCCGCTCCCACGGGTCCCTTCAACATAATTGGAATTGGCGGTCAGTTTTCTACCGTCACACCACGTGTCGGTGGCTTTCAATTGTTGCCCCGTTACGCTGCAGATTTGTTGCCCGCCGTGGTATCCAACACCGTTAATGGTTCTTTGCGTTACGACAATACAGCTCAATCTCCGCTTACCAATTCGATCGTTCAGTTATTGTCCGGCACCACCCTTGTACAGACAGATACTACCTCCTCGACAGGATCATTTACTTTTGACAACCTCCCGGACGGAGCCTACAGTATGATAGCCTCAACGACAAAACCTTGGGGCGGGGTCAATGCAACGGATGCCCTCAATGTGGCCCGTCATTTTTCCAATACGCAACTCCTTACTGGTATGCGAATTACCGCTGCCGATGTTAATGGTTCAACTTCCATCAACTCGACAGATGCTTTGAATATTTCACGCCGTACTGCGGCTGTGATCACCTCCTTTTCGGTTGGAAATTGGTATTTTGAATCTCCACAACTGAGTTTAAGCGGTGGAACCACCACCACCCAAAACATTAGAGGAATTTGCTTTGGCGATGTGAATGGCAGTTATAATCCTGCACTGAGAATTGCACCAGCAGTATCACTTTCAGATGGCGCTCTTTTCAAAGGCAAATACGCAACACTACCTGTGTCTGTTTCGAAAGACCTAAGTTTAGGGGCTGTTACTTTGATCTTGAACATTCCAAAGGGCATTGTCGTAACCGAGATCAAACCAGTCGCTCTGAGCGTTGGTTCATTCGTGTCAAATATTGTAAACGGACAGGTACGGGTGAGCTGGTATTCGCTCGAAGAAGTAAACGCAGTCGCAGGAGACGTTTTGTTTAATTTGGCAGTTCTTAATGATGCACAACATTCGGTTTCAGCTAGTGACTGGTCTATTCAATCGAACAGCGAAATGGCCAATGGTTGGGCTAAACCCTATTCAGACGCTGATTTAAAAATTGGCAGATTAATTTCTTCGGATAACCAAAGTCTCCTGTTCCCAAATCCTACAAAGGGAAGTGCACACCTACAGGTAGAACTGCTCGAAACCGCTGAAATCAGTATTCAGATCATGGACCTGACAGGACGTTTGATCCACAAAATGAACCTGCAGCTTTCAGCAGGAATGCATGTGCTCGATTTACCATCCACCGTTGCCGGACAGTATCTGGTTCGCATCAACCTAGATTCGGAGCATTCATCCCAGTCGGAAGTGCACCGTTGGTTTGTGCAACAATAATTCAAGATCTCTTTTCAAAGGAATCTTGTTCCCAAAGAAAAACCCGCCATACGGCGGGTTTTCTTTTTCTGTGCCCAGGACTGGATTCGAACCAGCACAGGATAACTCCCACTACCCCCTCAAAGTAGCGTGTCTACCAATTTCAC
>SYHW01000046.1 GCA_005799065.1 Bacteroidota bacterium
GCAAGAGCGCGGAATCACCATCACTTCGGCTGCCACCAAGACAACTTGGAATTGGCAAAATACCGATTATGCTATCAATATCATCGATACCCCTGGCCACGTTGACTTTACCGTAGAGGTGAATCGATCGTTGCGGGTATTGGACGGATTGGTGTTTTTGTTTTCTGCCGTAGATGGCGTTGAGCCTCAGTCAGAAACCAATTGGCGTTTGGCCGACAACTACGGGGTGCCACGCATTGGATTTGTAAACAAAATGGATCGTCAGGGGGCTGACTTTTTCGCAGTTTGTAATCAAGTGCGGGAAATGCTCGGTTCAGTAGCTATTCCTCTTCAGGTGCCCATAGGTTCTGAAGAACATTTTAAGGGGGTAGTCGACTTAATTACCAACAAAGCCATCATCTGGGATGAAGACACCAAAGGAATGACCTACAAGGAAATTCCGATCCCTGAGGATTTGGTGGAGCTTGCCAATGAGAGCCGTCAAAAATTAGTCGAAATCTGTGCGGAATACGATATGGAGTTGATGGAGAAATTTTTCGAGAATCCTGATTCCATTACAGAAGAGGAAATGCGGGTAGCCATCCGCAGCGCGGTTATTGATGGAAAATTTGTGCCCATGATGTGCGGATCATCCTTCAAGAACAAAGGGGTTCAGGCCGTTTTGGATGCGGTGTGCTCCTACATGCCTTCACCTGTAGATACCGAAGCGGTGAAAGGTACCGATCCAAAGACTGACGCTGACTTAACGCGCAAGCCTTCGGTAGATGAGCCTTTTTGCGCGCTCGCTTTTAAAGTGGCAACCGATCCTTTCGTAGGTCGATTGGTGTTTTTCCGTGTCTATTCCGGCCGTTTGGAAGCTGGATCCTATGTTTCGAAAGTTCGTAGTGATGCCGATAAAGGAATTTTGATCGAAAAAGAGCGCATCTCTCGATTGTTTCAAATGCACGCCAATGATCGGAAGGCCATTGAGTTTGTTGAAGCCGGTGATATCTGCGCTGCGGTTGGATTTAAGGACATTAAGACGGGAGATACCCTTTGCGATGAGAAGGCCCTAATTTTATTGGAGGCAATGCAATTCCCTGAGCCTGTAATTGGTTTGGCTGTAGAGCCAAAAACCCAAGCCGATTCAGATAAGTTGGGTAATGCTTTGGCCAAATTGGCCGAAGAAGACCCGACTTTCCGTGTGCATACCGATGAGGACACAGGTCAGACCATCATCCAGGGTATGGGTGAGCTTCACTTAGAGATCATCGTGGATCGCCTGCGCCGCGAATTCAAAGTTGAATGCAACCAGGGAGCACCGCAAGTAAACTATAAGGAGGCCATTACCGCTCCGGTTATCCATCGTGAGGTTTATAAGAAACAAACGGGTGGTCGTGGTAAATTCGCCGATATTCAGGTTGAAGTGATGCCTGGCGATCCAGAGAAGCCCGGTTTGGAGTTTGTGAATGAGATTGTGGGTGGGGCCATTCCACGCGAGTTCATTCCTTCAGTTGAGAAGGGTTTCGCAGCGGCTATGTCGACTGGCGTATTGGCAGGATTTAATATCGATAATTTAAAGGTCCGGTTGTTTGATGGCTCGTTCCACGCAGTCGACTCTGATTCATTGTCTTTCGAAATCGCTGCTCGAAGTGCTTTCCGTGAGGCGTGCCGGAAGGCTAATCCCATCCTGCTTGAGCCCATTATGAAGGTGGAGGTTATTACCCCTGAAGAATATATGGGTGATGTCATCGGAGACCTTAACAAGCGTCGTGGACAAATGCAAGGTATGGACAGCCGAAACGGGGCTCAGGTTATTAAGGCGCAGGTGCCGTTGGCCGAAATGTTCGGATACGTTACGGTTCTTAGAACCCTCACCTCCGGACGCGCCACTTCTACCATGGAGTTTTCTCATTACACAGAAACCCCTAAGAATATTTCCGAGGATGTATTGGCCAAGTATAAGGCCATGAAAGCCGAAAAGAATTAAACAGCTACAGCATATGAGCCAAAGAATTCGCATAAAACTTAAATCGTTTGATTACAATCTGGTCGATAAAACGGCTGATAAGATTGTAAAAACGGTTAAACTGACCAGCGCTGTGGTCATTGGTCCCATTCCATTGCCAACGCGTAAAAAGATTTTTACGGTGTTGAAGTCGCCGCACGTCAACAAAAAGGCAAGGGAGCAGTTTCAATTGTGTACATACAGGAGGATTTTAGATATTCATGGTTCCAGTGCCAAGACTGTTGATGCCTTGATGAAGTTGGAATTGCCAAGTGGTGTTGAAGTAGAAATAAAAGTATAACGTTATGTCTGGAATAATTGGAAAGAAAGTGGGAATGACCAGCATTTTTGGTGCAGATGGCAAAATGCTTCCTTGCACGGTGTTGGAGACGGGTCCTTGCGTGGTTACTCAGGTAAAGACAGAGGACAAAGAGGGTTATGCGGCCATACAATTGGCTTTCGGAGATCGCAAAGAAAAAAACACGCCTAATGCTTTGGTGGGTCATTTTCGCCGCGCGGGTACAACACCGAAAAGAAAGGTGGTTGAGTTCCGCGGTGATTCCAGCAACGCTTCGCTTGGAGATTTGGTGAACGTATCAATTTTTGAGCCTGGTGATTCTGTCGATGTGGTCGGGATCAGCAAGGGAAAGGGCTTTCAAGGCGTAGTTAAGCGTCATGGTTTTGGTGGAGTAGGTGGTCAAACACACGGTCAGCACAACCGACTGAGGGCCCCAGGTTCTCTCGGTGCTTCTTCTTTCCCTAGTAAAGTATTCAAAGGCATGCGCATGGCAGGTCGCACCGGAGGTGCTCGTGTTAAAGTGCAGAATCTTGAGGTGATCAAGGTATATGCCGATAAAAATTTGCTTGTGGTTAAAGGCTCAGTGCCCGGACCAAAAGGTTCATTCGTAATTGTTGAGAAATAGTATGTTAGTCAAAGTTTACAACAAAGAGGGCCAAGAAACGGCAGCAACTGTTGAGTTGCCGGATGCCGTTTTCGGAATTGAGCCCAACACCCACGCGATGTACCTCGACGTGAAGCAGTATCTTGCCCACCAGCGTCAGGGTACCCACAAAGCGAAAGAGCGTAGTGAAATGTCGGGCTCTACCCGCAAGCTTCACAAGCAGAAAGGCACTGGTGGTGCACGTAAGGGAGATATTAATAACCCTTTGTATAAAGGTGGTGCCCGTGTTTTCGGTCCTAAGCCGCGCGACTACAGCTTCAAACTCAACAAGAAGGTAAAGGCATTAGCGCGTAGATCTGCTTTATCCCAAAAAGCAGCTGGCAGTCAGATCACTGTCCTTGAAGATTTTACCTTCGAGGCGCCAAAAACGAGTGCATTTGCTCGTTTTTTAAGTGGGTTTCAGGCATCCAATCAGCGTGTCCTGGTGGTCACTTCCGATAAGAATGAGGCTCTGGTTTTATCGAGCCGCAATCTTCAAAAGGCCCGTGTGGTTCGGGCCGAGGATTTGAATACTTATGAGTTGATGAAGGCCTCGCGTCTTCTTCTGATGAGTTCATCGGTTGGTAAGATCAGTCAGCAATTAAATCCGTGATATGGAAATCCTAAGGAAACCAATTATTTCTGAGAAAATGACCGTGCTTGGTGAGAAGCGTAGGCAGTATGCTTTTCGTGTCGATCCAAGAGCCAATAAAATCCAGATTCGTTCGGCCATAGAGGAGATGTATGGTGTGGGAATTGAAGCGGTTAATACCATGCGTTGCCGTGGTGATCGCAAAAGAAGATTCACCAAATCGGGAACACTCACTGGTATGACCGCCTCCTACAAGAAAGCTATAGTTACCCTAAAAGAGGGTGATGTCATCGATTTCTACAGCAATATCTAAGTCATGCCCGTTAAAAGATTCAGACCGTTAACCCCGTCATTGCGATTTAAGATCGCTGATGACCGCTCACAATTGAGTAAGGTTGCTCCAGAAAAGAGCTTATTAATTCCGACCAGTAAGACTGGAGGCCGTAACAGCAATGGTAAAATGACCATGCGTTACCGTGGTGGTGGACACAAGCAGATGTTGCGTGTAATCGATTTTAAAAGAAACAAGCACGACATACCTGCGCGGGTTGCAAGTTTGGAGTATGATCCGAATCGTACAGCGTGGGTTGCTCTTCTGCATTATGTGGATGGTGAAAAGAGGTACATTTTGGCACCTCGTGGAATTAAAGTGGGTCAGTCTGTTATGAGTGGCCCGAGTGCCACCCCTGATTTGGGTAATGCTATGTTGTTGAAAGATATCCCCCTTGGATCTGCTATTCATAACATCGAAATACAGCCCGGTAAGGGTGGCCAAATGGTTCGTAGTGCTGGTTCAAGTGCAATCCTGGCGGCGCGCGACGATAAATACGCAACGATTAAGCTTCCAAGTGGTGAAACGCGCATGGTGCTTCAGTCTTGTTTGGCTACTATGGGTAGTTTGAGCAATGAGGACCATCTTTTGGTGATCAGCGGTAAAGCGGGCAGAAGTCGTTGGTTGGGTCGTCGGCCCCGTGTTCGTGGTGTAGCCATGAATCCAGTCGATCACCCTATGGGTGGTGGTGAAGGAAGGGCATCCGGCGGTCACCCACGTTCTCGCAAGGGACTGTTGGCTAAGGGATACAAAACCCGGGCTCCACGCAAATCATCCGATCGTTTGATAGTTAACCGCAGGAAATAATATATATGGCTCGTTCACTTAAAAAAGGTCCATTTGTCGAGTATACCTTAGAAAATAAGGTCACTGTGATGAACGGGGCCACCCGGAAGACCGTAATTAAAACATGGTCGCGTCGATCAATGATTATCCCCGAATTTGTTGGGCACACTTTTGCTGTGCACAATGGGAATAAGTTTATACCCGTTTATGTAACGGAGAATATGGTGGGTCATAAATTGGGTGAGTTCTCACCAACCCGTACCTTCCGTGGTCACTCCAATAAAAAAGATAAAGGCAAAAGATAATGGAAGCAGTAGCCATACTCCGAGATTGTCCTACCTCGCCCCGCAAGATGCGTTTGTTGGCAGACCTCATCAGAGGCCAGCAAATAGACAGGGCCACTGGTATTCTTCGTTTTTCCAAGAAACATGCATCGTTCAATATGGAAAAATTATTGCTCTCAGCTATTTCAAACTGGGAGAAGTCTAATTCGGATACTTCCTTGGAAGAAGCGGGGCTCTACGTAAAGCGGATTCAAGTCGACGAAGGCCGTATGCTTAAGCGACTCCGTCCGGCTCCTCAGGGTCGAGGTCATCGAATCCGTAAGCGCTCAAACCACATAACTCTGGTTGTGGATGCACGGCCTACTAATGTAGAATAATAGATATGGGACAAAAAGCAAATCCAGTCAGCCTTCGCCTGGGCTACATCAGAGGATGGGAATCCAATTGGTATGGTGGCAAGAAATTCGCTGAAAAGTTGATCGGCGATGAAAAAATCCGCAAATACATCAGCGCACGCATCGATAACACCGGTATCGCAAGGATTATCATTGAACGTTCATTTCAGAAGATCACGGTCACCATTCATACGAGCCGTCCGGGTGTCGTGATTGGTAAAGGTGGTGCTGAGATTGAAAAGATTAGGGAAGAGTTGAAGAAACTCACTCAATCTGACGTGGCTTTAAATGTTTTTGAGATCCGCCGTCCTGAAATGGACGCAGCATTGGTTGCAGAAGGCATTGCCCGTCAATTGGAGGCTCGTGTCTCTTTCCGCCGTGCCATGAAAATGTCCATCGCATCCACAATGCGTACGAGTGCTGAAGGCATAAAGGTAATGGTATCTGGTCGTCTTGGAGGCGCAGAGATTGCCCGTTCAGAGCAGTATAAGGAGGGAAGAATTCCGTTGCACACCTTGCGTGCTGACATCGATTATGCACTGCGTGAGGCCCAAACTGTTTATGGGAAAATCGGTGTAAAGGTTTGGATCTTTAAAGGTGAAGTTTTTGGTAAGCGCGATTTGTCTCCAGTCACTGGATCCTCAACAGGTGGTGGCGGAGGACGCGGAGGTGATCGTCCGGGTGGACGCGATGGTCGTGGAGATCGCAGAGGCGGCAGAAGCGAACGAGGCGAGCGGGGTGACAGGGGTGGAGATCGCAGAGGCGGCGGAAAACCAGGCGGTGGTCGTCCAAGAGCATAGTTGAAATTAATTGTCATAGAGAATAGATATGTTACAGCCGAAGAGAACCCGATTTAGAAAAACCCACAAGGGTAGGATCCATGGTATGGCTACGCGTGGAGCAGAGATTGCATTTGGTAGTTTTGGCCTTAAGTCACTCGAAGCCAAGTGGATTACTTCCCGTCAAATCGAGGCCGCCCGTATTGCGGTGACCCGTTTTATGAAAAGGGAAGGTCAAGTTTGGATTCGTGTTTTCCCGGATAAGCCTATTACCAAAAAGCCTGCGGAGGTTCGTATGGGTAAAGGTAAAGGTGCACCTGAGTATTGGGTGGCTGTGGTGAAGCCGGGTACTTTGATTTTTGAGGCGGATGGAGTACCTTTGCACGTCGCTAAGGAGGCTATGCGTCTTGCAGCCCAGAAGTTGCCGGTGAGCACTTCATTTATTGTTAAACGCGATTATTCCGAATAAACTGCGGTATGAAAAATTCAGCCATTAAAGACTTTTCGTCGACCGAACTCGTGGAACGGGTTGCGGAGGAGCGTAAGAATCTCACACGTTTGCGCTTTGGTAATGCTTTGTCAGCGGCCGAGAGTACGGCCAAAATAGGACAGACCAGGAGATTTATTGCACGGATGCTTACTGAGATTCGTCGACGTGAATTGGAAAATTTGACCGCTCAATCATAAAATTAGGAAGTACATGGAATTGGAAAGAAAATTCAGAAAGGAGCGCGTGGGTAACGTGGTTTCGAATAAGATGGAGAAAACCATCACCGTAGTGGTTGAGCGTAAGCTGAAGCATCCGATATATGGTAAGTTCATGAAAAGTACCAAAAAATTTCACGCCCATGATGAGAAGAATGAGTGTGGTGTGGGTGATGTGGTGCGCATTATGGAAACCCGTCCGTTGAGTAAGCTTAAGCGTTGGAGACTTGTTGAAATTATAGAAAAGGCTAAATAAGATGGTACAACAGGAAAGTAGAATGAGTGTAGCCGACAACAGCGGCGCAAAAGAGGTTTTGGTTATCCGTGTTTTGGGCGGAACAGGTCGTCGTTATGCTTCGATTGGTGATAAAGTGGTGGTCTCTGTGAAATCAGCCATCCCATCGGGAAATGCGAAAAAGGGCAGTGTTTCGAAGGCCGTTGTTGTTCGCACGCGCAAAGAAGTACGTCGCCGTGATGGTTCCTACATTCGATTTGATGACAATGCAGTGGTGTTGCTCAATGCCCAGGACGAGCCGCGGGGAACCCGAATTTTTGGCCCTGTGGCCCGTGAGCTCCGTGAAAAGTTGTTCATGAAAATAGTTTCACTTGCTCCCGAAGTACTTTAAATTATACTCCCATGTCAGGAATAAAATGGAAAATTAAAAAGGGCGACACCGTAAAGGTCATCGCTGGTGATGATAAGGGGAAGACCGGTCGTGTCCTTGAAATGCTTCCCGATGATGGTAAGGCTTTGGTTGAGGGCATTCGCATTGTTTCTCGTCACACGAAACCCAATGCGACTTCCCCCAATGGCAGTATTGTTAAGAAGGAGGCTCCGATCGATTTATCGAATTTGATGTTGATGGTGGGCAACACGGCCACAAAGGTTGGACGCAAATTGGATGCCCAAGGTAATATGGTTCGATTCTCGAAGAAAACAGGTGAAATAATCAAGTGATGAGCTACGAAATCAGATTAAAGAAGAAGTACTTCGAACAGGTTGTACCGGCTTTGAAGGAGAAGTTTGGTTATAAGAATGCTATGGAGGTTCCCCGCTTGGTTAAGATTGCCATCAACCAAGGTGTAGGTGCTGCCGTATCCGATAAGAAATTGGTAGATGCCGCTGTACAAGAGATGAGCCTCATCGCAGGTCAAAAGGCGGTACCCACCAAATCTAAAAAGGCAATCTCTAACTTTAAGCTTAGAGAAAACCTGCCAATTGGTGCAAAGGTTACCCTCCGCAGCGATCGTATGTATGAGTTTATGGATCGATTGACTTCGGTCGCCCTGCCTAGGGTTCGGGACTTCAGAGGCATTAACCCGAAGGGCTTTGATGGTCGGGGTAATTACACAATGGGGGTGACCGAGCATATTATTTTTCCAGAAATCAACATCGATAAGGTGAGTAGGATAACAGGAATGGACATCACTTTCGTAACAACGGCAAAGACCGACGAAGAGGCTAGGACATTACTGGCTGAAATGGGTATGCCTTTCAAATCTTCAAAAAATTAAACAATCAGCTCATGGCCAAAGAAGGTATTAAGGCAAGAGACCGCAAAAAACAGGCGATGGTGGCGCGCTATGCAGCCAAAAGAGCCAAGCTGAAGGAAGAGGGAGATTTTCTCGGACTTCAAAAGTTGCCCAAAAGTGCTTCCCCCGTGCGTTTGCACAATCGCTGTATGATTTCTGGTCGTCCCAGAGGTTTTATGCGCCAGTTTGGCATTTCCCGTGTTTTGTTCCGTAAAATGGCTTCTGAGGGAAAAATCCCAGGTGTAACAAAAGGAAGTTGGTAATCAGTACAATCAATCATTCATGACAGATCCAATAGCAGATTATCTTACGCGTTTGCGTAATGCCCTGAAGGCAAGCCACAGGGTAGTTGAGGTGCCAGCATCCAACACAAAGAGGGAAATTACCCGCGTGTTGTACGAGAAGGGCTACATCAGCCAGTACAAGTTCGTTGATGACGGCGTACAGGGCATGATCAAAATCGCCCTTAAGTATTTGCCTGGTACCAATGAGCCAGTGATTCGGCAGCTTCGGAGGGTAAGTCGTCCGGGGCTTCGTAAATATTCGGGATCAGATGAATTGCCCCGCGTGATCAATGGTTTGGGTATTGCCATTATATCCACATCTCGTGGCATAATGGCCGATAAGGAAGCCCGTCAGATGAATGTGGGTGGTGAGGTTTTGTGTTATGTATATTAATTCGAATTCAATATGTCTCGCATAGGAAAACAACCCATACCCCTGCCAAGTGGGGTCAGCGTTCAAGTATCGGACCACAATGCCATTACGGTGAAAGGACCTAAGGGCGAACTGAAGCGTTCAGTTGATCCAGATATGCAGGTGAAAGTTGAAAACGGTGTTCTCATGGTAGGACGTCCTTCAGACAGCAAGCGCCACAAAGCGCTGCACGGTTTATACCGGGCACTCTTGAACAATATGGTTATCGGTGTCAGCACGGGATACACAGTAACCCAAGAACTCGTGGGCGTTGGTTATCGCGCGAATGCCAATGGGTCATTGCTGGAGCTTTCTCTTGGATACTCGCATGACATTATCATGCAAATTCCTAAAGAGTTGTCGCTCCAAACGGAAACTGTCAAAGGTAAAAATCCTACGATTACCCTCAGTGGTAATGATAAAGAATTGATCGGTCAGGTGGCTGCAAAAATCCGTTCATTACGCAGCCCTGAGCCATACAAAGGAAAAGGTATTCGCTTCCAAAATGAAATTTTGCGCCGTAAAGCCGGTAAATCTGCCTCTAAGAAATAAAGTTATAAGATGCTTACCAAACAACTCAGAAGAAATAGAATTCGCCGCGGTATCCGTAAAGGGATTACCGGTGATGCAGCACGTCCACGTTTATCAGTGTTTCGGAGCAACAATGAGATTTACGCTCAAATCATCGACGACAAGGCCGGAAAGACTTTGGCAGCAGCTTGTAGTAAAGACAAGTCATTGTCCCTTAACGGAGTTCGTAGGGTCGAAGCTTCAGCCTTGGTTGGTAAGTTGCTGGCCGAACGTGCGGTTCATGCGGGTATTTCCAAGGTGGTTTTCGACCGGAATGGCTATCTCTATCACGGCCGCGTGAAGGGTTTGGCTGAAGGAGCTCGTGAGGGAGGTTTAGATTTTTAATTGTAGATATATGTCAACCAATAATATTCGAAGCGTAAAGGCAAGTGAAATTGAACTCAAGGACCGTTTGGTAGGTGTTCAACGGGTAGCTAAGGTGACCAAAGGAGGTCGCACATTCAGTTTTTCTGCCATCGTGGTGGTGGGTGATGAAAATGGAATCGTGGGTTATGGTTTGGGAAAAGCCAAAGAGGTATCTGAGGCTATAGCCAAAGGAATCGATGATGCTAAGAAATCATTGATCAAAGTTCCCGTCCTCAAAGGTACCATTCCACATGAGTCGGAAGGTAAATTTGGTGGTGGACGCGTGTACATCAAGCCAGCCTCGCATGGAACGGGGGTTATCGCAGGCGGTGCGATGCGTGCTGTATTGGAGAGCGCAGGGATAACGGATGTTTTAGCCAAATCTAAAGGATCCTCGAACCCCCACAATGTGGTCAAAGCAACGATCGATGCCTTGGCCAATTTACGTGATCCTGCCACGGTAGCACACCACAGGGGAGTGAATTTGTCGCGCGTTTTTAACGGTTAAGATAAGAAATATGTCACAGATCAGAATTACACAGGTAAAGAGTGGGATTGGTCGACCCGAGCGTCAGAAGAGAACACTTCAGGCTCTTGGTTTGCGTCACCCACACGCTGTAGCCGTTCATCTCTCAAACCCCCAAATTTTGGGAATGGTGGCCAAAGTGGCTCATTTGGTTAAAGTAGAAGCAATTTAATATGGAACTTTTTGATTTGAAACCTGCCTCGGGCAGTGTTAGAAAGAACAAGCGCGTTGGTAGAGGTCAAGGCAGTGGCCGTGGTGGAACATCAACACGTGGTCACAAAGGTGATCAGAGCCGAAGTGGTTACCGCACCAAACCAGGTTTCGAAGGTGGTCAAATGCCTCTTAAGCTGCGCGTACCCAAATTTGGATTCAAGAATCATTTCCGTGTTTCTTACAGCCCAATCAATCTTGATTTGTTGGAGACATTAGCCGACCAATACAGTGTTCGGGTAGTGGACCCAGCGTTTTTGTCGTCGCATGGAGTAGTAGATTCTTCTGCACGAATTAAAATATTGGCTCGTGGTACTGTTTCAAAGGGTTTAGTGGTAAAAGCCCACGCTTTTAGTGCTGGTGCCAGGGCAGCCATCGAGCAGGCGGGTGGTTCTGTCGAAATTTTGTCCTGATCTGCAATTGTATTAGGTTATGAAAGGTTTTACAGACACCATTAGGAACATCTTTCGGATAGAGGAACTCAGGTCTAGGATACTCACGACCTTAGGATTACTTCTGATCTATCGTTTGGGTTCATACGTGGTTTTACCCGGAATAGATCCGGTAAAATTAGAAGAGTTGAACCCACAAGGTTCGGCTGCCGGGCTCACTGGTCTGATTGACTTGTTTGCGGGTGGTGCATTTTCTCGGGCGTCAGTCTTCGCCTTGGGTATCATGCCATACATTTCTGCTTCCATAGTGGTTCAGCTTTTGGGTATGGTTGTTCCATCTTTCCAGAAGCTCATGAAGGAGGGCGAAAGTGGTCGTAACCAAATTAACCAAATCACGCGCTACTTAACCATTGTGATTACAGCAGCACAAGCGATGGGCTTCTTGATCAATTTGAAAGCACAATCGATGGAGGCCATTATTCTGCGCAGTGGAGATTCTCTCGACTTCAGCTTCATGATTTCAACGGTGGCGGTGCTTACAGCGGGTACGATGTTGGTCATGTGGCTGGGTGAAAAGATTACAGATAAGGGATTGGGGAATGGAATCTCTCTGATCATAATGGTGGGCATCATCGCGCGCCTGCCGGATTCCCTCATTGCGGAATTTCAGTTTAGAGTCGGCTCTGGTGGAGGAGGCTTGGTGCCATTCCTCATTGAGCTCGTTATGTTAGCAGTTATTGTGGGGTTTTCAATTTTATTGGTTCAGGGCACACGCAAGATCCCGATTCAAGTAGCAAAAAGAGTGGTTGGGAACAGAATGTATGGCGGTACACGTCAGTATGTTCCTTTAAAGGTGAATGCGGCAGGTGTTATGCCAATCATTTTTGCGCAAGCGATTATGTTCTTGCCGGCTACCATCGCTCAGTTTTTCCCTGATAGTGATGCAAGCCAGAGTGTAGTCTCAGCCTTTGTTGATTTTACAAGCATTACCTACAACGTGGTTTTGGCTCTCCTCATCATTGTCTTCACCTATTTCTACACTTCTCTAGCCGTAAATTCCAATCAAATGTCGGAGGATCTTAAACGCAATGGTGCTTTTATTCCAGGGGTTAAGCCAGGCCGGGCGACTATGGAGTACCTCGATGATATTTTGGCTCGAATTACTTTGCCTGGTTCGATTTTCCTGGCCATCGTAGCGATACTTCCCGCTTTAGCCACCATGGCAGGAGTGAATGGTCAGTTTGCACAATTTTTTGGGGGAACATCGCTCTTGATTATGGTGGGTGTTGTTTTGGATACCCTTCAACAAATAGAGAGTCATTTATTAATGCGCAAGTACGATGGTCTCATGAAAACGGGACGGATTAAAGGACGTACACCGGCTGGCGCACCGGTTGGGTAATATGGCAAAACAGACCTCTATAAAACAAGACGGTACCATTTTGGAAGCCTTATCCAACGCGATGTTTCGTGTCGAGTTGGAGAATGGTCACCAAATTATCTGTCATATCTCCGGTAAAATGCGAATGAATTATATTAAGATTTTACCGGGTGATAAAGTGCAAGTGGAGATGTCACCATATGATCTCACCAAGGGTAGAATAAGTTATCGTTTTTAAATTATACAGCGTTATGAAAGTCACGGCATCGGTAAAGAAAAGAAGCGAGGAATGCATTTTGGTTCGTCGTAAGGGTAAGCTTTTTGTCATCAACAAGAAGAATCCGAAATACAAGCAAAGACAAGGTTAAACTGAGCATTTATATTTTATGGCAAGAATATCTGGAATTGATTTACCCCGCAATAAAAGAGGGGAGATTGGGCTGACCTACATATACGGAATAGGTCGTTCTACTTCACGCAGTATTTTAGACCGCTGCGGTGTTCACTACGACATAAAAGTTGGGGAGTGGACAGATGAACAGACCACCCGTATTCGTACGTTGATCACTGAAACGTACAAAACTGAAGGTGAGCTGCGTTCCGAAGTGCAACTCAATATTAAGCGGCTGCTGGATATTGGATGTTATCGGGGATTGCGCCACCGCAAAGGCCTTCCTGTTCGCGGTCAGCGTACGAAAAACAATTCTAGAACGCGTAAGGGTAAGCGTAAGACGGTTGCCAATAAGAAAAAAGTCACAAAATAAACTAATCGTTCATGGCAAAATCAACCAAAGTTGTCAAGAAGAGGGTGGTTCGTGTCGATGCCAACGGGCAGATGCATGTACATTCTACTTTCAACAACATTATTATTTCTATTACCAATAATGATGGACAGGTCATTTCTTGGTCTTCGGCTGGTAAATCCGGTTTTAGAGGCTCTAAAAAGAACACTCCGTATGCTGCCCAGGTTTCGGCTCAGGATTGTGGAAAAGTAGCGTATGACGCGGGTTTGCGTCGGGTAGAGGTGTTTGTTAAAGGCCCGGGTGCAGGACGTGAGGCTGCGATTCGGGGCTTGGCGGGATTAGGGATTGAGGTAACGACCATTACGGACATTACGCCTATGCCCCACAACGGTTGTCGTCCACCCAAGCGCAGAAGGGTATAATTAATTAATCAACAATCATGGCAAGATACACAGGTCCAAAAAGTAAGATTGCGCGTAAATTTAAGGAGGCCATTTTTGGTCCCGACAAAGCGCTGCAACGTAAAAATTACGCGCCAGGTCAGCATGGTCAATCTAAGCGCAGTCCAAAAAAGTCGGAGTATGCGATCCAGTTGATGGAGAAGCAAAAAGCTAAATATACTTATGGTGTATTGGAGCGTCAGTTCAGAAAAACATTTGAAAAGGCCAATCGACGCAAAGGAACTACAGGTGAAAACCTTTTAAAGTTTTTGGAGGCTCGTCTTGATAACACCGTTTTCCGATTGGGCATTGCGCCCACTCGAGATGGTGCCCGTCAATTGGTTTCTCACCGCCATATCACGGTCAACGATCATGTAGTGAACATCCCTTCTTATGAAGTTCGTCCGGGTGACCGCGTAGGGGTTCGCGAGCGTTCCAAGAATTTGGAGGCTATTGTGAATGCGGTGGGCGGAAAGCAAAAGGCCAATTTTCCTTGGCTCGAGTGGGATCATAGTCGCATGGAGGGCAAACTTTTGAATTTGCCTGAGCGTGACCAGATTCCTGAGAACATCCGTGAGCAGTTGATTGTTGAATTGTACTCTAAATAGATAAGAATGGCCATACTATCGTTCCAAAAACCTGAGAAGGTCTTAATGCAGCAGTCGTCTGCTTTTGAAGGTACATTCGAATTTAAACCGCTTGAACCCGGTTTTGGCGTTACCATTGGTAATGCGCTTCGTCGCATCTTGTTGTCCTCTTTGGAGGGCTATGCCATCACCTCAATCCGCATTCCTGGAGTCGATCATGAATTTTCGACTATAAAAGGTGTTGTAGAGGATGTAGTGGAGATCATTTTGAACTTAAAGCAGATTCGTTTTCGTTCACTCGACAACGGACAGGACTCAGAAAGAATTTATGCCTCTGTAAAGGGCAAGACAGAAATTACTGCCGGTGATTTGGGTAGCCACTGTGTTGGATTTGAAGTGTTGAATCCGGATTTAGTGATTTGTCATGTCGAGCATGGTGTTACCTTTGATATGGAGTTGAATTTGGAAAAGGGTCGTGGCTATGTTCCCTCAGAGGAAAACAAAAACGCAGACGCGAATTTGGGTGTAATTCCGATCGACAGCATTTTTACGCCGATTGTGGCGGTCAATTATTCGGTCGAAAACACCCGAGTAGAGCAAAAGACAGATTATGAGAAGCTCATCATTTCTGTCCGAACAGATGGTTCAATCAATCCAGAGGAAGCGCTGAAACAAGCCGCGAATATTCTCATACAACACTTTGTTTTGTTTTCAGATGAATCGATAACGCTCGAAACAAAGCAGCGCGAAGTGCCCATGGAAGTTGATGAAAATACGGCTGCAATTCGCAAACTCCTGAAAACCTCACTCGCAGATTTAGATTTGTCGGTTCGCGCATTCAATTGCTTGAAAGCTGCTGAGATTCGGACTTTGGGTGATCTCGTTAAATTTGAAATTGCCGATTTGCTTCGTTTCAGGAATTTTGGAAGGAAATCATTGACTGAACTAGAAGAATTGGTGCGCGAGAAAGGCCTTACTTTCGGCTTTGATGTTGCACGCTATCGCCTCGATGAAGATTAAGACAAAAAATTATGCGCCACGGAAAAACCATTAATCACCTCGGCCGAATGGCCGCCCATCGCGATGCGTTGCTACAGAATTTAGCGGTATCGTTGATAATGAATAAGCGAATCAACACGACAGTTGCGAAGGCGAAAGCGCTTCGCCGTTATGTTGAACCGATCATTACCCGTTCTAAAGATGACTCCATGCACAACCGCAGAACGGCATTTTCGTATTTGCAAGACAAGCATGCAGTGAAGGAGCTATTTGCAACAGTTGGCGACAAAGTTGCGAACAGACCAGGGGGATACACCCGAATCATTCGTACAGGTTTTCGTTTGGGTGATGCCGCTGAAATGTGTATGATTGAATTGGTCGATTTTAACGAGCTCATGCTCGCTGAGTCCCAATCCAAGAAAGCCAAAACACGTCGTTCGCGTTCTGGTAAAAAGTCTGCGGATTCTGGTTCATCTACTCCTGTTTCTGCTCCATCATCGGTTGTAGCGGGTGCAGGGGCTATGGGAACAGAGGCATTGTTGACCACAGAAACTACACAAGCCCAAGAAGAAACTGATCATTCCGGTTCCGAAGAAGTAATGGATCATTCCCATTCTGAGGAGGTAATTGATCATTCCCATTCCGATGATGCAAGCAGTGCAGACACTGGTTCAGTGGACTCAGCTGCCGATTCTTCAGCCGATTGATAGGATTAATTTTTTAGCACAGGACGCGCCTTGGCGCGTCCTTTTTGCTTTTTAAGGTGTGTTGATTCAATTTTCTTGCCTTACTGCCATGTGCTGCGTAGATTTGTAGGCAAATATGATGAACCCTATCCCTCTTCAGCGCGATTTTGTACGCAAAGCGCGTTTGATTCTATCCGATGGAAGTTGTTTTACAGGAAGAAGCGTAGGATATTCAGGTACAGCTTTCGGTGAATTGTGTTTTAACACTGGGATGACAGGCTATCAAGAGGTGTTTACCGATCCTTCCTACAAAGGGCAAATCATGGTGATGACCGCGGCCCACATCGGTAATTATGGGTTCAAAACCGATGAGCAAGAGTCGGATGAAGTACAAATTTCTGGATTAATCGTGCGCAATATGGCGCGTAGTTGGTCCCGTAAACGTGGTGACGGGAGTATCTCAGAGTACTTGAAAGAGCGTCGATGTTTGGTAATTGCTGATGTGGACACACGTGCTCTCGTTCGCCAGATCCGAAGTCGCGGAAGCATGAACGCGGTGATGAGCGACGAAGATCATACGGATGATCAGCTTTTAAGACTACTGAATGACGTGCCAGCCATGGAGGGACTGGATCTGAGCAGCCAGGTGGGAACAGCTGAATCCTATATTTTTGACCCACAAGAGGGTGATTTGAGGTTGAAAACGGTAGTGGTAGTTGATTATGGAACCAAATCAAATATCCTTCGACTGATGAAGTCAAAGGGATTTAAGGTGGTGGTTGTGCCTTCACATTCAACCAGTACGGAGATCCTGAGTCACCAGCCCCACGGTATTCTGTTGAGTAATGGTCCAGGCGATCCGGCATCCATGCTCAACCAAATCCGTGTTATTCAAGCGCTTATTGATCATGAATTACCGGTCATGGGCATTTGCTTAGGACACCAACTATTGGCACGGGCATTAGGTGTAGGCACTTTTAAAATGCACCACGGACATCGTGGTATCAACCACCCCGTCCAAAATATATTGAATGGACGCAGTGAAATTACCAGTCAAAATCACGGTTTTGGGGTTGATGCCGTTGGAATTAATAATAATCTCGAGCTTCAGATTACCCACATCAACCTAAACGACCAAACAGTAGAAGGATTCCGACACCGCACAAAACCATTGTTCAGCGTACAGCATCACCCCGAGGCCTGTCCGGGCCCCCATGACTCCCGCTATCTTTTTGATGAATTTGCCCGTCTCATAAGTTCCGGTGAATGAAGCCAAGATCGTATGGAAGGCAAAAATGGTCGAGCTTATGGGTGAATGAAGCCAAGATCGTATGGAAAGCAGAAAAGGTCGAGTCTATCGATGAATGAATTATTTTCGCCAAACAAGCATATTTGCCACAATAACATTTAAATAAAGAAAATGTCCGTTATAGAAGAAGTGTACGCGCGTCAAATCCTGGATTCACGTGGAAATCCGACCATTGAGGTAGATGTAATCACCAGCGATGGATCGACCGGTCGTGCGGCGGTGCCGTCTGGGGCATCGACCGGCATCCATGAAGCAATTGAATTGCGCGACGGTGATTCATCACAGTATATGGGTAAGGGTGTGACCCGGGCTATTGGTCATGTCAATGATCTGATTGCCGAAGCCCTCGTAGGGGTGAATGTCTATGATCAAGTTCATATCGACAGGCTTATGTTGGAAATGGACGGAACCGCCAACAAGTCTAGGCTTGGGGCCAATGCCATTTTGGGGGTCTCTTTGGCAACGGCTCGCGCAGCAGCTTCATCCTGCGGAATGCCCTTATATCGCTATGTGGGTGGTCTCTCGGCCAATCTGTTGCCCATTCCTATGATGAATATTCTGAATGGTGGGGCCCACGGCGACAACAACATCGATTTTCAGGAATTTATGGTTATGCCCGTTGGAGCCAGTTGTTTTTCAGATGCGCTGCGGATGGGAACTGAGGTATTCCATCATTTGAAACAAGTGTTGAAAAAGCAAGGACTGAGTACCAATGTAGGCGATGAAGGTGGATTTGCACCCAATATCCGATCCAATGAGGAAGCGATCGAAACGGTTTTAAGGGCAATAGAAGCGGCAGGATACCGTCCGGGAGAAGAAATTTATATAGCTATGGACGCCGCTGCGACTGAGTTTTATGATGAAGAATCCAAGCAATACGTTTTCAAGAAATCGGATGGTGCACGGCGGAATTCCTCTGAAATGGTGGCGTACTGGAGTGAATGGGTGTCACGCTACCCCATCATCAGCATTGAGGATGGCTTGGCCGAAGACGATTGGGATGGTTGGAAGGCATTAACCGACGCCTTGGGAAGTCGCACACAACTAGTGGGTGATGATTTGTTTGTAACCAACAGTAAACGGCTCAAAAAGGGCATTGAAACAGGGGTTGCCAATTCAATATTGGTGAAAGTCAACCAAATTGGAAGCCTTACCGAGACCATGGAAGCTGTTCAAATGGCGCATTCTGCTTCCTATACCTCAGTTATGAGTCATCGCTCGGGTGAAACGGAAGACAGTACCATCGCCGATCTATCGGTGGCCCTGCGCTGTGGCCAGATCAAAACCGGGTCAGCTTCAAGATCTGAGCGGATGGCCAAATACAATCAATTGCTACGTATTGAGGAGGAATTGGGCGATAGTGCAGATTTTACCGGTAAGAAACTCAGATTTGCATGAGTGAATTGATCTACAAAGTTATTCAGGTTCTGAAAATTCGCTATGTATGGGTTGGATTGGCCTTGATGCTTTGGATGATCTTTTTTGATCGGGATGACCTTCTTACCGGACGCAAAATCACTCAAGAATTGAGGGGATTAGAAGCAACAAAAGCCAAGTATATTGAAAAAGTGGAACGCGTACGTCAGAATCGTGACGGTTTGCTCGGCGATACTATGTTGCTGATGCGGTATGGACGCGAACAATTTGGCTTGCTTCGCGAGGGTGAGGTGGTCTTTAGGATTGATGAAGACCGGTTAATCGCGTCCGATGATAGGCCGTAATAGGCACAAGACCCAGCCAGAATAGGCAAAGGCTTCAAGCTGAATATGAAAATTCGGGATAATTTTCTCGAACAAATGGCTTAATAGATGCCAGCGTAGCGACGGAGCATCCACTCTGCTGATAGGCATACGCCCAACAGAATTAGAAGGATTTCCAAGCTAATTAATTCGCTTAATGTGCGTTCGAGGTAGGTGACCGCCGTAGATGGTACTCGTTTACTGAGTTCTTTGAATAAAGCGAGGCCGTCTCCGCCCGCCACAAATTGACCGCCGCTTTTGGCCGACATTTGGGATAGAAGTTCATGATCAGCGGCGGTTCGACTTTGCTCTAAATTCACACGTTCCACGGCAAAAGCGCCCTCCGATTCTAATCGTTCACCCGCCAACGTCACTGAGCCTTTGTAGCGGTATTGTCCGGCGGGTAGCCCACCTACATTCAAACGATAGCTTTTCCCGTTTTTGCCCATCATATAGGTAAATTGTTGGCCTTCTTCGCTGGTTATATTCAACTGCACATCCGGTTCATTCACTTGCTCTCGGTTTTTATTGAACACTACACCCTCAAAAACAACATCATCCTGTTCGCGAAACAACCGGCGCACGGTTCGCAATTGAAAAGGACGGTCGTCGGGTTTTACCGACAAAAACTGAGTGGTTCGGCGGATCAGTTCCCCTACGGCATCCGTTTCTTTATTTTTTTCTGCCTGTGCCAAGCGCCATCGCCAGATGCCCTCCCC
The DNA here is from genome assembly GCA_005799065.1 of Bacteroidota bacterium. GTDB lineage: Bacteria > Bacteroidota > Bacteroidia > UBA7662 > UBA7662 > F1-60-MAGs140. The sequence goes on from SYHW01000046.1 coordinate 19,697, forward strand.
CAACAACAAGGCTTGACGCGGACGAACATTGGGGGCGAGTGCCCATAGGGGCATATCGGTGGCCATCGCCCCTACCTTTTGATTCAATAGAGAAACGGCCGCTGGTCCCTTCGAATAAGTGCCAAAAGGTGCTTCGAGTGGAGGCATACCTGCAATGGCTTTCTTCAATTCATCTTCAAGGGTAAACAACGCAAAATCAGAAACAACTGAACCCAGCACACTATTAACGCCCCCCCGCTGTGTGGTAATCCGCACCAGTGATTGCATGGCATTGAGTTGCGGTATGCTGCTGGCGGCCCCGGCAATATACCAAACCGGCAGGCCTGAGCTTTCGATCATTTTCATCCATGCCGAACTTCCAGGAGCCACGGAAGGCAGTTGATGCACGATCACAGCCGCCGTACCTGCTTTAATTTGGGGCGGATCGAAAGAGTAGGCCGTGTTGACCTCAAACAAGGGCGATTTTTCGAGTGCATCTTTGATGCAGCCCAAGTCGGGGTGTGCGCCATGGCCAAGCAACAGAATTGAAGTACGCGCATCCACGACCTCCACAAAGAACTCACGAATATCATTGGCCGGCAGGTCGTCACCCCCTAGTGCAGTCGCTCGTATACGGTAGCGATGCATTCCAGCCCGATCAGCGGGGGTAGTAAACAGTAGATTATCAAAAAAGCGACCCGATCCGATGCGCAGCGATTTTTTATCGATGCTGATGGCCCGTCCACCCTCTAATTTCTCCAAGAAAACATCTGCTTCAATCCCCGGCATCAAAGTAGCTTGCAGGTCCACTGATACCGGAAATTCTGTGCCCACAAAAGAAGTTCGGTTTGCCCTAAGGTCCACAATGCTGAGGTCACGCGGTTGCCGGGTATCACCCAATCCATAACAATATATAGGGACGTTGAGGCGCGAAGATTGTGTCACCGGTTCGGTACCCTGGTTGTAAATGCCGTCACTCGCCAGGAGAACCGCAGCCAGTCGTTGGCCAGCATATCGATCCTCTATGCGCTGAAACAATCGGGAAAAATCGGTTGCTTGTTGATCAAAACGCCAATGTAAACTGTCGCTTGTTTCATCTCCGAAGCCCATGACCCTCAAATCAAAACCGTCACCCAACTGATTTTTCGCCTCTTTTAACCAGTTTTGTAATTGCGAAGCCTGTTGTAGGCTGTCGTTGTGAAACAACATGGATTGACTTTCGTCGATGGCTACAACCAATAAAGGCCGATCAACCCTTTTGCGCTGGGTTTTCAGAAACGGGTTTAACAGCAGCAGGATGACGAGGCTAACCACAATACCTCTCAAGAGGACCAACGGATACTGAAACCAAGCCCTGCTGAGCTTGCTTTTGGTATTCCTATAGAAGAACCATGCGAAAAGAGCCCCCCCTGCAGGAGCCAGCAACAGCCACAAAGGCGAGTAATTCGTTAAAAATTCAGGCATTTTGTACAGCCAAAATCTCGATTACTGTAAACAATGAGCGCTTAACCATGGGTTTGTAGTCCCCCGCATACATTGATCACTTGTCCGGTAATGTAGGAACTGTCATCTGAGGCCAGAAAAACACACAGCGCTGCCACATCAGCCACACTGCCTGGGCGACCTAGGGGAATTGATTTTTTCCAGAGGTCGATGGTAGAATCGTCGAGCACACCCGTCATTTCAGTTTCAATAAAGCCAGGGGCTACCGCATTGCAACGGATATTTCGGGCACCCAATTCCTTCGCTATACTTTGGGTAAAGCCAATAACACCGGCTTTTGAGGCAGCGTAGTTGGCCTGTCCGGCATTTCCATTTCGTCCGACAACCGATGTCATATTGATTAATGATCCCCTCCGCTGCTTCATCATATGTTTCGAGGCAAAACGCGTCATGTTGTAGACCGACTTGAGATTGGTATGGATGACCTCATCCCATTGGGCTTCGCTCATGCGCAACAAGAGTCCGTCGCGCGTGATGCCGGCATTGTTCACCAAAATATGAAGATCGCCAAAATCGCCAAGCACTGCTTGGATCAAGGCTTCTGCAGCTAAGTGGTCGCCCGCATCCGAACAATACCCTTTGCATTGAATCCCCATCGAGCGCAATTCTTCCTCCAAGGCCAGCGCCTTTTCTGCCGACTGCATGTAGGTGAACGCCACATGCGCCCCTTCTTGGGCAAATCTGAGCGCGATGCCTTTTCCTATTCCTCGGGTAGCGCCTGTAATTAAGGCCACCTGACCTTCCAATTTGGGTTTGTTCATACGCGTTTAAACGTTTTCAACTGAATGGGACGCAAACAAAGGAAGGTGATGCATTTTATCGTGTACTTCCTTTCCGATCTTGGCCAAATGAACATCATTTTCTGGGTCTTTCAAAGCAGAATCGATCCATTCTACAATTTGAACCATATCTGCTGTGCCCAATCCGCGCGTTGTGATGGCAGGGGTGCCCACCCTTATTCCACTGGTGATCATGGGCGATTGGCTATCGAAGGGAACCATGTTCTTATTGAGGGTGATCTCAGCTTTCTCCAAAGCCTTCTCAGCCAATTTTCCTGTAACTCCTTTGTTGCGAAGATCAATCAACATCAAATGGTTGTCGGTGCCCCCAGAAACAATATTGTAGCCCAAATTCATCAATGCGCTGGCCATGGCCTGTGCATTTTCTCGCACGCGTTGCATGTAATCCTTAAAGGAGGGCTGAAGGGCCTCTCCAAAGGCCACCGCCTTGGCCGCAATGATGTGTTCGAGCGGGCCACCTTGGGTGCCTGGGAAAACACCCAGGTCGAGTAGAGCCGACAAAGGGCGAACATCACCCTTGGGGCCCGTGATTCCCATAGGATTGGGCATATCCGACCCCATCATGATGATGCCACCCCTGGGCCCTCTCAGCGTTTTATGGGTTGTGCTGCTCACGATGTGGCAATGAGGCAGCGGATTGTTGAGAAGACCCGTGGCGATCAGTCCAGACGGGTGGGAGATGTCGGCCAGCAGTAGAGCCCCTACTTCATCAGCAATGGCCCGAAGACGGGGGTAGTCCCAATCGCGACTATAAGCCGAGGCACCACAAATGATCAATTTGGGCTTGGCCTCGCGCGCCTGCTCCGCTACCCGATCATAGTTGATGAGGCCCGATTCCTGGTCTACGCCATAAAAATGCGGACGATATAATTTTCCGCTAAAATTGACCGCAGAGCCATGAGTTAGGTGGCCGCCATGGCTTAAATCAAAGCCGAGGATGGAATCCCCAGGTTTCAAAACGGCCAGCATAATGGCGGCATTGGCTTGCGCCCCTGAGTGGGGCTGAACATTGGCCCATTCTGCACCGAATAGCCGACACAATCGACTAATCGCGAGACGTTCCACTTCATCCACCACCGCACATCCCCCGTAATAGCGGCGGCCGGGTAATCCTTCCGCGTATTTGTGCGTGAGAACAGAGCCTGCGGCTTCCCGAACCTGTTCACTCACAAAATTCTCGGAAGCAATCAGCTCTAAGCCCCGCTTTTGACGGTCGTGTTCTTGTTCAATCAAGTCAAATATAGAAGTGTCGCGCATGGAGCAAAAATAAAGTTTATGCGCTTATGGATGCGCGTTATAGGATTGAGAAAGGGCTTGTTCCCAAGCCCAGGCTGTACGGAGCATGTCCTGCAGCGAATATTGGGTTGTCCAGCCCAGCTGTTCACGGGCTTTGGTGTTGTCTGCATAAACCGCCACCACATCACCCGTTCTGCGCTCGCCAAAGGAATAGGCCAAGGGTGCTCCGCTTACCTCTTCGAATGCTTGAACCATTTCAAGTACCGTTTGTCCGACGCCACTGCCCAAATTAAAAACATCGAACGATGGGGCATCTGCATGTTCTCCCAAATGCCTGATTGCAGCGACATGCGCTTGAGCCACGTCGCATACATGCAGGTAGTCGCGCACGCAGGTTCCGTCGCGGGTTGGGTAGTCGCGACCATAAATGGTGAGTCGTTCGCGTATGCCGGCCGCCGTTTGGGTGATGTAGGGCAGGAGGTTTTCCGGAATGCCTCGACTAAACTCACCAATTAATGCCGAGGGGTGTGCCCCCACCGGATTGAAATACCGGAGTGCTACTACACGGGTGGCAGATACCTTGACCCAGTCGCGCAAGAAGGCTTCTCCAATCACTTTGGTTCGGCCATAAGGCGATTCAGGCTCAAGAAGTGGGCTATGTTCCGTAACGGGCAAAGATTCTGGGTTGCCGTATACCGTGCAGCTCGATGAAAACACGAAATGGGGGATGCTGTATTGCTCAACACAGCGCATAAGGTTCATCTGGCCAACAAGATTGTTTTCAAAATAAAGCAGTGGATTAGCGCTCGATTCCCCTACCGCTTTAAAGGCTGCAAAATGAATGACCCCGGTTATGCCATGGTGCTCGCGTTGGAAAAATGCCTCAAGAGCGGGCCGATCAACCAAATTGATGCGGTGGTTGACCACCTCTGTGCCCGTAATCTGCTCGATTCGGTCCATGATGAAGTCATGCGATCGGGAATGGTCATCGATGCTCACCACCTCGTATCCCGCCTCCAAAAGCGCCACGATCGTGTGTGAGCCAATGTATCCGGAGCCGCCTGTTACCAATATTTTACTCATTTGAGCTATTTGTTTGTACGTTGGTAGTTAAAGCGCTTCTTCGATTATTGGATCAAATTGAGTAAGTATTGCCCATACCCACTTTTTACAAGGGGCTGGGCAATCGACTCAAGTTGCGCTGCATCGATGTACCCCATATTGTAGGCAATTTCCTCAATGCAACCAATCTTGAGCCCTTGCCGCTCTTCAATCACCTGCACAAACTGACCGGCCTGCATGAGTGAAGCGAAGGTGCCCGTATCGAGCCAGGCCGTTCCCCGGTCCAAGACGCCCACCTTCAATTGGCCCGATTCTAAATAAATCCGGTTCACATCCGTAATCTCATATTCTCCACGGGTTGATGGGCGGAGGTTTTTCGCGATGTCCACTACCTGCTGGTCGTAAAAATAGAGGCCAGGCACGGCATAATTGGATTTGGGTTGTTTGGGCTTTTCTTCAATACTGAGGGCACGCATTTGAGGGTCGAATTCCACCACACCATAGCGCTCAGGGTCCGAAACGTGGTAAGCAAATACCACAGCACCATCCGGATCATTGTTTTCTTGAAGAAGTCGACCCATTCGCGATCCGTAGAAAATATTATCGCCCAATACCAGGGCGGATTTGTCGCCTGAAATGAAATCAGCACCAATCACGAAGGCTTGTGCCAGACCGTTGGGCACCTCCTGAATCTTGTATTCAAATCGGCAGCCTAATCGCGCACCATCGCCGAGCAGTCGTTCGAAATGAGGAAGGTCATGGGGCGTAGAAATGATCAGGATTTCCCGAATACCCGCCATCATCAGTACC